>JAOPWV010000193.1 GCA_025965475.1 Frankiales bacterium | reverse complement strand
AGCTAGCGGCAGGACGGCAGAGACTGCAGGTCCCGTTCAACCAGGGCCAGGTGCTGGCGCAACACCGGCAGGTTGCGCGCGGCGTATGCCCTGACGCGCGCGTCCTTGCCGGCGCTGAGCTCGAGTTGGGTGCTTGCGATGTCCGCCAGGTGGTCGGTCCATTCGGTGGACAGGTAGACGCAGTCGAAGGTGGTGCCGCGCGCCTGACGGAACAACCCGAGGTCGTGCTGCTGTGTGGGGTCGGGCGAGGTGGGCGCACGCTCCCCGACCTGCGCGGCGACGCGTCGCGCGTCCGCGTACTGCCGGCTGTGATCGGTGACCATGCGCTGGCCGAAGGCGCGCACGTCGGCGCGCGTCGAGTTTGTCTGCGCGATACGACCGCCCGCTACCTCCCAGAGCGCCCCTGAGGCGGAGTCGGTGAGGTAGGTCCTGTCCTCGGTGCTGACGGCGGTCGGCGTGCTGGCGGCGGTGGGCGCGAAGGGCGGGAAGGGCGCGGTGGGCGCGAAGGTCGCTGCTGCAAGGACACAGGCCGCGGCGGTGGCAGCTGGGCGCATGGCGTGGCACCTTCCGTGAGTGACGAGCTTGTGCCCGTCGATGTCTGGGTGCGTCGGGGCGTTCCGCCGCGGGACGGACCGGCCCACGCGGAGGGCCGAGTGCCCGCGCTGGCGTGATCTACGCCGCGAGCGGGATCGCGTGGATGCGCGGCCAGGCAGTCCGGTCCGACGGACTCCGGCTCGGATGTGGGCCCGAGCACCAGCACCGCCCAGCCACTGGCGTGGGCCTGGAGCCGACCCGGCGGCCATCTCCATGAACGCCCCCAGGTCCGCGCGACCGCCGAGCGCGACATGGAGCCGCTTCGGACTGGTGGGCTGGGGGTTGCGCCAGTAGACGCGGTACTGCTCGCCCCCACGTTCGGGGCAAATCGGGCTGCAGGCCTGTGACCTGCACGTCATGGGGTGAGTGACGGGGGTCGAACCCGCGACAACCGGGATCACAACCCGGTGCTCTGCCAGCTGAGCTACACCCACCATGGTGCGGGGGAAAGCATAGCGTCAATCCGCGACGCGCTCCGAGGGCTCCGGGAGAGCCGCCTCGGAGGGGACCAGGGCCGCCGCCAGGGCCACCGCCTCGTCCGTGGAGGGGCCCGGCTGGGGCACGAAGACGGCCTGCCGGTAGTACGTGAGCTCGAGCACGGACTCCTTGATGTCGGCCAGGGCCCGGTGGCCGCCGCCCTTCTTCGGGGAGTTGTAGTACGCCCGCGGGTACCAGCGCCGGGCGAGCTCCTTGACCGACGACACGTCGACCATCCGGTAGTGCAGCCAGTCGTCGAGCTCGGTCATGTCCCGGGTCAGGAAGCCGCGGTCGGTCGCGATCGAGTTGCCGCACAGCGGTGCCTTCTTCGGTTCCGGCACCCAGTGCTTGATGTACGCCAGGACCTGCTGCTCGGCCTCCTGCAGCGTGACGGTCGAGGCCAGAACCTCCTGCGTGAGCCCGGATGCCGCGTGCATGTCGCGCACGACGTCCGGCATCCGCGCCATCTGTTCCTCGGAGGCCCCGATGACCACGTCCACGCCCTCGCCGAGGACGTTCAGCTCACTGTCGGTGACGAGCGCCGCCACCTCGATGAGCAGGTCGTTCCCGAGGTCGAGCCCGGTCATCTCGCAGTCGATCCACACCAGCCGGTCGCTCACGCCCGTCAGCCTACGGGCCGGCGCCCGCGGCCGGGTCCGGCACGTTCCCGCTCCGCGCATGCGGAACGTCCACGGACTGGGAACGAGCCGGAAACACGCAGGCCCCCTCCCGGAAACCCCGGCTGCCTAGCGTCGCCACCACGACCACGGACAACCTGGAGGATCCCATGGCCACTCCCGCTCGAGCCGGTACGCCGAGCTCACCCACCACCGGCCTGCGCCTGCTCACGTCACGGGCGGTCGACGACTTCGTCGGGCGGGCCGAACAGGTGGGGGTGACCCTCGACGGGCCGCTGGGCATCGGCGGCCTGTACGTGGACCTGGCGGCGTACGCCGTGACCGTCGACGGGGACGACGTCGAGCTGTCCCCGCGGCAGGTCGAGTTGCTCGCGCTGTTCCTGGCCGCCCCGCGCAAGGTCTGGAGCCGCGACCAGCTGCACTGGGTCTGCTGGGGCGACACCAGCGCCACCCGCCGGGTCGACGTCCAGTTGTGCCGGCTCCGCCAGCGCACCGGCATCGACCTGTTCCGCAACGTGCGGGATCGCGGTTGGGCCCTGCGGCCGGTCGCCTGACCGCAGGGCCGCGCGGAGGGCTGCGAGACGCCGGTGGGTCAGGGCATGCCGCTGCACGCGCGGTTCAGGAGCACCGCGGTCTGGGCGGCGACGGCCTGCAGCTCCCGCAGGCTCCGGCGTTCCTCCGCTGTGGCGGTGTTCCGGAGAGCCTCGGAGAAGGCCAGCCGTGCCGTTTCGTACATCTCCTGCAGGTCCCGGGCCGTGGCCGCCAGCAGGCTGTACTGCGGATCCTGGGCCGCAGCCTGCCCACCCAGGATCGCGGCCCGCCGGATGTGCAGCCGCATCAGGTCGTACGTCACGAGGCTCGTCTGCCCGGAGCCAGGGGGCACGGCCGCCAGTGGTGCGGTCGTTCCGTGCCCGCAGGCCTCCCCGGCCAGTGCCGTCGCACGACGGCGGTCGTCCGCGGTGGGGGGCGCGAACGCGTTCCAGGCCGGCGGGCTCGCCGGGTCTCCGGAGTGCGCGGGCTCAGCGGCCCCGGCGGCGGCGCACCCGGTCGCCAGCAGGCTGATCCCCAGGGCCATGCCGCCCAGCGAGGCGGAACGGGGGCGTCGTGCCGGCCGGTGTGACACGACGAATCCTCCTGGCCTGCGGTAACCCGTCATGGGCCGAACGTTCCGCTCAGGCTCGTGTCACGCACGAGCGTGAAAGTGCACGTCGTGGCGGTGCCGGCACAGCGACCCGCCCAGCCCAGGAACGTGGATCCGGTCGCCGGTACGGCGGTGAGCTGCACGGACGTCCCTGCCGCGAGGGTTGCCGTGCACACGGTGCCGCAGTCGATACCTCCGGGACCCGAGGTGATGGTGCCCGATCCGGTGCCGCCCTTGGTCACGGTCAGCGTGACGGAGGACCCGGCCGGGATGAAGCTGGCGATGACGTCGGTCGTGGCGTAGGTGCTCACCGTGCACGTGGTCTCGGTGCTGTCGCAGCCGCCGGACCAGCCGGCGAACAGCGAGCCGGCCGCAGGGGAGGCGGTCAGGGTGACCGCGGTGTTCGGCGCGAACTGCTTGGTGCAGGTGCCCGGGCAGGAGATGCCGCTCGGGGCGGAGGTGACCGTGCCGCTGCCGGCTCCGCTGAGGGTCACCGTGACCGGGTACGTGGCGGGAGTGCTGGCCGCGCTGGTCGTCCCGGTGCCGGCGTCGCGGTGCGCGGCGACCTGGCCGGCCGTGAGGGCGCTGGCGTAGAGGGCGATGTCGTCGATCGTGCCGGCGAAGTACTCGCTGTTGCCGTCCCAGGACCCGAGATAGAGGGGGCTGGTGCTGGTGGTCGCCGGCCCGCTGGTACGGGTGGCCTGCACCGACAGGGCGCCGTTGATGTACAGCTTCTGGGTGGTGCCGTCCCAGGTGGCGACGAGGTGAGCGGTCCGGCCTGCGGTGATGGCGCCGGCGGCGGCCTGGAGGCGCTGCTTGGTGCCGCCGTTGATCAGGGTGAATTCGAGCAGCGGCCCGTTGAACTGCAGCGAGTACGCCCCGTCCTTGGTGGCGATGGAGGCGAACGCCCCGGCGGCCGGGAGAGTGTCGGGACGGATCCAGGCTTCGAGGCTGAAGCTGCTCGGGTTCAGGCCGGTGCCGTTGAGGATCTGCACGCGGCTGCCGGTCCCGTCCAGGCCGAGCGCAGTGTCCGACTGGGTCGGGATCAGGCTGGTGCGGCCGAGGGCAGGGGCGCCCTGGAAGGTGCCGGCGTAGGCGCCGGTGACGTCGGCGGCGGTGGTCCCGGCGGCCTCACCGAGCTGCCAGTAGCCGGCGGGGCCATTGGCCAGCACGGCAGAGCGGTAGGCCGTCGAGTCCGAGGGCGCCGACGGTGACGCGGACGCGGAGGGCGTCGGTGACGGTGACGTCGAGGAAGACGTCGAAGGCGAGGGCGATGCCGAGGCTGACGGCGTGGGTGATGCCGAGAGGGAAGGCGAGGGCGAGCTGCTGGGTGTGGGTGTCGGCGTGCTGACCGGAAGGCTCATGCCGGTGTCGCGGTGAGCGGTGATCCTGGTGGCGCTCAGAGCGTTCGGGTAGAGCGCGACGTCGTCGATGGTGCCGGGGAAGAACTTGCTGCTGCCGTCCCAGGACCCGAGGTAGAGAGCCTTGGTGCTGTTGGTCGCCGGGCCCTTGCCGCGGCTCGCCGACACGCACAGGGCCCCGTTGACGTAGAGCCGCTGGGTGCTGCCGCTCCAGGTACCGACCACGTGGTAGCTCTGCCCGGCCGCGATGGCCCCGGCGGGCGCCTGCAGCCCGTACACCGTGCTGCCGTTGATGAGGGTGAACTCGAGCAGCGGTCCGTTGAGCTGCAAGGAGTACGCGCCCGCCTTGGTCGCGATCGAGGCGGCGGCTCCGGTCGCCGGCAACCGGTCGGGACGGATCCAGGCCTCGAGGCTGAAGGTGCTGGGATCCAGGCCGGTGGCGTCGGGGATCCGCACCCGCGTGCTCGTGCCGTTCAGGCCGAGAGCCGGGTCGGTCTGGTTGGGGATCAGGCTGGTGCGGCCGAGGGTGGGGCTGCCCTGGTAGGCGCCGGGGTGTGCGCCGGCGGCGTCGGCGGCGGCGGTTCCCGAGCGTTCCCCGAGCTGCCAGTAACCCGTGGGTTTGTCGGAGAGGACGGCCGGCCGGTAGGACGAGGCGGCCGTGGGGGACGGAGACGTCGACGGTGACGGAGACGGAGACGTGGACGGTGACGGTGAGGGCGACGCCGAGGCCGACGGCGAGGCCGACGGCGATGCCGACGGCGCGTTGGCGGTTCCGGCGATGTGGTGTGCGGCGACGCGGGCCGCCGTCAGGGCAGCCGGATACACGGCGACGTCGTCGACGGTGCCGGTGAGGAACTCACTCGAGCCGTCCCACGAACCGAGGGTCAGCGGGTTGGTGCTGGTCCCCGGAGTCGTGGTCGGGGTGGCCTGCGCGACCTGGGTGCCGTCGAGGTAGAGGCGCTGGGTGGTGCCGTCCCAGATCCCGACGACGTGGTAGGTGTGGCCGGCGACCACGGCGCCGGACGGTGCCTGCAGTCGCTGCCGGCCGGTGCCGTTGATGAGGGTGAACTCCATGAGCGGCCCGTTGAACTGCAGCGAGTACGCGCCGTTCTTCGTCGCGACGGAGGCGAAGGCGCCGGCGGCCGGCAGCACATCGGGCCGGATCCAGGCCTCGACGCTGAACGCGGACGGGCTCAGACCTGGACCGTCGGGGATCCGGACGTGCCCGCTGGTGCCGTCCAGACCGGCAGCGGTGTCCGCCTGGGCGGGCAGCAGACCGGTGCGGCCGAGGGTCACGCCGCCGTTGTACGTACCGGGGTGCGCGCCCGTCTCGTCCTTGGCGGACGTGCCCGATGCCTCACCCAGCCGCCAGTAGCCGGCCGGTACGTCAGCGAGCACGGTGGAGGCGTAGCCGCCCGAGGCCGCTGGCAGGTAGCTGATGGTGGCGCTGGTCGACGGGCCGCGTCGGCCTGCTTTGTCGAGGAACTGGGCGTACACCGTCTTGGGGCCGCCGGCGGTCGTTCCGCCGTACGCCGGGTCCGTCAGCGACCAGCGCGCGGTCGTCATGACCGACGACGTCGTCGTAGAGGGGATCTCGGGCGAGAACGTGACGTTGTCGTTGGACAGGCGGAAGCTCGTCACCCCGCTGACGTCGTCCCGGCCCATCGCGCTGACGGTGACGGTGGGGTCGACGGTGGAGTCGGCGATGGCGTTGAGGGCGATCGAGCCGGTCGCTGCCGACTGGTCGAGGATCTGGCCGCCGGACACGGTGAAGTTCGTGATGCCGTCGTTCGAGCCCACCGGGGACTCACGCGTCGGGTCGGCCCGGTCGGCGCTCTCGTAGATCTGGTTGTTCGGATCGGCGGCCGTGCGCAGTACGTACTGGTCGTCCGGAAGCGTGGCGGTGGAACTGCCCAGGTCTATCCACTGCTCGAAGCGGTACCAGTCGTAGGTGTCGCCCCAGCCCACGGAGAGTCCTTCGTGCAGGGTGTTGGAGGCGTCGAGCTGGCAGCCGCCCGCGCCGTACGGCGCCGGCCAGGGGGTGCCCGACAGCTTGGCGATGAACTCCTCGTCCGTCACACAGCTGGTCGTCTTGACGCCGATCATGGGAGTCACCGCGGTGCTGGTCCGGCCGCTGGCCACCCAGGTGTCGTAGTCCGCCTTCTTCCACAGCTGGTTCAGGCCCCAGCCGTCGTAGTGGTAGTGCTGGTGCACCGCGTGGTAGTACGACGACCCGACGTCGTAGTCGGTGAAACCGCCCGCCGAGTCGTAGACGCGCTGGACGGTGGGACCGCTCGGCGGAGTGAGGTTCGGGTCGATCGTCGTCCGTAGGTCCAGCGGGCCGGGCCCCGCGTTCCATGTGGTCTGGGAGAACTGCAGGACGCGACGCGTCGTCGTCACCGCCGGGTCCGGGCTGACGTTCACGGTCGCGAAGCGGAGGTCGCGCGGCGGCAGTGCCTGCAGATCCGGATACAACGGCGTCGCCGCTGCTGCAGCGCCGGACACCCCCATGGCGAGGGCACCCGTCGTGGCGACGGACACGATCATCGTCCCGAACAGGAGGGCGCGCAGTGACCGGCGGGTCCAGCGCTCGTCGGCACGGGAAAGACGCAGGCCGTACCGCATTCGCGTCCTCGATACAGTCGGATGCTCGCTGTTGTCGTCACAACAGACGAGCGGCGCCGCCCGCTGATACGCGTCACGACTGATCCGGGGCAACCGGGGTCGAAAGCGACGTCCGGGTCAGGGGGGTGGTCCGCCCCCGCCGTCGTACACCTGATCGTCGTACAGCTGCCCGACGAGATCGTCGGCGATGTCCGCCGGTGGCATGCGCCGCGCGAAGACGGCGCGGGCGCCGGCATCGAGCAGGGCGAAGGTCTGCGGGTGCGCGAGCGCGTGGGCGCCGACGACGGCCCGGGGCGCGAACTGCCGGGCCCGGTGGATGACCTCCATGCCGTTGAGCGACGGCAGCAGGTCCTCCACGAACACCAGGTCGGGCTGCTCGATGACGATGGCGGCCGACGCGTCGGCGCCATCGTCGACGCTCGCGATGACCGTGACCCGGTGCTCGGCCAGGCGCAGGGTCAGCGTCGAGCGCAGCCACGCGCTCCGGTGCGCGATGACGGCCCGGGGTCGCCCCGCCGCGCCGCCGTACTGCGGTGCGGCCGCGTCGGCCCGGGCCAGCAGGGCCTCCTGCTCGCGTCGGCGCGCAGCCAGCCGGCGCGTCGCGTCCAGGCGCATCTCGCGGGTCTGCCTGGGGGCGCTGTCCTGCTCCTCGTACCTCCGGCGCGCCCGGTGCCACGCGTCGATCGCCGACAACTGGTCGCGGAGCAGCTCGAAGTCGCTGCGGGCCTGCCAGCTCCGAGGGGGCCCTGCGGCGGTGGGTCCGTCCGGCGCGCCACCGACCGTTTGCCGATCCGCGGGGTCTTTCATCGTCTGCGCCCCCTGCGGCCCGACCAGGCATGGGGCGGGTTCACGCGCGGGCCGCCACCGTCCCCCAGGGCGTCCGTGTCGTCCCTGTCCTCCCCGTCCTCCCACATCCCCGCCCCATGTCCGCCTCTTCGCCGTCAGCGTCCGTCGCCGCTCCGTCAGGCAGAGCGGTCCGGCCCACGGCTAATACGGATAGGAGCCGCTGTCCGGGCGCCGCGCCCCGTGCTGGTGCCGGTATCAGCGATCGGAGACGGAGGCTCTTGTTCCGCGGAGGTGCGCATGAGCAGTGCGCCGGCGGATCTCGCCGGGGTAGGGGAGGTTCGGCGCCCGCCCGGTCGGGGGTCGAACGGGACCGGTCGTGCGTCTCTCGTGAACCCCACGTCCCGGACGTGGGCGGCGCTCCTGTCGCGCCTGCCCCACGATGCGCACCACCTGCCCGAGTACGCCGTCTGGGACGCGCGACGGACCGGCGCGGAGGCGGTGGCGTTCCTGTACGAGGAGGGCCGCAGCTCCCTCCTGCTGCCGCTGCTCCTCACGCCCACCGGAGCCGGGTGCTCGCGGGATGCGCGTTCGCCGTCCGGGTTCCCGGGTCCGCTGGCCAGCAGCTCCGACGAACGCTTCTGGTCCCGGGCGGGCTGGGCTCTGCGCGGGGTGCTGGAGGCGGCGCAGGTGGTGTCGTGCCTCGTGCGGTTCCACCCGTTCCTCTGTCCGGGTGGCGACGCCCTGTGCGTCGTCGGCGCTGTCGTGCGCCAAGGGGAGACGCGGTCCGTGGAACTGCAACGTGCCCCCCGATCCGGCCGGCAGGTCCGCGGACTACCCGGGGGTGGACGCTGCACCGTGTGGCTCGACGACTGGGCGCAGCTCCCAGCGGTGGCCCGACTGCACCAGCAGTCCAGAGCGGCCGCGGGGCGCGGAAGCTGGCGGTACGACGACTTCGCGGGCTTGCGCGAGCTCCTCGACGGGAGCGCGCATCTGGTCGTGCTGCAGGTGGACGGCCGTGCGGCGGCGGCTGCCCTCCTCCTCGAGCTGGGGGGCTCGGTCCACCTGCAGCTGGGTGTCCTGTCGCCGGCGGCCGGCCTCCCGGAGGCCCGCGCGCTCGCGGGCGCGACCCTCCGGGCCTTCCGGCAGCGAGGTGCGCGGCGGTTCCACATGGCGCACGGGAGCGACCCGCTGCGCAAGGCTTTCGCCGAGGCGCTGCCGGAGCGGCACCCCGACCACACGGCGCGGATCGTCATCGACGAGGACGGCTACGACCGGCTGGCCCGTACGGCCGGAACCAGCGATCACCGGTCCCTCACGGACGCCTTCCCGAGCTACCGGCCGCGCCGGCTCACGCTCTCCCCGTAACCGTCGCAGGGCCCGCGGCGCCGGTCGGTATCACCGTACCGAGCCCACCCCTCCGCCTGCCATGGGCATCTGCCCTGCGCACCAGCCCGCGGACAGTGAGGCACCCGATGACAGAGCCGCCGCCCGCGAAGGGCCGCCGTGCCAGTGACGACCCCGCGGCCGACCGGCCGACGGAGCGTCGTCGCTACAACCGCCGCACGCAGCCGCAGCAGCCGGGGCCGCCGTACTACGAGGCCTTCGACCGGATCGCGACCGCACTCGAGGGCATCCGGTCCGCCCTCGAGGACCGGGTCATCACGTTGCCGGAGGCCCGTCAGGCCCGCGCCGCCGCGCCGGATCCCCGGCGCGAGTAGGGGGAGTCGCGCGCAGTTCGTGCCTGGCAGTGCCTGTGCGTTGCCTGTCAGTGCCTGTGCGTGCCGCTCGCTCAGAGCCGGACCCAGGCGGTCTGCGAGGTCGGGAACTCGCTGTCGTCCGCGAGCCCGGACAGGGACAGCGTCACCAGCCCGGGTCGTACTGCCATGAACCTGACCGGCAACCGGCCGCGCATGACCAGCCGCAGCTCCGGCGAGATGTGCTTGAGCTCCATCTCGAGCTCTTCGGCAGGACTGACGTCCACCTCGAGCTCGAGCAGTGCGCCGTTGCGGATCACACCGATGCGCACCTCGCAGCCGGGCGAGCCGAAGCGCAGCTGACGCTCGTAGCGCCGGTCCTCGAAGCGCCGCAGGCTGTCGAAGCGGGAGTCCCAGACCAGGTCGAGGACGCGCGTCCCCGGCCGGCGGGCGTCGAAGGCTGCCTTGGCAGTCGCGACGACGTCCTGGGGGACCTCGCTGATGACAGCTCCCTCAGGGCGGAGATGGCTGGTTCGACGGCGCTCGTCGCCGTGGGGCGTGCTCACACATCAAAGATGCTGTGATCCCCCCCCGCAATACCTTCTGCGGTCAAGATCTCGCGAAGACGTCGCAAACAGCGTCCGCGCGTGGGTCCGATACTCCCGATTGGCATGGAAAGTGCCGCTGAGACCTCCTCGTACGAGGGCGGCGGGTCCAACATCAGCAGCTGCAACAACTGCCGGCACCGGGGCGGCAGCGCCGCGACCGCGTGACGCAGGTCGTCGTCCCGCTCCTCGGCGAGCAGGTTCGCGTCGAGCTCGACGAAGACGGCGCGGCCGTCCTCGAGCTGCTCGGTCTCCCCGACGAGGATGCTGCGCCGGCCCAGGCCGAGCACGCGCAGGCACTCACGGCGTGCTGTCGTCGCCAGCCAGGCTCCGACCCGTGAGGGATCCTCGATGCTGTCGATGCTCTCGACCAGCCGCAGCCACGTCGTCTGCGAGACGTCTGCCGCGTCCCCGCTGGAGAGCCGGTAGTTCCGGGTGATGGCCCAGATCAACCCGGCGTACGAGTCCACCAGTGCTTCCCAGGCCCATCGCTCGCCCGCGCTCGCCGCGATGACCAGCGCGGCGCTGCGATCTGCCGTCAGCCGCATGACGTCCTCCCCGGCAGGCACACGCACCGCGTGTCGCACGTCGGTTCGGGTCGGCTTGAGATACCTTCTGGGGTTCGCTCCGTCATGCCCGCCACGGTTACAGTGCGGGCATGTATCTGGATCATGCAGATGGATGACAACCTGTACTACGTATAGCGACCTCCGGGCGAGATCGGGGTCATCCCCGCCGCCCGTGCAGCCGCGACGGCCTCGAGGGCCGAGTGCACGCCCAGCTTGCTGAAGATCCGCCGCCGGTACGTGCGCACGGTGTTGGGCGACAGGAACATCCGGCGGGCGATGGAGACGGTGCTCTCCCCGTCCAGGAGATGCCGCATCACCTCGGTCTCCTGCACCGTCAGCCGCTGGAGCAGCCCGAGCTGGAGATCCTTGGCGGCCAGGGCTTCCAGGAGGGTCGGCAGGGCCGCGGGGGGCAGCCAGATCTGGCCGTCCAGAGCGGTCTGCAAGGCATCGATGACGGTCTCGCCGGAGGTGTCGATCGACACCCAGGCCTTCGCGCCGGCGCGGAGCGCGGCGAGCATCCCGTCCAGCTCGTCCGGCTCGCCGAGGACGGCGAGAACGGGTCGGGTGACCCCCCTCAGCCGCTCCAGGAGCCGGGCTCCGGCCGGCCCGATGAAGTGCTGGTCCACGAGCACCAGGTCGAAGTCCTCCAACCGGTGCAGGTCCACGGCCGGGTCGTCACGTGACTCGACGTACGTGAAGCGCTGGTCGGAGGCCAGCCGCGCGGCGACCACCTGGGCGACGAGCAACTGCGAGTGGAGGACGAGCAGGCGTGGCGCGGTCATGTCGGGTTCCCCGTTCGGGCCGGCTGTGACAATCCGGCGCCCTGACCCATGACCAGGCCCTGCCGCAGGGCCACCCGGACGGCGTCCAGGCGGGTGTGTACGCCGAGCTTCTGCAGGATGCTCTGGGCATGGCTTCGTGCCGTGTTGTACGAGATCTGCATCTCGCGCGCGATGGCGTAGGTCGACAACCCTCGGGTCATCAGTTCGAGCTGTTGTCGCTCCCGGCGCGTCAGGGCGAACCGCGGTGCGACGTCCGTGCGTACGACGTCCCGGTCGACGAGCAGTTCGCCGAGTGCGACCCGCTCGATCGCCGTCACGACGTCCGCCAGGGGACGGTCCTTGCGCAGGATGCCGCTGGCGCCGGCCTGCAGGGCGCGGCGGGCGAGGGCCCCGCTGGCCTCCCCGCTCAGGACGAGCACCCGGGTCGACCGCGACGTGAGCTGGCGGGTCGCGGTCAGTCCGTCGCCGTCCGGGAAGTGCAGGTCCATCACGCACACGTCGAAGCGCTGCAACGCCGCCCGCGCTTCGGCGACGTGCGGTGAGGAGGTGACGGTGACGTCGTCACCGTGCTGCCTGAGCGCAAAGGCGAGCGCGTCGACGAACAACTCGTGGTCGTCACAGAGCAGCAACTTCATGTCGTCGACTCCTTTCCGGAGGGCCGGGGCTCTCGGGGTAGTCGCATCCGCATGTGCAGGCCGCCGAGGTCGCTGCGGCCCCGCTCGACCGTGCCGCCGTGGGCACCGACCGCGGCGTGCACGATCCACAGACCGAGCCCGGCGCCGCCGCCGGACCCGCCCGCGTCACCGTGGTCCTCGACGTCGACGATGCCTTCGCCGTCGCGCGCGGCCACGGTCACGATCACGCGGCCGGTGGAGGTGGCCTCACAGGCGTTCTGGACGAGGTTGGCGAGCGCGCGGTGCAGAAGGACCCGCTCCCCGTAGACGAGCACCGGCCGGGGCGCGCGCAGCTCGAGGCGGCCGGGAAAGACCATCGCGGTGCACGCGAGGACCGAGCGTGCCGTCATCCGCAGGTCGACGGTCTCGGCGGGCAGCGGGCTGATGTGGTGGCGCACCGTGGCGGAGAGCCGCTGGACCTCGAGCCGCAGTGTCTCGAGGTGCACGGAGCTGGGCTGGGCGGGCCCGGGCTGGTCGCGTGACGCCAGGTCGATCAGGGCGCGTACGGACCGTAGGGACTGCTCGAGGTCATGACAGAGCTCCCGGACGCCGAGCTGGTCGGCACCGGTTCCCGAGCGCCGGTCGTTCGCCGGGTCCCGGCGGTCGAGCCGGGCCAGCAGGTCCTCGGCGTCGAGGAAGGACGTCATGTCCGCAGGCAGCGGAGGGTGTTCGATGATCGGCAGGACCGGTCGACGACCAGACATATTCAGACCCCTCGTGACGAAAAGTGCACGGGGGATGCCGAATCTGGACGTGCGCTCTCCCGTGGCGGCGTAGCCGCAAACCGCCGGGATCTCGAGCGGGGCAGGCACGGTACCATCCGGCCACCGGTGTGACAAACGGGTCGCCTGAGGTGGCCGCGGACCGCTCGGGCCCGTGACCTCATCGGGTGTCCCGGTGAGACCCGGACGCACCGCGCTGACGTGACGGCCGACCGTGCCGAAGGTGCCGGAGGTGCCGGCATGCGATGACTCCCCTCAGGTTCCTGTCTCGGCCGCGCCGGTGCTCGTTTCGCGCGGTGGGCGGCGCCCACGTCCCGCCGTCCGGGAACGCCGGGGACGTCCGGCGGGCCGGGGCAGGCGGGCGAGGGTGGAGACGGACGAGGCAGCGGGGCGGTCCCGGCCGAACGCGACGATCCCTGCAGGCTCCGTACTGCGCGCCCACCAGAAACCCTGCCCCTGGTCGCAGCCGAGCTCGCGCAGGATGTCGTACTGGGCGAGCGTCTCGACACCGACTCCGACCACGGTCAGCCCGACGGCATGGCTGAACTCGGTGATGGCCCGGGCCATGGCGGTGGGACCGGGGCCGGTACCGAGCTGCCCGACGATCGACCGGTCGATCTTCAGGAAGTTCAGCGGGAAGTGCCGCAGGTAACCGAGCGACGAGTAGCCGGTGCCGAAGTCGTCGAGGCCGATCCGCACGCCCGCCTCACGCAGGGAGCGCAGAGCCTCCATCACCGAGGGCTTGGCCTCGAGCAGCGCACGCTCGGTGACCTCCAGCTGGATCGCGTCCGCCGGCAACCGCTTGGCCTGCAGCATGTCCAGCAGTTGTGCGGCGAACGACGGATCGGTGAGGTGCCGTCCCGTGATGTTCAGGCTCATGCCGATGCGCAGCTGGGGCGTCCGGCCGGTGTGCCAGCGGACCGTCTGGTCCACGGCCTGGGTGAGGACCCACGAGTCGATGCCGCGGAGAAGGCCGCTCTCGTCGGCGACCTGCAGGAACTCGTGCGGCTGCATACGGCGGGTCCCCTGCTTGATCCGCAGCAGGGCCTCGACCGCGGCCATCGAGCCGTCGTTCAGGTCCACGATCGGCTGGTACTCCACCCGCAACCGCTGCTCCGCGATCGCCTGGCGCAGCACCCCTTCCGTCGTCATCCGGCGGAGGGCGCGCGTACGCAGGCGCTCGTCGAACAGCTCCGCCCGGTCGCGACCGCGGCCCTTGGCGCGGTACATGGCCAGGTCGGCCTGCTGGAGGAGGTCCTCCACCGAGCACCGCGGGTCGGACGTGACCGCCAGCCCGACACTGAGGGTGCAACTCAGCTCCTCCCCGTCGACGAGGAAGGTGGGCCGGCCCGCCTCGGTGATGCGGCCGGCAAGGGCGAGTGCCTCCTCGACGTCGCTGAGGTCCTCGACGAGGATGGCGAACTCGTCCCCGCCGAGCCGGGCGAGCGTGTCCGCCGGCCGGAGGAGGGCCAGCAGGCGCTGGGACATCTCCACGAGGACCTGGTCGCCGGCCCGGTGGCCCAGGGAGTCGTTGATGCTCTTGAAGCGATCGAGGTCCAGGAACAGCAGGCCGACATGCCGGCTCGACCGCTCCAGCCGGCTGAGCGCGTGCCGCACCCGGTCCAGGAAGACGGTGCGGTTGGCCACTCCCGTCAACGGATCGGTCTGGGCCTGCCGGGCCAGCATGGACTCGGCCTCCTGGCGCCCCGAGATGTCGCGGACCACCGCGACCAGGAGCGGCCCGGCCGCCTCCGGGGCGGCCCGCCGGACGGTCATCTCGCACCACCGGTAGTTGCCGTGCTCGCACTGGAAGCGGAAGCAGCAGGTGCTGGTCCTGCCGTCCGAGGCCGCCGCGAAGGCCGCCTTCATCCCGAAGATGTCCTCGACGTGCACCCGCTGCTGGACTGCCTGCCCTTCGAGCTCCGCCGGCCGCCAGCCGAACAACGGGCGGCTTGCGGACGACGCGAAGCGGCAGCGGTTCGTGTCGTCGTCCGAGACCAGGAGAACGAGGTCTGGGCACTCGTCAGCGGCGGTGCGCTCCAGCAGTACCCGGGTCGGGTCTGTCTCCATGGGCGGTTCCTCGCGGCGGGTGGGGCCGACCGGAGGCACGGCGCAAGCCCGCGCATCCGCACTTACTAGAGGCCAAGAGTTGCCCGGGGCGGACGTGATACACGACCCGCCCGCCCGGACGTGAGATACGGGGGGCTCTCTGCGGGCGCCGTCAGCGCCGCCAGACGCGGACGTAGTCGATCTCCATCTCGGCGGGAACCCTGGTCAGTCGGTTCCCGAGGCTGGACAGGACGGCGTGGTCGAGGATCAGGTACATCGGCTGGGAGGTGACGCCGGAGGTGATCGTCCCCACCTCGTGCCCGTCGTAGTAGAAGGTCAGGACGCCGGGGTCCCATCGGGCCGAGTAGGTGTGCCATCCGCCACCCCAGCTCCCGGCGGCGACGCCGCCCAGGTCGCCGTCGCTGTAGTGCAGGTGCCAGGACGCCCCGCCACTGACACCTTCGACGACGTCGATCTCGCCGTCGACGGGCCAGTTCCGGCCGTCGGCCCAGAAGGCGGGCCAGTTCGCGATGCTCCCGTCAGGGGTCCCGGGCAGCCGGATGCGGGCCTCCATCGTCCCGTAGGTGAAGTGGAACCTCCCGTCGGTGGTGACCATCCCGGAGCTGTACGGCTGCACACGGCCGCCACAGGACTGCATCTCGGCGATGGCGGTGAGCCGCAGGCTGCCGGCCCGCTGTGTCACCTGTCGCGGGTCGTAGCAGGACCGCTCCCGGCTGTTCGCGCCGACGGTGACGCCGTCGGTGCGCCAACCCGTCCTCCAGACGGCGGCCCGGCTGGGTCCGTCGAACTCGTCGTGGAACAGCAGGTGCCAGTCACCTGGTACGCCGAGGGGCGGCGGGACCGGAGTCCGCGGCGGTGCGGACCGGAGCACGTCGAGCAGGAGCCCGCCGACGGTGAGTCCAGCGATCGCGAGGAGCAGCGGGAGCCGCCCCCGGCTGCGGCGCCGGTGGTGGCGACCCTTCGGGGAACGACCCGCGGGGGCATCCGGACCCGAAGGCAGGCGCGCCGGCGTGGTCGGCGAGGTCGAGACGGGAGGCGTCACGAGGCACCTGTCGGTCGTGCAACTGAATGACCCTGCTCGTTGCCCTTTCAGGATAGGCGGGCGAAACGCCTGATGTATCAGGGATTTTCGGATCAACGGGCCCTGTCGCAAACCAGTGCCGGAACAGCGCACAGCAGCCGGAGCGGGGTTCGCTCCGGCTGCTGAGGGGTTGGTGTTGGGGGTGTTAGTTCTGCCAGACCCGGACGTAGTCGGTCTTCATGGTGGCCGGGGCGCTGGTGGGGCCGCCGTACTGGCTGGAGACGGCGTTGTTCAGGAT
>JAOPWV010000185.1 GCA_025965475.1 Frankiales bacterium | reverse complement strand
CGCTACCTGCAGTCGCGCGGCATCAAGGACACGAGCAACAGCCGGGTCTGGTGCTTCCTCGGCGACGGCGAGATGGACGAGCCGGAGTCGCTCGGTGCCATCGGCGTCGCCGCCCGCGAGGAGCTCGACAACCTGACCTTCGTCGTCAACTGCAACCTGCAGCGCCTCGACGGCCCGGTCCGCGGCAACGGCAAGATCATCCAGGAGCTGGAGTCGTACTTCCGCGGCGCCGGCTGGAACGTCATCAAGGTCGTCTGGGGCCGCGAGTGGGACGAGCTGCTCGCCCGCGACGTCGACGGCGTGCTGGTGAACGCGATGAACACCACGCCAGACGGCCAGTTCCAGACGTACTCCGTCGAGTCGGGCGCGTACACCCGCGAGAAGTTCTTCGGCCACGACCCGCGCCTGCGCAAGATGGTCGAGCACCTCACCGACGACCAGATCCGCGCGCTCCCCCGCGGCGGCCACGACTACCGCAAGGTGTACGCCGCGTTCGACGCCGCGACCAAGCACGTCGGCCAGCCGACGGTGATCCTGGCCCACACCATCAAGGGCTGGACGCTGGGCAAGGACTTCGAGGGCCGCAACGCGACCCACCAGATGAAGAAGCTGACCAAGTCCGAGCTCAAGGAGCTCCGCGACCGGCTGTACCTGCCGATCCCGGACAGCGCCCTCGAGGGCGAGCTGCCGCCGTACTTCCACCCGGGCGCCGACAGCGACGAGATCGCGTACATGAAGGAGCGGCGCAGCCACCTCGGCGGCTCCCTGCCCAAGCGGGTCGTCCGGGCCAAGCCTCTCGAGCTGCCGGGACCGGAGACCTACGACGACCTCAAGGCCGGGTCGGGCAAGCAGGCCGTCGCCACGACGATGGCCTTCGTCCGCCTGCTCAAGGACCTGATGAAGCACAAGGGCATCGGCGCCCGCATCGTGCCTGTCATCCCGGACGAGGCCCGCACCTTCGGCATCGACGCGATGTTCCCGACGGCCAAGATCTACTCGCCGATGGGGCAGACGTACGACGCCGTCGACCGCGAGCTGATGCTGTCGTACAAGGAGTCGCAGACCGGCCAGATCCTGCACGAGGGCATCACCGAGGCCGGTTCGATGGCGTCGGTGATCGCTGCCGGCACGGCGTATGCCACCCACGGTGAGTCGATGATCCCGGTCTACGTCTTCTACTCGATGTTCGGGTTCCAGCGCACCGGCGACCAGATGTGGGCGTTCGCCGACCAGCTGGGCCGGGGCTTCCTACTCGGCGCGACGGCGGGCCGCACGACGCTCAACGGCGAGGGCCTGCAGCACCAGGACGGCCACTCGCTGCTGCTCGCGTCCACCAACCCGGCTGTCGTGTCGTACGACCCGGCCTGGGCGTACGAGGTCGCGTTCATCGTCGAGGACGGTCTGCGGCGGATGTACGGGCCGGACAGCGAGGACGTCTTCTACTACCTGACGGTCTACAACGAGCCCTACCAGCAGCCGGCCATGCCGGACCTGCCCCGGCTGCGCGAAGGCGTCCTCCGCGGGCTGTACCGGTACAGCGTCGGCGAGGGCGAGGGCCCGCGCGCCCAGGTGCTCGCCAGCGGCATCAGCGTGCGACTGGCCATGGACGCGCAGCGGATCCTGCGCGAGGACTGGGGCGTCGCGGCCGACGTCTGGAGCGCGACGAGCTGGAACGAGCTGCGCCGCGACGCCATCGAGGTCGAGGAGTACAACCTCCTGCACCCCGACGAGGAGCGCCGTACGCCGTACGTCACGCAGGCACTCATGGAGGCGAGCGGGCCGTTCGTCGCGGTGAGCGACTGGATGCGCGCGGTCCCGGACCAGATCAGCCGGTGGGTACCGGGCGACTGGACGTCGCTCGGGACGGACGGCTTCGGCCGGTCGGACACCCGCGCCGCCCTGCGGCGGCACTTCCACATCGACCCGGAGTCGATCGCGGTGGCCGTTCTCGGTGAGCTCGCCCGCCGCGGCGAGGTCGACGCGGGCCTGCCCGCGCAGGCCGTCGAGCGCTACCGGCTCTACGAGGAGCAGCTGCCGGCGGCCAAGGACACCACCGCCGGCAACGACGCGGGCTGAGTCACCCCGACGCTCTCCCCGACATGACGGTCACTTCGTGGTGACCGTCATGTCGAGGGTCGGTTCACGGTCGAGCGAAGGTGTGCCGCCGCTGCTCGCGCTCGCCGCGGCCAGGAGACCCGCGAGCAGCAAGGTGGGCAGGACTGTGGCCAGCCCACCACGGGCCGCCGCGCGCCAGCGGTTCTCGTTCATGCGTTTCCTGTGCCCCGTGGGGGCGGATCTATCTCCGGCTCCCGCCGGGTTTCCGGCGGCCGTGTCACCCGCCTGACCGCGGGTACCCAGCGGACCATGGAGCGAGGCAGCGACAAGCACGGTGCGCGGATGGACGACGCCCTCGAGCACGAGGTGGAGGGGCTGGTCCGCGCGGGGCACGACACGCGCGGCGAGGAGTGGAAATCCGCGGAGCCCTCGGGCGAGGACCAGCCGGACGTCGACCTGGTGCCGGACGGCACGCTGACCGGCGGGGTTCCCGAGGGCATGTCCGAAGGCGATGTCGCGGCGCGGGCGGAGATCGCCTCCTTCCTCGGCAAGGAGATCTGGCCAGCCGACCGCGAGGCGCTGATCGCGCGGGCCGGGACCCTGCACGCGCCGGACCGTGTCCTGGACCGGCTACGGCAGCTGCCCGAAGGCATCCCGTTCGCCAACATGCAGGAGGTCTGGACGAACCTGCAGGGCGGCGTGGAGGCCCACCGCTTCTGACCCCGGACGGCTCACCCGGGCCAGTTCCGGGGCGAAGCGGGTCATCTCGGACTCCCCCGTCCGCGTCATCTCCGCGCGAGTTCCTCGCCGTCAGCGCCTGGCTGCCGCACTATCCCGGGAACCGGGCACCGTGCCCGGCCGGAGGGGCGACGGGCGGCGAACGGCGATGGTGCGGCGTACGGCGATCTCGGAGCTCCGCGAACACCCCAACCTCGCTGAGGTCGTCGGCGTGCTCGCGCAGCTGGCGCACATCCGGGACGCGGACCTGCCGCTGCTGGCCGACGCCTGGTCGAACACCGTCGCCGCCGCCGAGGCCCGGGACCGGGCCCTGTCCCCGGACAGCCCGCTCGTCCTCGAGGCACTGACCGCGTTCGAGGCCCTCGCCGACCTGTTCGACGACGACCTGCGCGGCGAGGCTGCCTACGTGACGGTCTCCTGCGACGTGACGACGACCGCGCTCAAGGCGATCCGCGACGCCATCGCGGCGGCGTACGCCAAACCGGTACTGAGCCGCGGCGACTACGAGCTGCTGATGCGGCCCTGGCGCGCGGTCTACCCGGGGTCCGCCGTCGCGGAGCCCGACCTCGGCCCGCGCGCCGAGCAGGTCAAGGCGCTGCTGGCGCTGTTCCCGGTCCTGGCCGGCCGCTGCCACGACGCCGAGGGCCGCCGGATGTACGACGCGCTGGTGGACCGGTCCTTCGCCGACGAGACCGACCGCGCGGACGCCCGGGAGACGGCCTTCCAGGCAGCGGTCCTGACCAGTCGGCGGCGCGTCTGGGCCCTCGTCCGGCGCAGCGGGACGGAGGCGCTGTCCCGCCCGTGCCGCTCCTGCGGCGGCCGGCTCCCCCTCGAGGACCGCGAGACCGAGCGCGTCATGACGCTCTGCCTCGACGCCGCCTGCGCGCTGCTCGTGGCCGACACCCTGCCGGACGCGACCACCGAGCTGCTCACCGCGCCGGTGACGACACTCATCCCGCGGCAGCGCGGCGCGTCCAGCTGAGCAGATCGCCGGCGCTCCAGGCATTGACGATCCGCTCCGGCGGCACGCCGCAGCGCACGGCCCGCTCGCAGCCCAGCGGCTGCCACGACAGCTGACCCGGTGCGTGCGCGTCGGTGTCGATCGCGACCCGGCAGCCCGCCTCCACCGCCAGGCGCAGCAGCCGTTTGGGCGGGTCGAGCCGCTCCGGCCGGCTGTTGATCTCCACTGCGACGTCGAACCGGGCGCAGGCGGCGAACACCAGCTCGGCGTCGAACTCCGACTCCGGCCGCCCCTTGCCGCTGACCAGCCGCCCGGTGCAGTGCCCGAGGACGTCGGTGTGCGGATTGGAGATGGCGGCCACCATCCTGGCGGTCATCTCCTGGCGGTCCATCCGCAGCTTGCTGTGCACGCTGGCGACGACGAGGTCGAGCCGGGCGAGCAGCTCGGGCTCCTGGTCGAGCGACCCGTCGAGGTTGATGTCGCACTCGATGCCGGTGAGGATCCGGAACGGCGGCAGCCGCTCGTTGAGCTCGGCGACCACGTCGAGCTGCTCGCGCAGCCGCTGCGGGCTGAGCCCGCGGGCGACGGTGAGCCGCGGCGAGTGGTCGGTCAGGACGATGTACTCGTGCCCGAGATCGCGCGCCGCGAGGGCCATCTCCTCGATCGGCGAGCCGCCGTCGGACCAGTCGCTGTGGACGTGGCAGTCCCCCTTCAGGATCTGCCGCAGGCCGTCCGCGGCCTCGGCGACGGGGGTGAGGCCCATGGCCTCGACCCGGCGCAGGTAGACCGGCTCGTCGCCCAGCAGGGACTCGAGGACGACCTGCGCGGTGACCTTGCCGATGCCGGGCAGGTCGTCCAGCGTGCCCGCCGCCGCCCGCTGCTCGAGTTCGTCACGACCGACCCGGTCCACGACCGCCGCGGCGGTCCGGAAGGCCTTGACGCGGTACGACGGCTCGAGGGCACGCTCCAGGCAGAAGGCGATGCGCCTCAGGTCCTCGGCCGGGTCCCTGCTCATGACGCCGGCTCCACACCCTCCTCCAGGACGGGAGCCGGCCGGCCCTCCTCCGCGCGCCAGGCCGAGAACGACGCGACGCAAGCCGCGACCCAGCCCCAGCCGATCAGCAGGCCGGCGACCACGTCGGTCGGGTAGTGGACGCCGAGCAGGACCCGGGTGGCCGCCACGATCACCGGGATCACCGTCGCCATCACCCACAGCCAGGGCCGGCGCGAGCGGCGCACGAGCGGGAGCAGCAGGACGGCCAGCGCGAGGTAGAACGCGGCCGAGCCGGTCGCGTGACCGGACGGGAAAGCGGCACCGGTGGCGTGCGAGATCGGGTCGGGGAAGGTCGGCCGGGCGCGGTTGACCACGAACTTGCCGGTCGTCGAGAGCGTGTACGCGCCGATCACGGAGACGGCCAGGAACAGCGCGCCGCGCTGGCGGTGCAGGACGAGCAGCACCACGACGATCACGGCACTGGCCACCTCCAGCAGCACCGGTGCACCGAGCCAGGTCAGCACCTTCGCGGCCGTCGCCAGCCAGTGGTGGTCGGTCACCAGGCGATGCGCCGAGCCCTCGACGCTGGTGTCGAGGTGCGCCAGCGGCGACCACTGGTCCCGCACGAGCACGGCCAGCGGCAGGAAGAGCAGCGCGAGCGCGAGGAAACCGGCCCCGAGCAGGGCGAGCCGCAGGCCGGCCCGCTGGTCGGGGTCCGACGGCCTGGGCAGCACACCGGTCACGAGAGGTACACCACCAGCTTGTCGGAGGCCGCCCGCAGGGTCAGGTGGCCTGGGCCGTCGGAGACCTCGCCGTCGCGCGCCAGCCGGAAGCCGTCGAGGCGGGCCCGCACGGGGAGCGAGCCCACCAGGCGCTGCTCGTAGACCCGGCTACGGCCGAGCCGGCCGGTGAGCACGGCCGCGATGAGGCGGATCCGCGACCAGGGGGCGTCGGCGTCGATCAGCCGGACGTCGATGCAGCCGTCGTCGAGCCGTTCCCGCCAGCTCGGGGCGAACCCGGACGGGTGGTAGTGCCCGTTGCCGGCGAACAGGGTCCACAGCTTCCGCTGCTGCCCGTCGACCTCGACGTGCACCGGTTCGGCCCGGCGCATGACGCGGCCGAGCGCGACGGCCATCGCCGGCCACTTACCGAGCACCTTCTCGCGCTTCTCCCGCTCCTTCACCAGGTCCGGGTAGACGCCGATGGCGAAGGTGTTGAGGAAGTACAGGTCACGGCCCTGCGGGTCGGCGCTGCCGACGGTGATCTCGACGGCGGTGCCGGCGCGAACCGCCTCGGCGACATCGGCCACGTCCTCGATGCCGAGCTCGCCGGCGAAGTGGTCCAGCGTGCCGCCAGGCACCACCGCGAGCGGGAGTCCCTTGTCCAGGGCGATGCCGGCGGCGCAGTTGACGGTGCCGTCGCCGCCCATCACGCCCAGCACGGTCGCGCGGTCGGCGGCCGCCCGCAGGCAGTCCGCGACGTCGTCGCCCTCACCGCAGCGCACCACGTCGACCGCCGGCAGCAGCCGGCGCAGCTCGGCCTCGACGTCGTCGGCCCGCTCGCCCGATCCGGCGCTCTCGTTGATCACGACGACCAGCCCGTGGCCGTCGGGCAGCGCCGGCGCGGGGCGCCGGGCCGGCCGGGCGACAGCGGGCTGATCGGGCCGGACCGGCCAGACCCGGCGTACGACGAGTGCCGCCCCGACCCCCAGAGCCAGGCCGGCGGCGACGTCGCCCGGGTAGTGGACGCCGGTGTGCACCCGGCCGTACGCCACGCCCGCCGCGAGGGCGGCCACCGGGGCGGCCAGCAGCGGGGACTCCATCGCGACGCCGGCCGCGAACGCCGCGGCGGAGGACGAGTGGCCGCTCGGGAAGGACGTGCTGGTCGGCTGGGTGAGCAGGCGGCGGCGCAGCGGCACCGGGTACAGCTCCGGACGCTCCCGCCGGGCCGCCAGCTTCGCGGGCACGTTCGCCGTCGCACTGGCGACAGCAAGGGACGCCAGGCCACGGACCGCGGCCCGCCGGGTGGACGGCCGCGCGGCGAGGACGGCAGCGACGCCCATCCACAGCACCCCGTGGTCGGCGGCGCTGGTGAGCGGCGGGATCACCCTGTCCAGCAGCGGTGTGTGCAAGCGGGCCGCCCGCCCGTACAGGGCCGTGTCGGCCTTGTCGAGGCGACGGAGCAGCTTGCCTTTCCTGCTCATCGGTGACCGCCGCCTGTCGTGGCGTCGCTTCTCATCTGGCCCTTTCCGCGTACGTGGCTGGTGCGCACGCCGTGCCCAGACGGGGAGCGTCCCGAACCTGGCGGGGCCGCGCCCCGCCTCAGCCGGGTCTCAGACGACCTGATGAAGCCAGTTGACCGGAGCGCCCTCGCCGGCCTCGCGGTAGGGCTCGAGCTCGTCGTCCCAGGCGCTGCCCAGCAGCCGGTCGATGCCCAGGGAGAGCTGCGGCCCGGTGGCACCGGCGAGCAGGGCCCGGAGCCGGTCCTCGCTGACGAGGAGGTCACCGTTGGCGCTGGTGGTGGCGCGGAAGACGCCGAGCGTCGGGGTCACGGCGTACCGCTCGCCGTCGCAGCCGGGACTCGGCTCCTCGGTGACCTCGTAGCGCAGCACGCTCCAGCCGCGCAGCGCGGCGGCCAGCCGGCCGGCCGTGCCGGACCGGCCACGCCAGCCGATCTCGGTGCGCAGGCTGCCGGGCGCGGACGGCTGCGCCGTCCACTCGAGGCGGACGCGCAGGCCGAGTTCCGCTGCCACCGCCCACTCGACGTGGGGGCACAGCGCAGGCGGGCAGGAGTGCACGTAGAGCACGCCAGACGTCACGAGAGCCTCCCAAGGTCGAGGTGCGCCTTCCCCGACGGCCTCACCCCTGGGCTCGTACGCCTCCATCCTGCCATCCCGACACGCTGCGTGACCAGCACTTCCGCCACATCCGCCCCGCCGGCCCCACCGGAGAGGGTCAGCCGAGCCGCCGCGCCGGCGGGTTGCCGGCGGCGAGCCAGCCCTCGACCCCCTCCAGGAGCCGCGACTTCACCTCGTCCGGCGCCGTGCTGCCGCGGATCGAGGAGGCCGCCAGATCGGCCAGCCCAGGCCGGCCGAGGTCGGCGAACGACGCGTACTGCTCGAGCAACCCGGACCGGAACACCAGCGGGTCGTCCGAGCCGAGGGCCACCTCGACGCCGGCGGCCCGCAGCTGACGGACCGGGACGTGCGCCGCCGAAGCGGACACGCCCAGCGCGACGTTCGAGGCCGGGCACACCTCGAGCACCACACCCCGCTCGGCGAGCTGCTCGACGATCCGCGGGTCCTCCACCGCCCGCACGCCGTGCCCGAGGCGGGCCGGGCCGAGGTGCTCCAGCGCCAGGCGCACGCTGCCGGGTCCGCGCAGCTCCCCCGCGTGCGGCACGGCGATGAGGCCGGCCTCCCTGGCGATCCGGAACGCCTTGGCGAACGCCGCGGTGTCGCCGCGCGTCTCGTCGTTGGACAGCCCGAACCCGACGACGCCCTGGCCGGCGAACCGGCGGGCGACCCGCGCGAGGGTCTCGGCATCGCCCGGGTGCCGGGTCCGGTTGGCCGCCACCACCAGCGCCATGCCCACGCCCGTCTCCCGGCTGGCCTGGGCCATCCCGTCGAGCACGACCTCGACCGCGCCGTTCAGACCGCCCAGCCGTGCGGCGTACGACGACGGGTCGACCTGCACCTCGACCCAGCCGCTGCCGGCCTCGCGCTCGTCCTCCGCGATCTCGCGGAGCACCCGGCGGACGTCGTCCGGGCCGCGCAGCACGTCGCGCGCCGCGTCGTACAGCCGCTGGAACTTCAGCCAGCCGCGCGCCGCCACCGACTCGAGCCCGCCGGGATGGAGCAGTCCCGGAGGCAGCCGCCGGCCCTGTTCGGCGGCCAGCTCGGCGAGCGTGGACGGGCGCATCCCGCCGGTCAGGTGCAGGTGGAGATGCGCCTTCGGCAGCTCGGCGAGATCCTCCATGACGGCATTGTGCCGGTCACCGGTCCGGCGATCTCCCTGTGTCGGTCGCCGACGCCCGGCCCGCGGCGAGGCAAACTGGAGCGCTCCTTCCCGCACGACAAGATCGGACATCGTGACCGCGCCGGCTGCCGCCAGCCCCCCGTCCCGCGAGGCGGGCTACACCGCCAAGCACCTTTCCGTCCTCGAGGGCCTCGAGGCGGTGCGCAAGCGACCCGGTATGTACATCGGGTCCACCGACAGCAAGGGCCTGACCCACCTGGCCTACGAGATCGTCGACAACGCGGTCGACGAGGCGCTGGCCGGCCACTGCAACCGCATCGAGGTGACCCTGCACCCGGACGGCTCGCTGGAGGTCGGTGACGACGGCCGCGGCATCCCGGTCGACGTCGAACCCAAGAGCGGCCTGACCGGCGTCGAGCTGGTCATGACCAAGCTGCACGCCGGCGGCAAGTTCGGCGGCGGCGGCTACAAGACCTCCGGCGGTCTGCACGGCGTCGGCGCCTCGGTGGTGAACGCCCTGTCGGCGCGCCTCGACGTCGTCGTACGCCGCGGCGGCCGCATCCACACCATGTCGTTCAGCCGCGGCGTCCCCGGCGTGTTCGCCGGTGACACCCCGGACACCGCGTTCAGCCCGCGCGACGGCCTCTCCGTCGCGGGCAAGGCGCCGGTCAAGGCCAGCGGCACGACCGTCCGCTGGTGGGCCGACACCCCGCTGTTCAGCAAGGGCTCGGCGGTCGACACCGACCAGCTCAAGGCGCGCCTGCGGCAGACGGCGTTCCTCGTACCCGGGCTCACCCTCGCCGTCTTCGACCGGCGGGGCGAGGAGCTGGCCGAGGAGACGTTCGTCTTCGAGGGCGGCACCGTCGACTTCGTCGAGCACCTGGCGCCGGACCGTCCGGTCTGCGACCCGGTCCACCTGGTCGGCGACGGGACCTACAAGGAGACGGTCCCGGTCCTCGACGACAAGGGCCACATGGTCACGCAGTCCGTCGAACGGCACTGCGAGGTCGACGTCGCCCTGCGCTGGGGCACCGGCTACGACACCGTCGTCCAGGCGTTCTGCAACGTCGTCGCGACCCCGCACGGCGGCACGCACCAGAACGGCTTCGAACGGGCGCTGCTCAAGTCGCTCAACGAAGCGCTCGTCGCGTCCCGCGTCCACAAGGCCAAGGACGACCCGGTCATCAAGGACGACGTCCTCGAAGGCCTCACCGCGGTCGTGACCGTCAAGGTCCCGGAGCCGCAGTACCTCGGCCAGACCAAGGACGAGCTGGGCACGCCCGGCGTCTCCAAGATCGTGGCGGACGTCGTTGCGCGCGGCCTCAAGACGAAGTTCCTCGAGGACCGCAAGAACAAGGCGCAGGCCCGCCAGGTGCTGGAGAAGGTGGCGGCCGCGGCCAAGACCCGCCAGGCCGCCCGCGCCTCCAAGGACGCCGCCCGCCGCAAGACGGCGCTCGAGACGAGCACCCTGCCGGCCAAGCTGGCGGACTGCCGGTCCACCGACGTCTCCCGCACCGAGCTGTGGCTCGTCGAGGGGGACTCGGCTCTCGGCACCGGCAAGCTGGCGCGCAACAGCGAGTACCAGGCCCTGCTGCCGCTGCGCGGCAAGATCCTCAACGTCCAGAAGGCGTCCGCGTCGGAGATGCTGTCCAACGCCGAGTGCGCCTCGATCATCCAGGTGGTCGGCGCCGGGACCGGCCGGACGTTCGACCTCGACCAGATGCGGTACGGCAAGATCGTCATCACCACGGACGCCGACGTCGACGGCGCGCACATCCGCTGCCTGCTCATCACCCTGTTCGCGCGCTACATGCGACCGGTGATCGAGGCCGGCCGGCTGTTCGCGGCCGTGCCGCCGCTGCACCGGGTCGAGGTCGTCGGCGCGGCGGAGCCGGTCTACACCTACAGCGACGCACAGTTGGCGCAGCTCATGAAGAAGCTGGAGGCGCAGGGCAAGCGGGTCAAGGGCGGCATCCAGCGCTACAAGGGCCTGGGCGAGATGGACCCCGACCA
>JAOPWV010000171.1 GCA_025965475.1 Frankiales bacterium | reverse complement strand
AGCCGGGCCTGCGCGGCCAGCGGGCCTTCGGCCGCCCGCCAGGCACCGGAGGCACCGGTGGGGCGGCACCGGGCATGCCGCCGGGTGGGACCCTCCGGCAGCGCGGCGGGCAGGGCGGCCTGGGTGGCCTGCTCGACAGCGCGACCCCCAGCAGCGCTCTCGTGACAGCCCTGACCACGAACGCCGACCGCTACACCTGGATCGCGGCCACGGTCGGCGCCAACAGCGCCGCCGGCGTCCAGCTCGCCACCGGCGAGCCGATCCTGGCGATCGGCGGCTTCAACGGAAGCGATCCGGCCCCGACGCTCGCGCAGTTCGAGCAGTACGTGGCCGCGGGCCAGGTGCACTGGTTCCTGTCCGGGGGACGCGGGATGGGTGGCCAGGACGGCGGCAGCAGTGCGTCGTCGGAGATCACGGCCTGGGTGAGTTCGACGTTCACGGCGACGACGATCGGCGGGGTCACCGTGTACGACCTCACCCACCCCATCACCGGGCCCGCCGGCGGCACGACCGCCTGACCGGCAAGCCGGTTGCGCACGGCCCGATGCTGCCCGAGCATCGGGCCGTGCCAGTGTCGCGGCCGGGGTCCGGCGCACACGCCCTGACCCGAAATGTCCGAGACGGTATGGGCCCGGCGCGCATGCGCCCCCCTGGGAGAGGGCAGGTCCTGTTGAGTCAGACCCCGAGCCGACGAAGGAGGAGGGCGCGTGTGCCGTCAGGCAAGCGCCGTGCTGCCGGCCTCCCCGTCGACACCGCGGGACGCCCGGAGGTTCGTCGGGGAACTGTGCGATCGCTGGGGTCTCGGTGCGGTACGGGACGATCTGCAGCTTGTCCTGTCGGAGCTGGTCACCAATGCGATGCTGCACGCCCGCACGCCGGTCACCGTGACCATGTGCGTGACCAGCAGGGCGGTGGAGATCGACGTGCGCGACGGTGACGCGCGGGTACCCGTGGTCCGGCCGTTCCGCACCGACCTGCTCGGCGACGTCGACAGCCTCACCCAGCGGACACGATCGGTCGACGACGCCGATCCCCGCCACCCCGACCTGGCTGTCGGTGAGGCCGGCAGCATCGCGGCCGGGCGCGGGATGCAGATCGTCGCGGGGCTCTCCGACCGCTGGGGCATCAGCTCGGAACCCGATGACGGCAAGCAGGTGTGGGCACTCATGCCCCTTCCCGACGGTTGGCCGTACGAGGACGGCTGCGTCTGTGACTGCGAGCAGACCACGGCCGCCAGCGGACAGCACGTCATGCACAACAGCGGCCCGTGGGACCGCGTGTCCTGACCTGCGAGTGGCGGACCGCCGGGATGCGCGACGATCTAGCCCCGCTAGCCCGTACGTGGCAGACCCCCAGCAGGAAGGCCCTGACCATGCGCGCCGCCGTCTACCGCCGTACCGGCCCCGCCGCCGCGGTGTTCACCCTCGAGGACGCGCCGACGCCGGAACCGGGGCCCGGCGAGGTGCGCGTCCGACTGCGCCTGGCGGGGGTCAACCCGACCGACTGGAAGATGCGCTCCTCGACCGAGCCCGCCGACTTCCAGATCCCCGGCCAGGACGGCGCGGGCGACATCGACGCGGTCGGTAAAGGGGTGGACCCGGGCCGCATCGGCGAGCGGGTCTGGGTCTGGTTCGCCGCCAGAGGCCGTCCCTGGGGCACCGCCGCGGAGTGGACGGTCGTCCCGAGTCGGCAGGCGGTGCAGCTGCCCGACGAGGTGTCCTACGAGCAGGGAGCCAGCCTCGGCATCCCCGCCATGACCGCCTGGCATTGCCTGCACGTCGACGGCGCCATCGACGGGCGGCCGGTCCTCGTCGCGGGTGGCGCCGGCGCGGTGGGCAATGCCGCCGTGGCGCTCGCCCACCGGGGCGGGGCCCGGGTCGTGGCGACGGCGAGCACGCCCGAGAAGGCCGCGCTGGCGGAGTCCGCCGGCGCGGATCTCGTCGTGGACTATCGGGCCCCTGACGCGGCGGAACGGATCCGCGCCTTTGCGCCGGAGGGGGTCGACCGGGTGGTCGAGGTGGCCTTGGGCGCCAACCTCGAGTTGGACCTTGCGGTCGTCGCCCCGCATGCGGTCGTGGCGACGTACGCCGACGACCGCGTCGCCGACCTGCCGGTCCGCCGCCTGATGGTCAACAACACCATGCTGCGCTTCGTGCTCGTCTACGGCGTCGCCGACGCCGACCTGGACGCCGCGGTGGCCGGCGTGAGCGCGGCGCTGGCCGACGGGGCGCTGCCCGCCCTCCCCGTCGCCCGGTACCCCCTCGACCGCGTCGCCGAGGCGCACGACGCCGTCCAGGCCGGAACCGTCGGCCGGGTACTCCTGGATCTCGACGCCTGATGCGCCAGCTGCTGCCGCCGTCGGACCTCGACCCCGACCTCGTCGCGTTGTACGCGGAACCGGCACTGGCCCGCGTACGCGGTGGCTTCGTCCTCGGCGTCGACGGCGGCGTGGCGGTCGACGGCAACTCCCGCGCCCTGTCGGGCCCCGCTGACCGGGCCGTGTTCCGAACGCTGCGGGCGGTCTGCGACGTGATCCTGGTCGGCGCTGGGACCGCCCGGGTCGAGGACTACGGCACGATCCGGCTGACCGCTGAGGGCGCGGCCTGGCGCAAGGCCGAGGGACTGCCCCCGCTGCCGCGGGTCGCCGTCGTCAGCCGCAGCCTCGACCTCGACGAGCGGCTGTTCGCCCACGCGCGGCCGCTCGTGCTCACCTGCGAGGACGCCGACCTGTCCCGGATCGAGGATCGCGCGGACGTGATCGTCGCGGGCACGGACACCGTGGACATCGGGCTGGCCCTGGACCTGCTGGCGGGGGAAGGGCTGGGCCGGGTCCTGTGCGAGGGCGGACCCCGGCTGCTCGCGTCCGTCGTCGCTGCCGACCGCCTGGACGAGCTCTGCCTCACCACGACCCCGCTGCTCGTCGGCCGTGCGCCGGATCTGCTCCCGCTGGACCTGGGCCGGCCGCTCGGCCTGCGGCTGCGGCACCTGCTGGAGGACCAGGGCACGCTGGTCACCCGGTACGACGTCGTCAGACGTCCTCGGCACGCTGACAGTGAGGGGGAGGTCAGCTCGTCTGGAGGTTGACGAC
>JAOPWV010000168.1 GCA_025965475.1 Frankiales bacterium | reverse complement strand
GATGCCACCCTCGCGATAATGCAGGTCGGTGTGGCAGACACCGCACGCCTCGATCCTCACCACCGCCTCACCCGGCCCCGGATCGGGAATCACGATCGTCTCGACCGTCACCGGCGCACCCTTCGCCCTGGCGACGACTCCTCGAACCTTCTGCGGCATCCCGACGGACCTTCCTACTTGATGGGCGAGAACTCTGCGCCGACGAGGACGCGCATCTCCCGCCTGGTGATGAGGCCGCCATACTCCTTGGCGAAGTTGATCCACGCCGGATCGGCGAGCAGCTTCTTCCGGCAGTCGGCCCGATCCTCGTGAGAGCTGAACGCCCACACCTGGATGATCTGATCGATGTCACCGCCGACGTCAACCGTCCAGAACGCCACGAGCCGGCCGAGGTTCCGCTCGAGGATTTCCAGCCCCTGGGCGGCATAGGCCTCGACCAGGAGGTACGCCTTGCCGACCTGCATGGTGTACGTCTGCTCTTCGAAGATCACGAGCTTCCTCCCATTGAACCGCTGCCGGGGATGCTGTCGTCATTGGAGGGGCGCATCCCCGGCAACGGCGGATCATGAGGCCGGGGCGGTTACCTCGGACTCGATGTTGGTGGTGTCGAGACACCGCATGAGCTCTTCCGGGCCCCGCTCTCCTGCGTGCGCGAGCTCGCGCAGCCACTTCCGCCACAGGATCGAGGACCGGTCCGTGGGCACGGAAACCTCCTCGTGCGCCTCGCCGATCCTGCGCGGCAGGTGCGATGCCACCACCGGCAGGTCTTCGCCGAGCACCATGTCCTGGAGCTGCAGGTGAACCTCGTCCGCCGACCCGTCATGGCTGTGACAGGTGAACCAGTAGCTACGGCAGGTCTCACCGTCGATGGGCGTCGGGTGCATGTAGATCTGCGTCTGGAAGGTCTCGCTCCATGTGAACTTCAGTACCGTCGTGAAGGGCATCTGCACGACGTAGGTCGCCGGCGGGAGGAAGGTGGACTCCGGGGAGTTCGGCGGGCCGTACGTGTTGTCACCCGGGTTGTAGGCGAGGAAGGTCTCGGTCTCGAACTCCAGCCGTCCCGGCAACTGGTCCACCGGGAACACCGGGAATACGACGTTCGGAGGCGCGCCTAGGGTGCCCTGGTGTGCGTACGGGAAGTGCGTCGTGTCGATGAAGTTCTCGACGCGGCGGCCTGCGGAACACGGCCACAGGTAGGGCTCGCCCATGATGCACCGCTGCGAGCCGTCTTCCCACGCCGGAAACTCGGGGATGGAGGTGTCCGCCCTGGAGTCGAGTCGCACCCACACCAGGTCGTACTTGACCTCGCAGTCGTACATCGTCACCTGCGCACGGGCCGGGATCGGTGTGTCGGGCTCGAGAGCGGGGACCTCAATGCAGCGGCCCTCGGTGTCGTAGCACCAGCCGTGGTAGCGGCAGCGCAGCCCGTCGTCCTCAGCCCACCCGAGGGTCAGCGCGGCACCCCGGTGCGGACAGCGGTCGGCAAACGCAACGACCTTGCCGCCAATTTCGGCTACGCCGATCCGCTCCCCGAGGAGAGTGCTCTGGAGAGGCCCCCTGCCGCCAGGCTTGGCCTCGCGCAACTCGTTCAGCGTGCACACCGGGTGCCAGAAGTATCGCCAAGGCGTCGCACTGGAACCGAGGTCGTAGATGTCGGCGGTCACGGAAAGCCTCCTTGTAAAGCCGTCGGTCAAACGCGGTGAAGTTCAGAACAACTCGATCTCTTCACCACGGTGGTGAAGGGTGATGCAGAGCGTGGGGCAGCTTTTGGCTGCCTTCACCAACGTGTCCAGGTCGGTCGTCGGGGCACCCGGAAGCACGGCGGCCAGGCCACTCGCCTCGACTCCGAAGGCCGTTGGCGCGAGGGATGCGCACATGCCGGACCCGCAGCAGATGCCGCGGTCGAGGTCGATCTTGATGTCGGACAATGTCGCTCCTACGTGGGCTGAGGTCGGTGATGCGTCGGGTCAAGCTGGCAGGGACCCGGCGGCTGGCGCGCGGACCTGAAGGAGGTCGTCGACGCCCTCCATCGGGGTGCCGGCGTCGAGAGCACGCAGCAACCGTGAGAAGGTCTTCGGCTGGTTGAGCGCCAGCACTCCGACGCCTCGCCCGGATCGGCGGTAGACGGCGAGGAAACGGTGCTCCGCAGGGTCGCCGTCGATCACGTCCACTGTGTCCGCAACGGTGTCGCCAGCGAATTGGATCTTCGCCCCGTACTGGTCGGACCAGAAGTACATGGAGCTGCGGAAATGTCCCGCCGCCTGCGGGCCACGGAGCAGCGCCCGCGCCGCGTGGCTGCCCTGCTCGGCAGCCGTCGTCCACTGCTCGCCCCGAACGGTGCGGGCGAGACTGCCGTTGTACCAACTGACGACGTCACCTGCCGCGAAGACGGTTCCTCCGTGCACGTGCAGGCTCGGATCGGCCCGCAGACCGTTCTCGATCGTCAGGCCGGAGCTGAGGAGCCACTCCGTGTTCGGCACCACACCCACACCCACGACCACGAGATCGGCCGGAATGACGGAGCCGTCGGTCAGCCGGACTCCCTCGACACGCCGCGCGCCGAGGAAGCGGTCCACACCACTGCCACAGCGCAGCTTCACACCGTTCACGATGTGCAGACGGCCGAGGGCCTCCCCCATGGCACCGCCGACCGCGCGCACGAGCGGGCTCACCGCGGCCTCTACGAGGGTGACGTCGAGACCACGAGCGCGAGCACTGGAGGCGACCTCCGCCCCGATGAAACCGGCACCGACAACGACGACCTTCGGCCCGGCCTCCAGGGACCGCCGGATGGTCACCGCGTCGTCGATCGTCCGGAGAGTGTGCACCCCCTCCGGACAGGGCTGGGTTCCGAGAGGACGGGGGCGCGCACCGGTTGCGATGATCAGGCCGTCGTAGGCGAGCTCACCGTCCGGCAGGAGGATGCGCCGCCGCTGGAGATCCAGCGCGAGTGCGCGAGCACCCAGCCGCACCTCCACCTGCGCGTCCAGGAGGGACCCGGCAGGCCGGTAGAGCGGCGCCGTGGCCGGGAGCTCACCGGTCAGTATGTGTTTGGACAGCGGGGGTCGGTCGTAGGGCTCATGTGCCTCCTCGGACACCAGCACGAGACGATCGTCGTACCCGTCACGCCGGAGAGTCTCGACTGCGCGCAGAGCCGCCACGCTTCCACCGACGACGACGACGGTCTTCATACGCCCCCCGACAGGGTCGCGGGCATTCAGCTGAATTCCTGCGGGCGACGACCGCGTAGCAGCTGCGACAGCGCGACGGCGAGAACCAGTGCACCGCCGTAGAAGAGGTCCTGTACGTACGTCTGCGCGCCGAGCATCTGCAGCCCCGTGATGCCGACGAGCAGGAAGTACGCCGCGATGAGCGTGCCCCACGGGTTGAAGCGACCAGGAGAGATGCTCGTCGCGCCGAGGAAGGCGGCGGCGAAGGCAGGCAGGAGATACGCCGTGCCTCCCCGAGGATCTGCAGAGCCGGTGGTCCCGGCATAGAGCACCCCTGCCAAGGCGGCGATGACACCGGCTGCCACGAGCGACCCGAGGCGGACCCGGTTGACGCGGACGCCACTGAGCCGGGCCACGTCGCGGCCGGCTCCCACGAACAGGAGCCGACGGCCGACGGTCGTGTACTCGAACACGTACCAGAGCAGGAGACACAACAAGGCCGCGTAGTAGAACCCCAGCGGCACCCCCAGAAAGCGACGGAGGACGACCGCGTCCAGCAGCGACTGGTCGATGCCGGAGACGATCCGATTACCGCTCAGCAGGGACACAATCCCCAACAGCAACTGACCGACACCCAGCGTCACGATGAACGAGTTGATCCCGAAGTACAGGACGAACAGCCCGTTCACCAGTCCCACGAGCGCACCCGCGCCCAAAGCGATGAAAATCGTGGCGGACAGCGGCACTCCGTGCTCGCCGTTGAGCACCGCCACGAGCATGGCGCTCAGCGTCAGCGTGCCTCCGACGGACAGATCGAAGTCGCCAGCCCGGAGCGGCACCAGCAGCCCCAAGGCCACCACCACCAGCACAGCCTGCGATCCGAGGATGGCCGAGAGGTTGTCCACCGTCGCAAAAGTGTCCGGGCGGAGGACGCAGAAGATCATTGCCAGGACAGCGAGTGCCACCGGCAGCGCCACCCGCTCCAGCTGACGAACGATCGGCTGCCGTGGCCCTTTCCTGGCGCCCGGGTGGACCGGGGCGGCGTCCCTGGACGTGGTCGTGGTTGTCACGCGTGACTCTCCGATCCCTTGAGCTGCGTGGGCCTGCCGCCGGACCTCAGGCAGGCCTCGGCGATGTCGTGCTTGTTCACGGCGGACCCTGTCAGTTCTGCCGCGATGCGACCTTCATGCATGACCAGGACCCGATGACACAGCGCCTCGAGCTGCTCCGGATCAGCAGTTGCGCAGATGACGCTCATGCCTTGACCTGCCCTCGTGACCAGCATCTGTTCGATCTGGAGCCGCGAGGTCACGTCGACGCCCTGGGTGGGTTCGACCAGCAGCAGCAGCTTCGGCTGACAGCGCAGCCATTTGGCCAGGAGCACCTTCTGGGCATTGCCACCGCTCAGGGCGGCGGTGACCGCCCAGGGCGTGCGGGGTCGCACGTCGAAGTCGTCCAGCAACGTTCCGGCGTCGTTCCGGATCCGCCCGCGGCGCAGAACCGCGGCGCGGAGGTACTTGCGCAGGACGAGCAACGAGAGGTTGTCGGAGATGTCGAGAGTAGGGACGACGCCTTGCCGGTTGCGGTCCGCCGGCACGAAGGCGATCCCGGCGCCGACGGCAGCATGCGGCTGCTGCCGCCTGAGCCCGACGGTGCGACCGTCGACGTCGAGTTCCCCGGAAGCCTGGATGGCGCCGAACAACGCGGGCGGCACGTCCTCGAAGCCTGAACCGAGCAGGCCCGTGACGCCGAGGATCTCGCCACGTGCGACCTCGAAGGACACATCCCGGAGGCGGCCGGCGTTCAGGCCGCGCACGTCGACATACGTGCCTGGAGCGGGTGCCGAGAGCAGTGCCCGCTCGCGACGGTTGTCGTGGCCGACTATGTGCCCGACCAGCGTGTCCGTCGACATGCCCATGGTCTCCAGCCCGTGCGCCACGACGTGTCCGTCGCGCAGCACCGTGACACGGTCGCAGAGCTCGATCACCTCGTCGAGGAAATGCGAGACAAAGAGCACGCTGGAGCCCTGAGCGACGACCTGCCGGATCAGCTGGTACAGGTGCTGCTTGTCATCGGCCGGCAGGAAGGCGGTGGGCTCGTCGAGAACGATGAGCCGGACGGCGTCGGAGACGCCGCGCAGATCTCCACCCACCGCCCGGACGATCGCCAGGTTGGCACGTTGGACGGCAGACAGCGTCGAGACGGCCATGCCCGGATCGAGGTCCAAGCCGTACCTGGCGAGTAGCCCAGCGGCCTCGCCGCAAAGCCGTCGCATCCCACTATGCTTACGTCTCTCCGCCGCAATGGAGCCGAGGAGGAGGTTCTCCGCCACGGACAGGGTGGGGATCAGCCCCAGGTCCTGGTGCACGAATCGGACACCCAACGCGTGGATCTGCTCCTGAGTGGCGGGAAACGCCACTGAGGAGCCGCCGATGGCAAGGAACGCACCGGCATCCGGATCGTGGTACGCCGCGAGCACCTTGATCAGGGTCGACTTGCCTGAACCGTTGTGGCCGACCAGCCCATGAACCTCGCCGGGAGCGACGTCGAAGTCGATCGACTGCAGCGCCCGCGTCCCGCCGAATGTCTTGCTCAGACTCGAGAACCTCAGGACCGGCTCATACACAGCGTGCGCCAACGCCGCCTGACTCATGCTATTTGAGTCCCCACAGCGTGCTGAAGCCGCTCTTGTAGGCGTCGCCGTATCCCTGGGAGTCCGAGGGCGGCGATCCTGCACCCGCCAGGTTGGCCTTGGTCCAGATGTAGAGCGGCCAGGTCGCGTCCGGGTTGGGCTTCAGCCCTCCGATGATGCGCATCTCCTGGTCGAGGATCACGTGCGCCATCCAGTCGTTGCTCTGGCCGACGTCCATCTCGATGATGTCGTCCTCGTTCATCAGCTTGAGGATCGACGGCGTCCCGTTGTAGGTGACGACCTTCACCTTGCCCTGGCGACCGGTCTGCTTGATGGCCATCGCCGTCCAGATCGACATGGTGTCGTAGACCGGCAGCACGTAGCTCATGGCGGGGTCGCCGACCAGCGCCGACTGCACCTGCGGCTGGATCTTGGTCGCCCAGTCCGACGAAGGCACATCGATGTAGGTGACCTTCATCGCCGGCGCGACCTTGGCGAACTCCTCCTTCATGGCCGCTTCACCGGCCCCACTCGCCTTCACGTCGCTGGAGGTCAGAACCAGCACGCTGCCCTTACCGCCGGTCTTGGCCGCGACCCAGTCCACCATCAGGCGATTCGCCTGTGCGCACGGACACTTGACCGAGGAGTTCAGGTCGGTCGACGCGGGCTGACTGATGTCGTAGGTGTCAGACGCGACGAGGGGGATCTTCTTGCTCCGCGCCTGCTGGATCTGTGGGAGCACCTGCTGCGGGTCGATCCCCGCAAAGAGGTCGATGAGGCTGGCACCACTCGTCGCACCGCTCTGGATGCCCTGCCCCCACTCGGTCGGCTTGCCCTGGTTCTGCCAGGTCGTGAAGCGGAAGCCGACCTTCGTGGCGACGCGCTCCGCCGCCTGCTTGTAGAACTGCGTGAAGTCGATGGCGCCGTTCACCGGGATGCTGACGATGCTCTTGCCGGCCATCACGGTTTTCGCGTCGAACGGATCGCCGGGGGCCTGGAACGTCGGCAGCGTCGAGTACTTGTCGACCTGCGCCTGCGCGTACGACAGGTCGCCCGTCTGGGGTTCCGGAGCACCGGTGGCGCCGGCAGTGCCGGCCTTGACCGACGCGCCGCCACACCCTGCGAGGAACAGCGCGGCCGCAAGGCAGATGCCGGGCCTTTTCAGTTTCCGAGCCGTCGTGAGCACACGCAACTCCAAGTCGTCGTGACCGCCGGGCGGGTCGCCCCTCGCACTCCGCCGCGCGTCCGGGTCCGGTCACTCACTGGGATCCGCGCACGTCGAGGTAGCGGGAACAATGGGCTGCGGGAAGGGACGCGGCATCCCGTCAAAGGTGTGATCCTTGGGCTCCGCCATCGCGGGAGGCGCGGTTCCGGCACTACCCGATCCGGGTGATGCCGTCCCTTGCCGATGCGTCTATGAGGCCGATCCCCGTGGCCCTCTCAACGGCCTGGCGCCGACTGGTGGCTCCAAGCTTGCGATAGATGCTCTTGAGGTGCGCCTTCACGGTGTTCACGGAGACGAACAGCTCAGCCGCGATCTCGGGCACGGTCAGCAGGCTCGCCAGCCGCCGGACGACCTCCACCTCACGGGTGGTCAGCTGGTCGTTCCCGTGGCCACCCAGCTGGCCGGCGTGGCGCAGCTCGGAGACGGGGGGTGGCAACAGGCTTTCGACGAAGCGGAGATCGCCCTTCGCGACCACGAGCTGCCGGGCGAGAATGCCCCGCATCGGAGCTCCGAAGCGCAGGAACGGCTGACGCATGCGCTGTGGTGCGGCAAGCCGCACCGCAGTTGCCGCTACAGAGTCCGCGGCGTCGTGCTGATCGAGTCTGTCCAGCGCTATCGCCGTCAAGGCCCAGGCCTGCACCCTCTGGTCCAGGAAACCCGCGGCTGTGCCATCCCGTCCCGCAGCAAGAGTGTCGATCGCCGCTTGCGCTCGACCCTCGTGCAGCTCGAGTTCGGCCATCGCCACCAGCAGATGCGCCGGGTGTGGGGTGTGGGCTTGCAGTACTTCCACCAGCGCACGCGCCTCATCGACGCGATCGACGGCGAGTAGCAGGCGCACGCGCTCGGCGTGGATGTACCACTCGAAGACGTGGGGGCCAGTCACCCGGGCAACGAGGCCGGCGGCAGCCTCCATGGCAGCCAATGCCGCTGCGGCGTCGCCGCGAAGCGAACGCACCAGACCCTGGATCATCCAGATGGTTCCGTGGATAGCCGACTCACTGGTACGGACGGCATCCTCGGCCCGGTCCAGGCACTGGTCGGCGGCTTCCAGGTGGTTCCACAGGGTATGGACCCAGCCCAGCGCGTGCCAAGCCTCCGCGGCCTGGCCGGTCTGAGACCAGCCCCGCCTCTCGGCCAGTCGCACGGCCTCCTGTGCGATCGGCAGGGCATCGACAGGGCGGTCTTGTGCCGTGATCACGCCGGCGAGTTGGCTCAGGCAGCCCAATGCCACGTAGTCGCGGCCGGATCTCCGGGCAAGGTCGAGCCCCCGACGGAGGTGCTGCTCTGCTTCCTCTCGCTCGTCGGACCAGTACTCGGTGACGCCGAGATGCAGCAACGTGACGGCCTGCAGTTCGTCCCGGCGCACCCCCGCCTGCGGCGTTTCGCAGTCCGCCGCCAAAAGGACCTCCGCCGCACTGCGTGCCGCAGGGAGGTCCCCGACGAGCCGCGCTCTCTCGAGTTGCGCAACGCAGATCGCGATTGCCTGGCGCGAGCCACGCATGGGCTCCAGCGCTTCCGCGCCGAGCTGCGCCGAAGCAATGTCCGGTGCTGCTCCGTCCAGATCGCCGTCGGTGACCCTGGAGACGGCACGGATCGCGATGATCTCCGGATCCCGCGTGACGACATGGGACGGGAACCGTTCCAGTTCGGAGCGCAGGGCGGCCAGTTCGCCGTCGAGGTAGAGCGGGAGCCAGCAGGCGCCGAGGACACGCCCGGCCTCGTCCCAGTCCTCCAGCTCGACAAGGTGATCGAGTGCCTGGACCAACAGAGAACGAGATTCCAACCATCGAGCGGCGCTGCGGTGGAGCTCCGCAGCGAGGCGAGGCTCCCGCTGGTGCAGCCGGTTGTGCAACATCTCGGCGAACAGCGGGTGGTAGCGGTAGGACGCGGGCCGTGTTCCCAGCGCGACGGTGAGGACGTTCGTCCGCACGAGCAGCTCGAGCATCTCGCCGCCGGTCTCACCATCCGTCAGCTCGTTCGCAAGGTCCGCGGTCAGCCGTTCACACACAGCCGTGCGCAACAGGAACTCCTGCACGTCCGGGCTCTGCCGCGAGAAGACCTCGCTGATCAGGTAGTCGGAGACGGTGCGATCAGTGCCGGCGAATGCCGCGACCACGACCGACGGATCATCCGTACCGCGCATCGACAGGCTGGCCAGTCGCACGCCTGCCGGCCAGCCCTCCGTCTTCGCCTGAAGGACCGCCAGGTCGCCGTGGGTCAGCGCCAGGTCCTCGTCGTCGAAGAGCTCGCGCGTCTCCTCGAGCGTGAAGGCCAGGTCGTCGGGTGTCACTTCGGCGAGCTCACCAGCGAGGCGCATGCGTGCGATCGGCAGGGCGGGCGGGTACAGCCCCGCGAGGACGAGGCGCAGCTGCCTCGGCGCGTGCAGCATCAGGAACGACAAGCCGCCCAACGCGCCCTCGTCGGCCAGGACGTGGACGTCGTCGAGGACGAGGACGACGGGCTTCGGCAAGTCGCCGAGGGCATTCACGAGCAAAGGTAGGAAGACGTCCATGTCGCGTCCCACGTCCTGCGGAGGACGCAGCGTGGCCAGAGGATGATCGTCCGGCAAGGCACAGCCGAACCTGAGCGCGGCTAGGACGTACGTCCAGAACCGGACCGGGTCGTCGTCACCCCGACCGAGGGAGACCCAGGCCACCGCCCGCGAATCGTCCGGCTGGTGCAGCCAGGAGCAGAGCAGCGAGGACTTGCCCCAGCCCGGGGGCGCCACCAGAAGAGTGACACCTCGGGCGGCACCCGCGTCCAGCGCCGCGAACAGCCGCGCGCGGCGCAGCAGCCGCCCGGGCAGAGGTGGCACGACGACCTTGCCCTGCAGCAACGGAACGCCACCCGGCCACGCAGACGTCGACAAGCTGCTCCTCGCTGCGGCCATCGCTTGAAGCCGACTGTGCACACCTTAAACAGGTGCTGAATCTTGCGCCAGGTTTTGTCGCCGTGGTGAATTCGCCGTTACGAAGGTGAGATCACGACTCCTCCTGCCGGGTATGAGCTGATCTGCCCCTGTCGCGACGTTCCTCTGCCGGTCTCGTGGCCGGCGTTGGGCCAGCACGAGTGGACGCCTCGGAACCGGCTCTAGCCCATCGTCGGCGGTGCTGCGCGCGGGTGACAACCGGGAAAGCGCCTACCAGGGCCTGGTCAGCGACCTGGAGGTCGCAGCGAGCGCCCTCCACTGACCCGCTCGGCCTCGCTGATCGCCCAGGCAGCGTTGACCAGCCCTATGTGGCTGAAGGCCTGGGGGAAGTTGCCGAGGAGTTCGCCCGTAGTCGCGTCGACCTCCTCGGCGAGCAGGCCCACGTCATTGGCGTAACCGGCGGCACGGGCGAACACGGTCCTTGCGCGCCCGGTCTCGCCGGCCATGGCCCACGCCTGCGCGAGCCAGAACGTGCAGAGCAGGAAGGTCCCCTCCTCACCGGCCAGCCCGTCCAGCCCGGCCTGTGTGCGGTAGCGGTACACGAGCCCGCGCTGGTCGGTGAGCCGGTCGGTGACGGCCTGGAGGGTCGCCCGCATCCGCGGATCGTCGGACGGGAGGAAGCCGACGATCGGCATCATGAGGACGGAGGCGTCGAGATCCTCCGACCCGAAGCACTGGGTGAAGGCCTGCGCCTTGTCACTCCACCCCTGCTCGAGGACCGTCGCGCGGATCTCGGCGGCGGTCACCCCCCACCGGTGGGCCTGACTCACCTCGGCACCGAGCAGGTCGGCGAGCCGGCTCGCGCTGTCCAGCGCGACCCAGCACATCACCTTCGAGTACAGGAAGTGCCGCGGCTCCCCGCGGACCTCCCAGATGCCCTGGTCGGCCTCCCGCCACCGTTGCGCCGCGACGTCCGCGCAGGCGATGAGGAACGCACGGGTGGCGTCGTCGAGCTGTCCCAGCTGGTCCCGCAGTGTGTGGGCCGCGTCCAACAGCTCGCCGTACACGTCCACCTGCTGCTGTCGCCAGGCTCCGTTCCCGACCCGTACCGGCCGGCTACCGCGCCAGCCGGCCAGGTGGTCGAGGATCCGTTCGCTGAGGTCGTGCTCCCCGCCGACACCGAACATGATCTGCAAGGCGTCACCCCCGACGAGCGAGCCGGCCGCCGCGGTGGTGAGGAAGGCGAAGAAGTCGGCGGCTTCGTCCGGGCAGGCCGCGACCCACAGCGCGTTCATGGTGAAGCTGGCGTCCCGTACCCAGGTGTAGCGGTAGTCCCAGTTGCGTTCGCCCCCGACGCCCTCCGGCAGCGAGGTTGTCGGGGCGGCGACGATGGCGCCGCTGGGCTGATAGCTCAACGCCTGCAGCACCCGGCCACTCGTCTGGACGAGGTCGGCCCACGGACCCGTGTACGCCTGGTGCAGGGCGGACCACGACCGCCAGGCAGCGACGGTGTCCTCCAGGGACTTCCGGAGCTCCGCCTGTGGCCACACCCGCGCCGGGGGCTGCTCCAGCGTCGAGCGGTGCAGCCCGAACAGCACCGACTGGCCCTTCTCCAGTGTGAGGGTTCCTGTCGCCGTAGGACCGTCGACGGCGAGTACGACGGGAGAGCTCAGGACCAACCACTCGGCGCCGCCTCGGGCGGACACCCCGCCTTCAACGGGACTCAGCAGCGGCGCGATGAGGCCGTACTCCGGTCGCGGGGCGTACGACACCGCCAGCTCGACGGTCCCTGCCGTGCACGTGGCCTGCCGGAGCAGCAGGTGCGGCGCGTCTGCGCCGAGAGCATGCCCCACACCGGCCGCACCGACGGCGAGCGCGTCCACCAGTTCGACCCGACCGGTGGGCGTGACGAAGGCGGTCTCGAGCACCATCGTGCGGTCCTGGTAGTGCCGCGCAGTGTCGAAGCTCGCGGTCGGCGTGATCGCCCAATGACCCGCAGCGTCGTCGAGCAGCCGGCCGCACACGGAGGGGCTGTCGAAGCGCGGAAAGGACAGCCACTCCACCACCCCGGTCCGGTTCACCAGTGCGGCCGAATGGCGGTCGGACAGCAGGGCCAGGTCCGCGATCGGGGTGGTGCTCATCGACAGGGGCCGGGCGGCTACTGCTGCTGCGGCGGGGGCTGCACGACGCTGAAGGTGCCGCCCTGCGGATCGCGGAGCACCGCCATCCGGCCGGCCGGCGTGTCGAAGGGCGCCCTGAGCACGCTGCCGCCCAGGTCCGCAGCCTTGCCGGCGGTGCGGTCGGCATCGTCGACGGCGAAGTACACGTGCCAGTGGTTCGGGACCTCGGGTGCCGGCGGCGCCATGCTGCCGCCGACCTGCTGGTCGCCGACCTGGAACACCCGGTAGGGGTCGCCCTCCGGCATGTCCATCGACGTCGTCGTCAGGCCGACGACGGCCTCGTAGAAGGGCAGCGCGGTGTCCTGGCCCGTCGTGATCAGCTCGTTCCAGATGACGGTTCCGGGCTCGTTCACCACCGTCGCCCCGATGTGCTGGTTGGCCTGCCAGAGGCCGACGGCGACGCCGCTCGGGTCCAGCACGAAGGTCATCCGGCCCGCGTCCATGACGTCGAAGGGCGGCATCATCACGGTGCCTCCGGCGGACTCCACCCTGCTGGCGGCGTCGTCGACCGAGTCGACGGCCAGGTAGGTGTTCCACGTCGGCGGCGCGCCGGCGGCCTGCATGTCCGGGGACTGGGGAGCGATCGCGGCCACGCTGCCGTCGCCGCGCTTGGCCATCGAGTACACCGGCCCCTGGGGCATCGGCTGGTCGTCGTACGTCCAGCCGAACAGGTTGCCGTAGAAGGTCTTCGCGCCCTCCTGGTCATTGGTCTGCAGGTCCACCCAGTTCGGGGTGCCCTGGGCATAGGACGTCCGGGTTGCCATGGCTTTCCTCTCCGGCGGGTCAGGAGGAGACGGCGCAGCGACCACGATCCGCACTCTCCGGGCCACCGGCGTTCGGCCGGATGTCGAAGTCGAAGATCGCGGTCGGCAGGTACAGGGAGCAGCACGCATTCGGGATGTCGACCACCCCGCTGATCCGGCCCTCGATGGGAGCCGAGCCCAGCAGCAGGTACGCCTGCTCGCCGGTGTACCCGAACTTCTTGAGGTACTCGATCGCGTTCAGGCAGGCCCGCTTGTAGGCCAGCGTCGCGTCCAGGTACTCGTTGGTGTCCGTGTCGTGGTCGACCGAGATACCGATGAACGTGAGGAACTCGGCGTAACGGGGCTCGACCCGGCCCGGGATGAACATCGGGTTCGTCGTGACGCCGTACTTCTCCATCCCGCCCTTGATCAGGTCGACGTGGAAGTCGATGAAGCCGCCCATCTCGATGGCGCCGCAGAACGTGATCTCGCCGTCGCCCTGGCTGAAATGCAGGTCGCCGCCCGACAGCTTCGCGCCGGGGACGTGCACCGGGTAGAAGACCCGGGAGCCGCGGGTGAAGTTCTTGATGTCGTGGTTGCCGCCGTTCTCCCGCGCCGGCACGGTGCGAGCGCCCTCGCGCCCCACCCTCTGCAGCTCGGTTCCGGACAGGGTCCCGGCGAGCACGCCGTCCTCCAGCGGAGGCAGCGCGAGCGGCGGTACGCGGTCGGGATCGCGGTCGATGAGCGCCTGCTCCCGGCGGTTCCAGCGGGCGAGGAGTTCGGCCGAGGGAGCGGTGCCGAACAGGCCGGGGTGCGTGATGCCGGTGTAGCGGACGCCGGGGATGTGCCGGGAGGTGGCGTCCTGGCCGTGGAAGTCCCAGATCGCCTTGTACGCATCGGGGAAGTAGTCGGTCAGGAACCCGCCCGCGTTGGTCTTGGCGAAGATCCCCGTGTAGCCCCAGCCCTGGCCGGGGGCCGGCCCCACCTGCTGGGGCACCGGCCCGAGGTCGAGGATGTCGACGACCAGCAGGTCGCCGGGTTCGGCGCCCTCGACGCCGATCGGGCCGCTGAGCATGTGCGCGACGCTGAGGTCGACGTCCCGGACGTCGTTGGAGGAGTCGTTGTTGCCGAGCTGGCCGTCCGTCCACTCCCGGCACTCGACGCGGAATTCGTCGCCCGGCTTCACCTGCGCCGCGACGGGAATGTCCGGGTGCCAGCGGTTGTGACCCGGCACCGCCTGATCGCGCATCGACTTGGACTGGTCCACGGAGAAGACGACGTCGGGCACAGCTGACTCCTCTACCTCGGTCACGGCGGACGTTGCAACGTACGGCGAACTAGGACACCTCCTCGGTCTTGAGAGGCTGTCTCAGCGCTTGAAGTAGAAGAGGAGGTCGTAGCCGGCGTTCTTCACCCTCGCCCACGGGCTCCCTGCCCGGATGACCTCGGGCGCCGGGTGCTCGTGGACCCGCGCCGGGTAGTCGTGCCGGAAGGCGGGGTGCTCCTCGCGCAGGTGGAACTCCAGCTCACTCTTCGTGAGGAACCGAAGGATGCAATCGGGGCACTGATGAACCGTCATCTTCGACCTCCGTGCCGGGACGGCCAGCACTTCACTCTCTACGCTGATGGGGCGCCACAGTCCACCTCCGCAAGGGATCTGTGGCGCGGAACCTCTTCCTGGATGACACGTCCAGGCCGGTGTATCGCGAGGTGCCGACATGACCACCTGGGCTCTGCGCAGGAACACCCACCGGACGGATCCCTGGCCCGAACCGGAGCCCCGCGACCCGGGCGCACCGCCGGTGCCATCGCCGACCGACCCGCCACCCGACCCACCCCTACCGGGCTCGGGCATCCGCCCCTCTGGCACGACGGAGGCGCCGTCCCACGGGACGGCGCCTCCGCGACGACAGGCTTACGGGTGGACGAGCGTCTGGCGGGGACTGCTGTCCGGCAGTGAGGTCATGGCCTTCACGTCGTCCTCCGGGCGGCGGGCGGCGGGCTCGCGGTGGAAGACCCCGTCCTTCATCACGCCGACGAGCTTCGTGATGTCCTGCAGGATGCTGATGTCGGCCAGCGGATCGCCGTCGACGAGCAGCAGGTCCGCCTTGTAACCCGGGAGGACCTTGCCGAGTTCGTCGGGTGCCAGCATGATCTCGCCGCCGAGCGCGGTGGCAGCCTGGAGGGCCTCCATCGGCGTGAAGCCGAGCAGTTTCACGAAGTGCTCGAGATCCCGGGCGTACGTGCCGTGCGGTGTCCAGGCGAAGCCGTAGTCACCGCCGGGCAGCAGCCGGATGCCGCGGGCCTTCATCTCCTTCAGTCCCTGGATCGCAGCAGCGAGCTCGATCTCGTAGCCGTGCTCGACCGCGAGCTCCCGCGGGTAGCCGAAGCCCCCGGCCTCGTTCAGGGTGGCGTACAGCCAGTTCAGTCCGGGGGCGACGAAGACGCGGTCCTTCTGCGCCTCCAGCATGTCCAGGCCCTCCTCGTCGACGAACGAGGCGTGATAGATGATGTCGACCCCGTTACGTAGGGCGATCTTCACGCTCTCCCCGCTGCGCGCATGGACGCAGACCCGCACGTTGCGGTTGTGCGCCTCCTTCACCGCCATCGCGACTTCCTCGTCGGTGAAGTAGTTGTCCGCGGCACGCTGTCCGCCGGTGATCTCCTCGCCCGACATCGAGAGCTTGATCGAGTCGACCCCGAGCGCGATCGTGCTCCGCACCACCTTGCGCATCTCTTCCGGGCCGTCCGCATACTGCGTGATCGAGCCGATGAGCTCCCCTGCAGTGGTGGCGATCTCCATACCGTTCGCCAGGTAGCGCGGGCCGGGGATCTCACCGGCGTTGATGGCGTTGCGCATCACCACGTCGAGGCGTGCCTTGGCGCTGGCGGCTCCCACACACATCGTGTAGCCGTAGTCGATGTAGGTCTTGGCCGAGCGCATCGAGTGCAGCACGTGCTCCTCGACACCCATCGTTCCCAGCGCGTTGAGATCACCGTTGTTCCAGGTGAAGTGGGTGTGCGCGTCGCACAGCCCCGACATCAGCGTGCCTCCGCGGCCGTCGACCACCTTGACGCCCTCGTGGGGCAGGTCGCCGGCGCGGCGGCGGATCTCGGCGATGCGGTCGCCGACGACCAGGACCTCGCCGGCGAAGGGCTGCTCGCCCGTGCTGTCGAGGACGTTGACATTGGTGAACAGGACCGAGGCATCGGCCATGGCGGTGTTCCTTCCGGTTCGGGACAGCGGGCAAGAGGTGCCTGGCAAGGTCCCGGTGGCGCTGCAGCCGTCACCGGTGGAGCGGGTCGTGCGCGTATCTCGTGCGTGGATCGCTCGTCGTGCAGCTGTGCGGTGGAGCGCGGTCAGGCGGTCAGGAACGCCAGCGTCTGTTCGCTGACGAACCGGGGCGCCTCCGTGACCGTCCAGTGCGCGGTGTCCGGTGTGGTAGCCGTCGTCGCGTCCTTGATCTCCTGGGCCATCGCCTCGCTGGTGGCGGGCGGGCTGACCTTGTCCTCGGTGCCGGTGAGCAGCAGCACGCGGGCCGTGACTGCGGTGAGGTCGGGGTTCCCTGCGGCAGCCAGCGCCTCGCAGGCCTGCGCGTACGCCTCGGCGTCCTGGCCCAGGAGCATCTCCCGTACGGCGCCGGCGAGGATGGGGTTCGCCTGCCGCGCGGCTTCGGCGGTACCGGCGGTGACGATCGTGTCGGCGACGGCGACCATCCCCTTCTCGCGCACGGTCGCGGCGCGGCCGCGGGTGGCCTCCTTGGCCGGCTCGGCCTGGGCCCGGACGGGTCCGAGCAGCACGAGCTCGTCGATGAGCTCGGGCCGGGTGGCGGCCAGCTGTTGGGCGACCAGCGTCCCCATCGAGTGGGCGACCACGTGGGCGGGCGCCCCGACCGAGGCGATCACCGCGGCCAGGTCCTCCGCGAGCGCAGGCATGGACAGCGGGCCGGTCAGGGGCGAGCGGCCGTGCCCGTCGAAGTCGTAGCGCACGAGCCGGAACCGCTCGGACAGCGCGGGGACCAGGGGCTCGTAGAAGCTCGTCGTACCGCCCAGACCGTGGACCAGGACGACCACCTTGCCGGCGCCGCCGGTGTCCTCGACGAACAACTGCTTGCCACCGATCTGCTGCACGCTCATGCCGCTCCCACCGTGTTCCGCAGGGTTCCCAGGCCGCTGATGCTGATCTCGACGACGTCGCCGGGTTGCAGGAACCGCGGCGGGTCGAACCCGAGGCCGACGCCCTTCGGCGTCCCGGTGGCGATCACGTCGCCGGGCTGCAGCGTCATCCCTCTGCTGATCGTCTCGATGATCGTCGGGATGTCAAAGATGAGGTCGGCGGTGCTGGCGCGCTGGCGCACCTCGCCGTTGACCGTGCACAGAAGGTCGAGCGGTCCGTCGCCGATCTCATCGGCGGTCACGGCCCAGGGCCCCATCGGGCAGAACGTGTCCAGACTCTTGCCGAGGAACCACTGCTTGTGGTTCTTCTGCAGGTCGCGGGCGGTGACGTCGTTGATGATCGTGTAGCCCCAGACGTGGTCCATCGCCTGCTGCCTGCTGATGCCGCGGCCGCCCCGTCCGATGATCACGCCGAGCTCGGCCTCGTAGTCCAGCGCCGACGTCACCGCGGTGTGGGGTTCGATGTCGACGCCGTGGCCGATCACCGTCGAGGGTGCCTTGGTGAACACCACGGGCGCATCCGGCGTGTGACCGGCGTCCGCGTTCGCCCCTGTCGCGTCGTAGCCGCTCCTGCCGAACTCGGCGGCGTGCTCGACGTAGTTGCGGCCGACGCAGATCACGTTGCGGCGCGGCTGCGGGATGGGGGCCGTGAGCGTCACGTCCGACAGCCGGAGCCGGCCTGGCTGCTCCAGGTCGAGCTTGCCGGCCAGGACGTCCCACTGCTCGATCAACGACGTCAGGTCCAGCGCGGCCCCGGGCGGTAGCGCCACACCGAGCGGCAGGATCTCGGTCTCGTCGCCCACGAGGACACCCACCTGCTGCCGCGCCCCGTGCTGGTAGCCCACGAGCTTCATCGGCACATCCCCGTTTCATCGGTTATCGATAATGCAACGTAGCGGGAGGTGATCCAGGCCACAAGGGGTGCCGCAGAGATGGTGCTGCCATCCGGCGCTAGCCGGCTGGCGGCTCCGGGGACGTCTCCTGGGGCAGCTTCAGGTACTCCTGCTGATGGTCGGCCAGCAGCCGCGCGCACTCCGCCCCGTCGCCGCGCTCGAAGGCTTCGATGAGCGGCACGTGCAGCTCCGCGGCGTGGTGGAGATCGACGTGGCCCCGTACGACCGTGGCCATGGTGCGGACCTCGACGAGCAGGCTGTCCCACATCTCCAGCAACAGGCGGTTGCCGGTGGCGATCATGACGGCGCGGTGGAAGGCGACGCTGCCCTGGACGAGGCCGCGTACGTCTCCGGCGTCCGCGGACGCCCGCATCTGGGCCAGGGCCCGGTACAACGGCGACGGGTCGGCATGCAGCGCCTCCACGGCGTAGCGGCCGGCGGTCTCCTCCAGCGCCATGCGGACCAGGTACACCTCCGCGAGGTCCTCCTGGCTGGCCGCCCGGACGAACGTGCCCCGGCGGGGGGCGCTCTCGACCAGGCGCGTCACGGCCAGCTCGCGCAGGGCCTCCCGCACCGGCGCCTGGCTCACCCCGAACTCACGGGCGAGCTGCAGCTCGATGAGCCGGGTGCCGGGCGGGTACGTCCCGTCGACGACGCGCTCCAGGATCACCTGTTTCACCTTCTCCGACAGGTTCTCGTGTGGCAGCGTCATGTGTCCACCGTGTCACGAGGCGCCGAGGAGCGGTCCGCGACGCACCGGCCGGTTGGGGGGCGAGGGGCCCCGACGTGGGCATCTGCCGAGCGGGCTGGACCAGCTGCAGCACGGGTCCGCCGTCAGGACGGACGCGGACGAGATACTCCGTTCGGGCCTGCGCAGGCCGGCAATCGTTGCCGAGACAAATGGCATGAACTCCCCCCATGCTCCGGGCGAGGCTGTTACCGGCGACACCATCGCCCCCGAGCCCCTCATGACCGTCGGCGTCGACCCGGACGGGATCGTCCGCCTGCGGTGGGCCGCCGGGACCACCATCACGCAGGAGTACGCCCGCAGGAGCGTCGAGGTCGTGGCCGAAGTCGGCGGCGGCCGGCGGTTGCCCCTGCTCGTGGACATCAGCGGGATCAACGGACTCACCCGGGCGGCCCGCGGTGTCTACGACGGGGACAGCTCGATCGCGGCCCTGGCGCTGGTCGGCCAGACGCCGATGGTGCGGGTGATCGCCAACTTCAGTCTCAGCGTCACCCGGCCGGCCGTGCCCTCGCGGTTCTTCGCCGACGACGAGGAGGCCGTCCGCTGGCTGCGCGGGTACCTGCCGTGACGCCGGACCGCGACCCCCGGCTCGACCAGCTGGTGGAGACCGTCATCGCGCTGGCCGCCGGCCGGCTCGACACGAGGCTCGAGCCATCGGGGGCCGGCGACGAGATCGACGCCATCACGGTGGGCCTCAACATGCTCGCCGAGGAGCTGCAGGGGACGCATCGGGAGTTCGAGCGGCGGGTGCAGGAGCGGACGCTGGCCCTGGAGGCGGCAACCGACGAACTGCAGCGACTGGTCCTGCACGACCCGCTGACCGATCTCCCGAATCGCCGGTTGCTGAACGACCGGATCGAACACGCGCTGGTGACGAACCGGCGCCACCAGGGCCGGCTCGCCGTGATGTTCGTCGACGTGGACCGGTTCAAGACCGTCAACGACTCGCTCGGCCACAGCGCCGGCGATCAGCTGCTCATCCATGTGGCACGACAGCTGCGCCGGTGTCTCAAGCCGGGCGACACCGTCGCGCGGCTGGGCGGCGACGAGTTCGTCCTGCTCTGCGAGGACGTGGCCGGGCGCGACGAGGCACGGCGGATCGCGGATCGCGTGCTCACCGTGCTCGCCGAGCCCTTCCTCATCGCCGGGGACCCGGTTGTCGTCACGGCCAGCATCGGCGTGGCCCTGAGTACGGGCGGCGACGAGGTGCCGGCGACCCTGCTCCGCCAGGCAGACGCGGCCATGTACGCCGCCAAGCAGCTCGGCCGGGCCCGGGTCGCCCTCTTCGACGAGCACACGCCCGTGCCCATCGACCTGCGGCTCCCGCGGCAGGACGACCGCCCGGTGCACGTCTGCTGACAGCACCGCTCAGTAACCTCGCGCCATGTCACTGCGTGACGACGCCCCGCTTCTCGCGTCCTACCTGGACGCGTTGCGCTCGGACGCGGCGCCCTTCACGATTCCCGGGCACAAGCGCCGGGCCGGACGGCTCGATCAGGGTCTCGGTCAGGTGGTCGACGGGGACGTCCCGCTGTACGGCGGCCTCGACACGACGAAGCTCTCCCGCGGCCGGCTGGCGGACGCCGAGGCCCGGGCCGGCCGGCTCTGGGGTGCCGACTGGTGCCGCTTCTCCTGTGGCGGTTCCACCCACGGGAATCAGGCCCTCTGTCTGGCTCTGGGCCGTCCCGGCGACGAGGTCATCGTGGCCCGGAGCCTGCACCGGTCGACCCTGCTCGGTCTGGTGCTGGCCGGCCTCGTGCCGGTGTGGTTGCCGACACGGATCCATCCCGCAACCGCGCTTCCGCTGGGGGTCGCGATCGGCGACGTCGCCGCCGCTCTGGACGCCCATCCCGCGGCGCGCGCCGTACTCCTCACCGAACCGGGGTACCTCGGTGCGATCTCCGACATCTCACGGATCGCCGCGCTCGCCCACCTGCACGGCGTCCCCCTCGTCGTCGACCAGGCGTGGGGCGCGCACCTGGGCTTCCACCCCGGCCTCCCGCCGCATGCGCTGGCCCTCGGGGCCGACGCGGCCGTCACGTCCGCGCACAAGGCGCTACCCGCGTACAGCCAGGGCGCCCTGGTCCTGGCGCGCACGGAGCTGCTCGACCCGCAGCGTCTGGAGACGGCGTTCGAAGCCGGTCACACCACGAGCCCTGCCGGATCCGTACTCGCCAGCATCGACGCCTGCCGGGCCCTGCTGGAGACGCGGGGACCGGAACTGCTCGGCCGGCTGCTCGACCTCGTGGATGGCATGCGCCGGCGGTTGCTGGCCGAGGTACCAGGACTGGTCGTCCCGGATGCGCAGCTGTTCGGAGCCGGTCGGTGTGATCCCTGCAAACTCGTCCTCGTACTGCCGGGCACGGGCGCCGACGGCGTCCTCGTCGAAGCGGAACTCATCGCCGCCGGCGTCCCGGTGGAGATGGCCGACCGCGACACCATCGTGCCGATGGTGACCGTCGCCGACGACGCGGACACCACCGGGCGTTTCCTCGACGTCCTGATCCCCTCACTGCGCAGGCATGCGGGTACGCCGCGTGACGTGGCGCCGAGCATCAGTTGGGACCTGCGGCCCGAGCAGGTCCTCGACCCGCGAACCGCCTACTTCTCGCCGTCCCGCACCGTGGCGGTCCGGGACGCCGTCGGCGAGGTATCGGCCGAGCTCGTCGCGCTGTACCCGCCGGGCGTCCCTGTGCTCGCTCCCGGCGAGCGCATCACGGAGCAGGTCCTCGACGCGCTCCTCACCGCGCGGGCACACGGCGTCCGGGTCGCGTACGCCGCCGATCCGGGTCTGGCCACGCTGCGGGTGGCGACCCTGCGCTGACGCCGCACGGCTATGCGTGGCTCACGACGTTGATGACATGACCGTCGGGATACCGGACGAAGAAGCGGCGGACGCACCACGGCCCCCGCACAACGACCGCCCCCCTGATCATGGGCTTGCTGGGTCCACGGCCCCAGCAAGCCCACGATCACGACGCAGGGTGGAGCGGATCAGGGCACCAGGGCGAGCACTCTCGCCGGGAAACCCGAGGCGCCGACGATCGCGGGCACCCCGATGAACACCCACGCCCCCGACGCGGGCAGCGCCGACAGGTTCGTGAGGTTCTCCACGTGCCAGACGCCCCGCGGGTGCGAGACCTTCTTGTGCACCGGAAACTCCGGGGCGCACCCGGCGTCGATGCCGAGGGTGTCGATGCCCAGCCCGACCACACCGCGGCCGGCGACGAGCAGCTCCGCCGACTCCAGCCCGAAGCCCGGGAAGTGCAGGCCGTCGGCACCGCCGGTGTAGGCGGCCTCGTCGCGGTTCCGGGTCTCCCATCCGGTCCGCAGGAAGACGGCGGAACCTGGCGGCACCGGGCCGTGTTCCGCCTCGTGCCGGTGGACCTGCCCGGCGGTCAGCACGGCGTCCGCGTCGTCGGCGATGTCGCCGCTGATGTCGATGCAGCGCACCGGCAGGAACAACGTGCTCGCCGGCACCTCCTCGACCGGGGCCGCTCCCTCCACCATGTGGATCGGGGCGTCGAAGTGCGTGCCCGCGTGCTCGAAGACGTGGACCAGCCGGGCGAAGTAGCCGTGCGCGTCGCGGGTGATGACGTCGTCCGCGGCGAGCTTGGGCGCACCCGGCCACAGGACCGTGTCCGGCCCCAACGGCTGGGTCAGGTCGACGACCGTCAGCCCAGCCAAGACGGCCGCGACGTCCGTGGCCGTCGCAGTCACAGCGCGGCCTCGGGCTGCGCTCCCACCGGCCCGCGCCCATCCGGGCCGGCCGGCCGGAGCCCCTCGTCCGCGGTCAGCAGCTCACCCGCCCGCCGGGTCGCGGCCGGACGGGCCAGGACGAGAAGAACGGCGACCACCAGCCACGCCGCGGCCAGCGCGGGATACCAGGCCGCGGCCGCGGACGGATAGGGCCAGACGTTGCGGAACAACGTGTAGCCCAGCAACAGCAGCGCGAGGCCCGGGATCACGACCTCCCAGGCCGCGACCACCCGCTGACCGGAGAAGAACAGCAGCCGGGCGGCGCCGATGGTGGCCAGCGCGTACGCCACCAGAAGGATCAGCGTGCCGATCGTGCCGGAGGCGACGAACAGGTCGAACGGCTTGGCGCGCAGGACGAACCAGGCGACGGCGATGATGGCGTACATCGCGCCGACAACCGCGGCCGCGGCACGGGCCGGGGTGCCGCGGGTCGGCGACAGCGTGCCGAGCGACGCCGCACCCACCCCGTCACGGGACAGCGCGAACAGCAGCCGGGATGCTCCGACCGCGCACGCGAGGGCACATCCGAAGGCGCTGATGGCGGCGCCGATGGTGATCACATCGCCCACCCACGACGCGACGTACGCGCTGCCGAGGTCGCCGAGCAACGACCCGGACGCGATGAAGGCCTCGACGCCCTTCTGGTCGGTGCCGAAGCCCCACATCTCGACGGCGGTGACGAACACGAAGTAGATGCCGCCGAAGATCGCCGTCCCGAGGATCGCGCGCGGGATGTCCTTGCGTGGCTCCTTCGCCTCCTCGCCGAGGGTCGCCGCTGCCTCGAACCCGGCGAACGAGAGGAACCCGAACACGACGCCGAGGAACACCGCGGACGCACCGGTGCCGGACGGCACCGAGAAGACCGAGAAGTCCACCGTGTGGCCACCCGGGGCGTTCCCGGCCAGCAGGCGCACCAGGATGACCACGCTGACGATCAGGATGAGCACGACCGTCACGCCCTCGATCGCGAGCAGGATGCGGGTGCCGCCGCGGACCGGCGAGATGGCCAGGTAGAACACGCCCAGCAGTGCGATCGCCGAAATCAGGAACGGCGCCCACCCCGGCTGATGTGTCCAGATCCCCAGCGAGTCGAGGAACGTCGCTCCGAAGATCCCGGCGGCCGTGGACGTCACGACGCCGTAGAAGATGTACGTACCGAGCAGGCCGAACCCCGCGACCACACCGGCTCGCGGCCCGAGGGTCGCCCCGACGAAGCCGTACACGCTGCCAGCGTGATGGAACCGCTGGCAGAGCCGGACGAACGTGTACGCGATCAGCAGCACCCCGACCGTCGCGAGGGCGAACGCGAGCGGGACCGCCCGGCCCACGGTGCCGGCCGTCCCCTGCGGGTTGATGTTCGCCGCCATCGACGGGGCCATGAGCGCCAGGGAGATGCCGATGGCCTCCCACATCTTCAGTTCGCGACGGAGGGTGCCGCCTTGCTGCGGCACGGGTTGGTGGGCCATGGAGTGCTCCTCATGAAGGTGGAGGACTGCGGGCGGGTCGACCGGTCGGGCCGACGTGGTGCTCAGACGGGTCTGAGTCGCACCTCCCCCGTCGTGACGTCGACGCCGAGCAGGTGCCGGTTCGGTAGCTCGCTGGCCGTGTGCTTGCGGACGCCGGACGACCACACGGAGGTGCAGGCGCGCGTGGTCTCGAAGAACATCCGGAAGTAGTCCGGTGCTGAGTCCTCCGGACGACGGGCCGCGTCGTTGCAGCACAGCGCGTGCAGACGGCCCGGCTCGAGCAGGACGAAGTTGAGCGAGTTCCACGAGTCCGGGTCGAGCCTCCCGATCACGTCCGCGACGGCTCCTTCGAGGGATCCCGTCCGACGCCGCGCGGTGAGGATCGCCAGGAACAAGCGCTCGCTGTCGGTGTCCCCTTCCGCGCCGGCCAGCAGGTCCTCGTCGACCAGCGCGTCGAGGTGCGGGCCGCGCCTGAGTGCCCCGTTGTGCGCGAACGCCACACCGTCGTGGACGAACGGATGGGTGTTCGGGAGCCGGCGGGCGATGTGGTCGGTGGCCCACCGCAGATGGACCAGCCCGACCGGCGACCGGACCTGCTCGATCGTCGAGGCGAAGACGCTGCTGGCGTGCGCGGCGTCGATCTCGCGGCGCCGCCGTACCTCGCCCTGCTCGTACCAGGCCTCCCCCCAGCCGTCCTGGTGCAGCCGGGACAGCGCGTGCAGCCGGCCGGCGTCCTCCCCCACCACCTCCGTCGCGCTCAGGGGCTCGGGCGAGGCCCATCCCAGCAGCCGGCACATCGGCGTCACACCCCTTCGACGGCGTTCAGGACGTCCCGGGTCATGGCGGGCCGTCCAGTTGATAGACGCGTTCCGCGTTGCGGAAGCCGACGAGCTCGGCCACCCGCACCGCGTCCGCCGGCGACCAATCGCCGTCGTCGATCCACCGCTGTACGACGCGGGTGAACGCGCGGCGCCACAGGCGGGCGCCCAGGTAGTGCAGTTCCGCGGGCCCCCACGCGTCCGTGGAGAACAGCAGTTTCGAGAAGGGCGCGAGCTCCAGCGACTCGGCGACCACCGCTGCCGACCGGGCGCCCGTGTAGTTCACGGCCAGCCCCACATCGAGGTACACGTCAGGGAAGACCTGCGCCAGGTAGCCCGCCTGGCGGTGGAACGGGTAACAGTGCAGCAGCAGGACCGGGATCCCGCGAGGCTGGATCGCCCGGAGGAACCCGGTCATCAACAGCGGGTCGCATCGGTGCAACTCCAGGTCGGGGTCGCCGTAGCCGACATGGAACTGCAGCGGCAGCCCGCGGTCCACGCCCGCCCAGAGCAGGTGACGCAACAGCACCGGGTCGCTGATCCGGGCCTGGCCGGTGCGCTCCATCTCGGCCAGCCACGCGCCCGCCGCCGTACGCACCGCGTCCGGTGCCGGCCGCTCGGGCGCGAAGTCCAGGCCGTGGCGGTAGGCGATGATCGACTTCAACCCGACGGCGGCCGTCGTCCGCGTCCAGAGTTCCTCGACGTAGCGGCTGGCGAACTCGCCGGCGCCGACCCCGGTGCGGGACAGCTCCTCGGCGACGCTCTCCAGGCGGACCAGCTCGCCGGCCCGGGCGCCGGCCGCCGCCGCCATCTCGGCCGGGCCGTAGATCTCGTCCGCGCGGTAGCCGGTCTCGACCAGGAAGTGGTCGATGCCGCTGGCGACCAGCAGTCTGCGGTTGACCTCCGCCGCACCGAGTTCGGCCCGGCGGGCCACGTACGCCTCGACCTCGGCGTGCGCCGGCAGATCCAACAGCGGTGCGCACCAGCGCCGGAGCGCGAACCCGACCTGGGACTCGAACTGGCTGGTGCCGGCCGGCGGTGGCAGCGTGGCCTCGGTGAGGTGGGACGCCAGCTCGTCGCGAGCGAGGTCGCAGCGGCTGGCGCCGTGCACGTGGTGGTCCACCAGCGGCAGGTGCTCGACCACCTCCGCCAGGTCAGTAGACATCGGACACCCGCCGGCAGAGCGCCGCGTCATCAAGGCCGCTCAACTCGTCGAGCTCAGCGCGCTTGACGGACAGGAAGGTGGTGAGCAGGACCGGCGGGAACCACTCGACGGCGACCTCGTCGCGCTCCAGCGCGTCCAGCGCGGAGCCGAGGGAGGACGGCAGCGGCGCGATGGCCGCCCCGGCCTGGTCGACGTCGACCTCTGGCGGCCACACCCGGGTCGGTACGCACTCCCCCGACAGACCGGCCAGCCCGGCGTGGACCAGGGCACCGAGGACGAGCCACGGGTTCGCGGTGGCGTCAGCTGCGCGGTACTCGAGGTTGAACCCGCCGCCCGCCGCAGCCGGGTGACCCTGGCCGGGGCAGATCCGGAGCAACGCCTCGCGGCTCCGCTCGGCGAGGAACGCACCGCCTGCGCTCCAGGTGTGGGGGCGCAACCGCAGGTAGCTGTTCACGCTCGGCGCCGCGATGGCGGACAGCGCGGGGGCGTGCGCGACGATGCCGTCACAGAAGGCCTGGCCGAGCGCGGACAGCCCACCCGGCCGCCCGGGTGCGGCGAGTACGGGCTCGCCCACGTCATCGATCAACGACAGGTGGACGTGGACGCCGTTACCCGTCCCACCCGGCTCCAGGATCGGGGCGAAGCTGGTCCGCAGTCCCCGCCGGCGCGCGAGGTCGCGCACGAGCTCGCGCAGCAGGATCGCGCGGTCGGCTGCGACCAGCCCGTCCGCCGGGGCGAGCGTGATCTCGAACTGCTGACTGCCGTACTCCGGCAGCCAGTTCTCCGGCCCGAAGCCCGCCTGCTCGAGGCAGGCCACCAGGTCACTGCCGAACGGCTCGGCACCCCGCAGCCTCTGCAGGGAGAAGGCGTCGCCGCCGGCACCGTGCACGACGAATTCGTGCTCGAAGCTGGCCAGCACGCGCAGGCCGTACTCCTCGTACAGGCGCTGCAGGGCAGTGCGCAGGAAGCCGCGCGGACAGCCTGGCCAGGGGCTGCCGTCCACCTCGACCTGATCGGCGAGGAACACCCGCATGCCGGGGACCTCCCCGTCCGGGGCGATGTCGACGGCGCTGGCGGAGTCGGGCAGCAGCCGGAGGTCGCCGGCCGCGCCGAAGACGTTGTCATCGGCGATGTGGCCGAATCCGGTCATGGCCAGGTCGGCCGGCACCCAGCCGACGCCGCGATCGAGAAAGGCCTTCTCGGCAGTGGCGGGCACCGCCCGGCCGCGCACGATCGCCACCAGGTCGCAGGTCGCCGCGAACAGCAGGCCTGGAGCCGGATCCTCAGGACCCGATGCGCCCCGCAGCTCGCCGGTCACACGAGTCTCCTCCTCCGACCCGCTTGCGGGGCCCGCGGCCGCAATGAAACAGTCGTTGCCAGTGCCGGTCAATCTCCGGCACGTGAATGGTCTGTTTCAGCAGGAAAGTCCGTCCCCGGAGGGTGCAGGCATGCAGGACCCTCAGGACAGCGGGTTCGTCTCGGTGGCCGGCCGGGTCCGGGACGGGCTGACGCGCGCTTCCGCCTCCGAGCGCCGGATCGCCCGGGCCCTGCTCGCCAGCTACCCGTCGGCCGGCCTGGACACGGCCAGCAGCCTGGGCACCCAGGCGAACGTCAGCACGGCGACAGTCGTGCGCTACGTGGCCTCACTGGGCTACGCCAGCTTCCGGGAGTTCCAGGACGCCCTGCGCGCGGAGCTGGCCCTGCGCAGCTTCTCGCCCCTGACCGGACAGCCGGAGGACGCCTCGGGCAGCCGGGCGGGCGAGGACCTGCGAACCTCGGCCGGCCGGTTGCTCGGCCGCCAGGTGGAGAACTCCCTGGATGCCCTGCCGGAGGACGAACTGCAGGCGGCCGTCACTCTGCTGACCGACCCCCGGCTCCGCATCACCAGCTTCGGCGGCCGGTTCTCCTACGTGCTCGCGCACTACCTCGACCTCCACCTGCGGCTGTTGCGGCCGGGGACCCGGACCCTGGACGTGCAGCCTTCGGTGACTGCGCCGTTCCTCGCCGACCTCGGCCGGCGCGACGTCTGCGTCGTCTTCGACGTCCGCCGCTACCAGCGCGACATCGTCGAGCTGGCGCGGCAGAGCAAACGTCGCGGCGCGACCGTGGTGCTGTTCACCGACCCCTGGCTGTCGCCCGTCGCCGAGGTGGCCGACGTCGTCCTGCCGTCCCGGGTGGAGGGCGCCAGCCCGTTCGACAGCCTGGTCCCGGCAACAGCAGTGGTGGAGACCGTGCTGGCCGGCGTCCTGGAACGCCTGGGCCCGCAGGCCACCGCGCGTATGGAGGCGATCGACCTCACGTTCCAGGGCGCCACCACGGACTAGCCCCAGACCTCCGCGGCGGTCTCGACGATCAGGCTGAGCTTGGCCACCTGCTCGTCGAAGGTCAGCGCGTTGCCCTCGACGGTGGACGAGAACCCGCACTGCGGCGAGAGGGCCAGCTGGTCGAGCGGGACGTACTGGCTGGCCTCGTCGATCCGGCGCTTGAGGGTGTCCTTGTCCTCCAGCCCGCCGCGCTTGGTGGTCACCAGGCCGAGCACCACCGTCTTGCCTGGCGGCACGAACCGCAGCGGCTCGAAGCCCCCGGAACGGCTGTCGTCGTACTCGAGGAAGAACCCGTCGACGTCCAGCTCCGAGAACAACGCCTCGGCGACGAAGTCGTAGCCGCCCTCGGCCGCCCAGGACGAGCGGAAGTTGCCGCGGCACATGTGGGTGGTGACGTTCATGCCCTCCGGACGCCCGGCCAGCGACGCGTTGATCTGCTGGATGTAGCGCTCGTGCTGGTGTTCCGCGTCGCCGCCCTGCGAGCGGACGATGTCCCGCTGCTTGGGGTCGTTGAGGTAGGCCAGGCTCGTGTCGTCGAGCTGGAGGTAGGTGCAGCCGAGCTCGCCCAGCCGGCGGACCTCTTCGGCGTACGCCGCCGCGAGGTCCTCCCAGAACGCCTCCAGCTCCGGGTAGACCTGCTCGTCGATGGACGCGCGGCCGCCGCGGTAGTGCAGCATGTTCGGCGAGGGGATCGTCAGCTTCGGGGTCGCCGTCTTCACGGTGTCCTTCAGGAACGAGAACGCCTCCGCGAAGATCGTCTCCTGCAGCGTCACCCGATCGTGCACCCGCAGGGCGGCCGACTCGAAGTCGAGCTCTCCCTGCTCGTTGCGGAAGTGCACCGTGAGCTTCTCGTCGGTCCGGCCGACCCCGCCGAGCCGGTAGATGAAGTCCATGTGCCAGGACGTACGCCGGAACTCGCCGTCCGTCGAGGACTGCAGCCCGACGTCCTCCTGCATCCGGACCACGTCGCGGATCGCGTCGTCCTCCGTCTCCCGTAGCTGGTCGGCGGTGATCGCGCCGTCCGCGTGCTGCTGGCGGGCCTCGAGCAGCCGGGCTGGACGCAGCAGGCTCCCGACGTGGTCGGCACGGAACGGTGGCGCGGTGCGGGGGGCCATGGGCTTCTCCTCGGTGTGGTCGGGTCAGGTCGCGCGGACGAGTACGAAGTCGTGGTCGAGCGAGTACCAGCGCTCGGCCGGCCCGATACCGGCCGGCCGGTCCGGCTGCCCGGGCTCGTGCGGCGTGAAGTGCTTGATGAGCGAGGGCTTCACCCCGAAGACGACATCACTGTCGAGGTAGCGGCTCTCGTCGTCGAACAGGTGCGTCGTGACCGGGTGGTAGCCGTCGGCGCGCACGATGGCGTGCAGGTGCGCGGCACGCCACGGATGGCGCCCGGTGGCCTCGAGCAGCCGGCCCACCGGGCCGTCGACGGGAACCGGGTAGTCCACCGGCCGGACGCCGAGGAAGGAGAACCGTCCCTCGTCGTCCGTGGTGAACAGCCCGCGGAGGTTGCCGGGCGGCATGGTCTTGTCCTGGACCGCGTACATCATGTCGGCGCCGTTCTGCCAGACGTCGACCTCGGCCCCGGTGATCGACGTGCCATCGGTGCCCAGCACCCGGCCGCTCACGAAGGCGGGATCGCCGCTCGGCCGCTCGGCCGTGCTTGTGCCGTTCCCGCGCCGCGGGCTGTCCGGGACGTAGAAGGGCCCGAGCACGGTGGTCTCGGTGGCGCCTTCGGCAGCGTGGCCGCCGAGCAGGTCGACGAGCATCGACAGGCCGAGGGTGTCCGACAGGAGGATGAACTCGTCGCGCTCGGGCAGCCGGCCCGTCTCGGTGAGGAACCCGACGGCGGCCGCCCACTCACGGTCGGTCAGGCGCACCTCCGCCGCGAACTCGTGCAGGTGACGGACGAGGCTGGTCATCACCTCGCGCATGCGCGGCTCGGGCGAGGCCTGCAGCTGGGCGAGGACCTGGGAGAGCAGGGTCCCGGGTGTGGTCACGGTGCCTCCGTACGTGGTGTCGGGAGGTGGCGGTGGGAGCACGGTAGAACGATCACGCACCAGCGGTCTCGTACGCGTGCCCGAGGCGGAGCACCGTGACCTCGTCGAGGCGCCGGCCGATCACCTGCAGGCCCAGCGGCAGGCCGCGCGCGGACCGGCCGCAGGGGACGGACAGCGCGGGCAGGCCTGCGACGTCGAAGATCGACGTCAGCCGGGTGAGCACCCACTCGACGTGGAGCTCCTGATCAGCCAGCCGCAGTGACATCTCGCCGATCTGCGGGGCCGGTGCGGGCACGGTGGCACTGGTCAGCAGGTCCACCTCGCGCAGGGCGGCGTCCAACCAGTCGGTCGTGACCGCCAGCACCGCACGCGCCTCGGCCAGTTCCGCCGACGTAGGAGCCGGGCGCGACAGGTGCAGCCGGAGATCCTCACCGAAGCCCTCCGGCCGCGTGGCGAACTGGTCCCGGTGGACCGGCTCCGCCTCGGCCGCCACCAGGCGGAACACCAGGTCGACGACGGGACCGGGATCGGGTGCGACGAGGTCGATGACCTGACAGCCGAGCTCCCGCAGGACCTCCGCGACCCGGTCGAGGGCGGCTCCTGTCTCCGGGTCGAGCACCTGCTCGAACCAGCCGCGCAGCCGGCCGATCCGCAGTCCCCGGACCTCCCCGTCGAGCGGGCCGAGCAGGTCTGGCACCGGCTCGTGCAGGGTGCGCGGGTCGTCCGGGTCCGGTCCGGCGAGCACCCCCAGCAGCAGCGCGGCATCCGCGACCGTGCGGGTGATCGGCCCGGCGTGGTCGAGCGACACCGAGAGCGGCACCGCGCCGGCCATGCTCACCCGCCCGTACGTCGGTTTGAGTCCCACGCAGCCGCTCAGCGCGGCCGGGATGCGGACGCTCCCGCAGGTGTCGGTCCCGACGCTCGCCACCGCGGTCCCCGCCACCACCGACGCCGCCGAGCCACCGGACGAGCCGCCCGGGATGCGCGCCGGGTCGTGCGGGTTGCGGACGGCCCCGAAGTGAGGGTTGTCGCTGGTGCCGCCCCACGCGAGCTCATGCATCCCGTGCTTGCCCAGCAACACGGAACCGGCCGCACGCAGGCGCGCCGCGACCGCGGAGTCACGGGCCGGGACGGTGTCCCTGCGCAGGCCCGAGCCGGCCGTCGTACGAACCCCTGCCGTGTCGAACAGGTCCTTGATGCCCAGCGGGACGCCGTGCAGCGGTCCGCGGTCCAGGCCCCGCGCCCGCTCCTCGACGGCGCGCCGGGCATCCGCCCTCGCCCGCTCGTGGCACACCGTGACGTAGGCGTTCACCTGCGGCTCGACCTGGTCGATGCGCGCCAGGTAGGCGTCCGTGATCTCGATGGGCGACAGCGCGCCGCTCGCGATCTGCCCGGCGACCTCGGTCAGCGTCAGCGCGGTCAGCCCGTCGAGCCGCGTGCTCGCCACCGTCACGGCAGCACCGGCGGCCGTGTCGCGTCCGTCAGCTCGGCCGCGGTGGCCGCGCGGACCTCGGCGGCCGTCACCCCGGGTGCCGTCTCGCGCAGGACCAGGCCGAACGGCGTGATGTCGATGACGGCCAGGTCCGTGATGACCCGGTCGACACAGGCGGCGCCCGTCAACGGCAGGGTGCACCGCTCCAGCAGTTTCGGCGACCCGTCCCGGGCGACGTGCTCCATCATCACGATGACCCTCTTGGCGCCGTGGACGAGGTCCATCGCGCCGCCCATGCCCTTGACCATCTTCCCCGGGATCATCCAGTTCGCGAGGTCCCCGCGGGCGCTCACCTGCATCGCGCCGAGCACCGCGACATCGACATGGCCGCCGCGGATCATCCCGAAGGAGGCCGCGGAGTCGAAGAAGCTGGCGCCGGGCAGGACGGTCACCGTCTCCTTGCCCGCGTTGATCAGATCCGGGTCCAGCTCGTCGCGGTTCGGGTACGGCCCGACCGCGAGGATCCCGTTCTCGCTGTGCAGCACGAGGGAGACGTCCGGGGGCAGGTGGTTCGGGATCAGCGTCGGCAGGCCGATGCCGAGGTTGACGTACTGCCCGTCCCGCAGCTCAAGGGCCACCCGCTCGGCGAGGTCCGCCCTGGACAGGGTCATGGGCGCACCATCGCCTTCTCCACCCGCTTCTCCGCATCCGCGACGTGTACGACGCGCTGCACGTGGATCCCCGGCGTGTGCACGTGCGCGGGGTCGAGCTCCCCCGGCTCGACGAGCTCCTCCACCTCGGCGATCGTGAGCCGACCGGCGGCCGCACAGAGCGGGTTGAAGTTCTGCGCGGACTTGCGATAGACGAGGTTGCCCACCCGGTCGCCCCGCCAGGCATGGACGAGGGCCACGTCGGTGACGATGCCGCGCTCCAGCACGTAGTCCCGGCCGTCGAAGGAGCGCACCTCCTTCGGCGACGAGGCCAGCAGGATGCCGGCGTTGCCGTCGTAGCGTTGCGGGACCCCGCCATCCGCGATCTGGGTGCCCACCCCCGCCGGCGTGTAGAAGGCCGGGATGCCGGCGCCGCCGGCGCGCAGGCGCTCCGCCAGGCTCCCCTGGGGCATCAGTTCGACCTCCAGCTCCCCATCGAGGAACTGGCGGGCGAACTCCTTGTTCTCGCCGACGTACGAGCCGAGTACCCGGCGGATGCGCCCGGCGGCGAGCAGCAGCCCCAGCCCCCAGCCGTCGACCCCGCAGTTGTTGCTGACGATCTCGAGGTCGGTGGCCGTACCCGCGAGCAGCGCCTCGATCAGCGTGATCGGCACCCCGGACAGCCCGAACCCCCCCACCGCGAGCGACGCGCCGGCCGGCACGTCGGCCACGGCCTCCGCCGCGCTGGGGATGGTCTTGTCGAGCACCTGCACGCTTCCTCTCCGGGTTCGACGAACGGGTGTCAGTGCCGGGGGGCCGGCGGCGGGTCGTCCCTGGGTGGGCGGGCGACGTCACCGCCGGGTGCCTGCAGCCAGAAACCGGTCGGGAAGACCCGCACGTCGAAACGCTCGAGCAGACCCCACAGTCCGCGGCGCACCCAGACCGCCATGACGACCGCGACCGCGCCCAGGACGATGAGGTACCAGGCGCCGTAGTCCGCCAGCGCGCGCTGCAGGACGAAGAAGACGATGGCCCCGAGAATCGGCCCCTCCAACGAGCCGACACCACCGATCAGCACGACGAAGACCATGTACGCCGACCACTTGACGCTGAACACGTTGCCCGGCTGGACGTTGAGCTGGGTGATGACGAGTACCGCACCGGCCGCACCGGCCCCGGCGGCCGCCGCGAGGTAGACCATTCGCTTGGCCCGCGGCACCCGCACCCCGACGCTCCGGGCGGCCAACTCGTTGTCGCGTACGGCCGTCAGGGCGAGCCCGGTCCGGCTGCGGAGCAGGAGGTACGCGCCGAGCAGCGTGAGGACCGCCACCGACAGCGCCGCCCAGTACGTCATGGCACCGAGCAGCACCGCGTCGAAGCCGTCCAGGCCCGGCAGGTTGGCGCCCGTGCCGCCGCCCAGCGACTCGAACCGGATCACCAGCAGTGCGAACACCTCGGCCACCACCCAGGTGCCGATTGCGAAGTAGCCGCCCCGCAACCGGAACACCAGCCAGGAGACGGGCAGCGAGACCGCGGCACAGACCAGCGCGGCCAGCGGGATGGCCGCGAACGGGTTCACCCCCTGCTGGGCGAGGACGAGGACCGCGTAGGCGCCGACCCCGATGTAGGCCTGCTGCCCGACGGACACCAACCCGGCGAACCCGGCCAGCATGTTCCAGGTGGTGGCGAGCACGAGCAGGATGAAGAAGTCGACGAGGGTGTCGGTGACCTTGCGCTCCAGCACGTACGGGACGTACGCCAGCAGCGCGACGACCCCGGCCGACGGCAGGGCGGTCCACAGCGCAGACCGCCGCAACCGCCGGACGCGGTAGCCGGTGGACGCACCGGTCGGCGCGGTCATGCCGCCGCCCTGGCCGGCACGAGCCCGGTGGGCCGGAAGGCGAGGACCCCGAGGAACACCAGGTGCCCGGCCAGCACCCCGAGGCTCGGGTCGATCTGGAAGCCGATCGACTGGGCCAGGCCGAGGATCAGTCCGCCGCCGAGGGTCCCCCACAGCGAGCCGATGCCGCCGATCACGACTGCCTCGAAGGCGAACAGCAGCAACGCGCTGCCGCTGTACGGCGCGAACTGCGCGGTCATCCCGTACGCCAGCCCGGCCAGCGCGACCGTGGCGAAGGCGATGGCTGCGGCGACGCCGACGATGTGCCGGGTGTTCACACCCGACATCTGCGCGGCCTCGCGGTCGTCCGCGACGGCGCGGATCTGGATGCCGGTCCGCGACCGGGCGAGGAACAGCGACAGGACGCTGAGCACCGCGATCGCCACGAGCAGCACGCCCAGGCGCAGGTACGACACCTGCAACTGTTCATCGACCTTGAACGAGCTGGTCACGAGGGAGCCGACGTTGAACGAGTGGCTGTCGGCCGAGAAGGCCTCGAGCAGCCCGTTCTGGACGACGACCGACAACCCGAACGTGACGAGCAGCGTGGTCAGCGGACTGATCTCCAGGCTTCGCTGCAGCAGGGTCCGCTGGAGGAGGTAGCCGAAGAAGCCGAACAGCGGCGGGACGAACAGCAGCGCCCACAGCGCGTTGGTGGCCGTGCTGGGCAGCAGCAGGACCGCGACGTACGCGCCCAGGACGGCGAAGTCGCCATGCGCCAGGTTGATGACGCCGACCACACCGAACAGCAGCGACAAACCGCAGGCGAACAGCGCGAAAAGGCCCCCGAGCAGCAGCCCTTGGACGACAGCGTTGACCCAGTTCATCGCCCCGCACCTGCCAGTCCGAAGTAGGCGGCCTCGATCTGCGGGCCGGTGAGCTGCGCCGGCACCCCGTCCAGCACGGTCCGTCCCTCCAGCAGGCACTGCACCTGGTCGGCGACGGCCAGCGCCTGGCTGACGTCCTGCTCGACGAGCACCACCGTCATGCCGGTCGTCAGCAGAGCGGGCAGCAGCCCGTAGATGCGCTGCACGACGACCGGCGCGAGGCCCAGGGAGATCTCGTCCAGCAGCAGGACGCTCGGATTGGCCACGAGCGCACGCCCGATCGCGACGGCCTGCTGCTCACCGCCGGAGAGCTGTCCGGCCGGCTGGTTGCGGCGCTCCTTCATCCACGGGAACAGGTCGAGCACCCGGTCGATGTCCCACTGTCCGGGACGCCTGCGGGCCAGGCCCACCCGGAGGTTCTCGTGGACGCTGAGCGAAGGGAACAGCCGGCGCCCCTCCGGCACCAGCACCAGCCCGCGGCCCACCCGCCGCTCCGGGCCGGTGGCCGTCACGTCGTCGCCGTGCAGGTGGACCGATCCGGCAACGGGCCGGTGCAGCCCGGCGATCGTCCGCAACAAGGTGGACTTGCCGGCGCCGTTGGCGCCGACCAGGGCGAAGACCGAGCCGGCGGGCACGGAGAAGCCCACGCCGTCCACAGCCGTGAGCTGACCGTGCCGGGCGGTGAGAGCCCGGACCTCGAGGGCGGGTACGGCGGTCACAGTTCCGGACCGCCAGGTCCACTGCCGGCCGAACCGAGGTAGATCTGCCGGACCTGGGGCAGCGCGAGCACGTCCTCGGGCCGGCCGTCACCGATCACCGCACCGCCCGCGAGGCAGATCAGCCGGTCGACCGTCGACAGCAGGGCGCGCACGACGTGCTCGATCCACACCACCGCCACGCCACGCGCATTGACCGCGCGGATGATCCCGACGAGCTCGACGACCTCGGGCTCAGTCAGGCCACCGGCGACCTCGTCGAGGAGGAGGAGCTTGGGCCCGGTCGCCAGAGCCCGGGCCACCTCGAGGCGCTTGCGGGCCAGCAGCCCCAACCGTCCGGCAGGGGTGTTGGCCGACGCCAGCAGTCCGGTCTCCGACAACACGTCGAGAACCCGGTCGGTGGCGGCCTGCCGGTGCAGCCGCCCGCCCTGCTGGGCGGCGACAAGAGTGTTCTCGAACACCGTCATCCCGACGAACGGCCGCGGCACCTGATAGGTCCGACCGATGCCCAGCCGGCACCGCGCCGCCGCGTCCACCCGGTGCAGCGAGCGTCCGGCGAAGCGCACCTCGCCGGAGCCGGGTGCCACGTCGCCGGAGACCATCCCGAACAGGGTCGACTTGCCTGCCCCGTTGGGCCCGACGACGCCCAGCGTCGAGCCGGCCTCGAGCGTCAGGGACAGGTCGTCGGCGATGACGACCTGCCCGAACCTCTTGGAGACGCGGTCCAGCTCCAGCAGGATGGGCACAGGCATCAGGCGCGGGTCGGCTTCAGGTCCGCGGTCAACGGGACCGCCTTGTTCGCCGAGTTGTCCACGACCTCGAGGCTGTACGGGAAGTCCTTGCCCTTCTTCCACTGCACACCGACCGGCTTGATGATGGCGACGCCGGGCACAGGGCCCGCGGTGAAGTCGAGCTGACCACAGATGCCGGTGTACTTCATCCCGCGCAGCGCCGCCGCGACGGCCTTGCGGTCGTGCGGGTCGTCGACCGAGCTGAACGCGTTGTGCGCCACCTCGAACAGCGCGTACGACGTCCCGATCGACTGCAGCCACTGCTTGCCGGTGGCCTTCTGGAACGCGTCGGCGATGCCCTTCGAGGTCGTCCCGTCGAGAGACGAGGAGAACGGGTGGTGCGGGGTCCACCAGGCGTCAGTGGCGACGTTCTCCGCGAGGGGGCCGAGCGCCTCGACGTCCGACGGGAAGAGCAGGACCTTGGCGACGGTGGCGAGCTTGGGCCGGTAGCCCTGTTGGAACGCCTGCTTCCAGAACGTGTTGAAGTCCGGCGGGATCGGGGCGTTGGAGTAGATGTCGGCGCCGGCGGACTTGAACGTGGCGATCATCGCGCTGTAGTCGGTCGTGCCGTCGGTGTAGGCCCCGCCGTCGACGGTCTTGTACCCGGCCTTCTGCATCAACGGCGGGAACGCCTTCCGGAACGCGTTGCCGTCCACGTCGTTCGGGTACATCAGCGCGACAGTCTTGTCGTTCGAGATGCGGTTCCACATCGGAATGAAGCACTCGCCGAACTCGCCGATGCCGAAGAAGAACATCGTCGTGTACTGGAACTCGCTGCCCGGCTTGGCGCCCCGGCCGAAGTACCAGGCCTCCCAGGGAACGATCGTCGACACGCACGGCACCGCCTGCGCCTCGCAGACCGTGGCCACCGGGTTGGTCACCTCGGGCGTGGAGGTCACGAGAATCATGTCGACGTTGTTCTGACTGATCAGCTCGCGGGCGACCTGGGTCGCGCGGTTCGGGTCGGACTGGCTGTCCTTGACGACGATCTCGACGTCGTACGTCTTCGCGCCCGACGTGATGCCGCCGGAGAACTTCTGCGTCTTGCGGATGGTGTCGATCACGAACTGGTCCGAGACCGCGAACGAGGCCACCGGACCCGTCAGCGGCGTGATGAAGCCGATGGTGATCTTCTTCCGGCCATTGCCGGCGCTACTTCCCGCTCCCGGGCTGGAGGTCCCCTTGAGCCCACCGCCGCACGCGGACAGCACGCCGGCGGCGCCGAGCGCGAACGCGCCACCGGCCGCGCCACGCAACACGTTGCGGCGGGAGACATCGGAGAACAGGGGCGGCGCGCCACTGTCGTCGGCAGGGCTGAGGGGCACGTCGTCGGTCATGTCCTGGCTCCGATCGGAGAGGGAAATCGCCGGCCTGTTCGTCACGCAGCATCTGCTGTAATGTGCGCTGTGCGAACATGTGTCCGCATAGTGATCCACACCATGGTGATACGCGACGGCTGTGTCAAGGATCCGTTGCAGCCGGTGCCAACGGCACGGTCACCTAGAGTGCGCGGGCGCCGTACGAGCGCCGTCGATGGGGAGGCGTGGATGGGTGCCGAGCGGGGCCCGCACTTCGTCCAGTCGCTCGAACGCGGCCTGGCCGTCATCAAGGCCTTCTCCTCGGAGCGGCCCCAGCTCAGCCTCAGCGACGTGGCACGCGAGTCCGGACTCACCCGCGCCGCCGCCCGGCGGTTCCTGCTGACCCTCGTGGACCTGAACTACGCCCGCACCGACGGCCGGCTGTTCTCACTGACGCCGCGGGTGCTCGAGCTCGGCTACGTGTACCTGGCCAGCCAGACGCTGCCGGAGGTCGCCGCCCCGCACCTCGAGCGCCTGGTCAGCCAGGTGCAGGAGTCGTCGTCCGTCTCGGTCCTCGACGGGACCGACGTGGTCTACGTGGCCCGCATCCCGAAGGCACGCATCATGACCGTGGCCATCAACGTGGGGACCCGGTTCCCGGCGCACGCGACGTCGATGGGGCGGGTACTGCTGGGTGGGCTGGAGGCCCAGCAGCTGGACCGGTACTTCGCCGAGGCCGTTCTGAGGCCGCACACCGCACGCACCGTCACCGACGAGAAGGTGCTGCGGGTCGAACTGGCGCGGGTCGCACGGCAGGGCTGGGCCATCCTCGACCAGGAACTGGAGGAGGGCCTGCGTTCGGTCGCGGTGCCGATCCACGACCGGGACGGACAGGTGATCGCGGCCGCGAACATCTCGGTGCACGCGAGCCGGACGCCCCTGGCGGCGATCCGCAAGCAACTGCTGCCACCACTGCTCGAAGCCGCCGCCGGCATCGAGGCGGACCTGCGCATCGCCGGCCCCGCGCAGCCGGCGCGACCACGACCGGACGACGCTCAGAAGGCGGCGGGCAGGCCGGCCAGCGCGGCCAGCTCCTGATAGCTCCCGGTCACGTCGGTCAGGTCGAACAGCACACTCGGCAGGCCGACCGCCCGCGCGCCCTCGACGTTCGCAGGCTGGTCGTCGAGGAACACGGTCTGCTCCGGGCAGGTACCGAGCTCGTCCAGCACCAGCCGATAGGCGGCCGGATCGGGCTTGAGTACGCCGGTCAGCGAGCCGTCCACGACGACGTCGACCAGCGACAGGAACGAGATGGTCTCGTGCCACTGCGGGTGGAAGTGCGCGATGTCGTTGGTGAGCACCGCCGTGCGCAGTCCGACCCGCTGGGCGGCAGCGAGGGCGAGCAAGGCCTCGGCGCGGACCACCTGATGCGCCGGCGTACCGCCGTACACCGCCTGGAAGAGGTCGCGGATCCCGTCGCCGCCCATGTACGGCGCGACCTCGCGGGCCCGGTCGGCCCAGTACGCCCGCTCGGAACCCCTGCCGGACAGGACTTCCTGCCACGACGGATCTGACGCCGGGTCGAACGGACCACCCCACCGGAGGCTGCCGGGTTCCAGACCCAACCGCCGTTCGAGGGGCGACTGCAACTCGAAGGGCAGCCGGATCACCGGGCCGCCGAAGTCGAAGACGACAGCTGTCACCGGGCCGCCTCGCCGGGCGACGTGCAGGGAGCTCCGCTGGGCCGGTGCGCTCACAGGTCCAGTACCAGCCGGTCGCAGGCCCTGGAGACGCAGAGCATCATCGACCGCCCGGCCTGCCGTTCCTTCGCGGTGAGCACGTAGTCGTGATGCTCGGGAGTCCCCTGCAGGACAGTGGTCTCACAGCTGCCGCAGATCCCCTCGCGGCAGTCGTTGGGCACGTCGACGCCCTGGGCGAGGACACGGTCGAGGATGGACTCGTCCGGCGCGACGGTGAACGTCCGCCCTGCCCGGGCGAGCTCGACCTCCACGGCACCGGCGGTTACCGGCGCGGTCGACTCAGGTGCAGCGAACCGCTCGACGCGGAGCACGTCGCCGAGCGGCGCGCATCCGGCCTCCACCGCCGCGAGCAGCGGCTCCGGCCCGCAGCAGTACACCTGCTCGCCGTCACCCAGGTCACCCAGTGCAGTGTCGAGGTCGAGGAGCCCAAGCTCGTCCTGCGGGACGACGTCGACCCGCGGGCCGTACCTCTCCAGCAGCGCGAGGAAGGCCATGCTGCGGCGGCTCCGCCCGCCGTACAGCAGGCGCCAGGGGCGGCCCCGCTCCTCCGCGGCCTGCAGCATCGGGAGGATGGGCGTGATGCCGATGCCACCGGCGATGAACGTGTACGCCGGCGCGTCCTCGAGGGCGAAGTGGTTCCGCGGACCGCGCACCGCCACGACGTGACCCGGCCGCAGGCTCTCGTGCACGTAGCGCGAGCCGCCGCGTCCGGCCGGCTCGGCGAGCACCGCGATGCGGTACTCCCCCTTGTCCCGCGGCGAGCCCAGCAGGGAGTAGTGCCGTACCAGCCCGGGCTGCAGCTCGACGTCGATGTGCGCACCGGGAGACCACGGGGGCAGCTCGGCACCAGCCCGGTCCTCCAGGACCAGCGAGACCACACCCTCGGACTCCCAGCGGATCTGCCTGACGAGCAGTTCCAGGGGCGTGCTCACCGGCCGCCGCCGTGGGCGTACTTCGCCGCGAACGCCGTCGGGTCCCAGACCTTGGGCGGTTCGGGAGCCGCGACCACCGTGACCGGGCGGGTCTGCACGATGCTGACCGCTTCGCCCGAGCGCCGGTGCCGGTCGACGACCCACTCGACGTCGACGGGGTAGCCGTAGTGCTCCTCGATCCGCAGCACCGCCGCCACGACCTGGGCGACCTCGTCGTCGTCGAGCACCTGCCGCTCCCGCAGCCGCTCCGGCATGGCCACCTCCGTGACCGCCCCCACCGCGTAGTCGAAGGCGGAGACGACCCGCTTGTCGGCCACGTCGTAGCGCAGCACCCGCCGGTCCGCCTTGCCGACCTCCACGTGGTCGGGCGTCACCAGACCCTGCACGACGGCCTCGCCCCAGCCCCAGTTGGCCTCGATCACCAGTCGGTCCCGCTTGCCGGTCACCGGGTGGATCGAGAACGCGACCCCGGAAGAGCGGGCGTGCACGAGCTCCACCACCCCGACGGCCATCGGCATGGCGCGATGGTCGATCCCTTGCTGCAGGCGGTAGGCGGTGGCCCGGGGGGTGAACAGGCTCGCCCAGCAACGTCGTACGGCGTCCACGACCCGGTCCGGTCCGGAGACACCGAGGTAGGTGTCGAATGCTCCGGCGAAGCTGGCCGCACCGCTGTCCTCGCCCGTCGCCGAGGACCGCACCGCGACCGGGGCGTTCAGGTCGACGCAGCGGTCGGACAGCTCGTCGTACGCCTCGACGATGCCGCGCCGGAGCGCTTCCGACAGCGGCGCCGCGAGGAAGACGTCCTGCACCCGCAGCGCCGCGGCTTCCACGGCTGCGCTGTCGGCCGCGTCCACCGCCGACAGGATGTCGTCGGCCTTCTGGGCCAGCCCGTGCTCGTCGCAGTGCGCGCGGAAGGCGTCGACGGTGACCGCGAAGGAGTAGGGCACCCGGACCCCGGCCTGCCCGAGCTCGGCGAGCCGGCCCATCTTCGGCCCGGCCACCGCGAGCGCGGCGTCCGGGGCGACCTGGTCCATCCAGGCGATCAGATCGGTCATGTCGCCACGGGAACGGGCGGACTCTGGTGTGGCACCTCCGCCGTCGTCGCCTTCAGCACCGTGACCACGCCGGCCGTCCCATCCACCTCGACCTCGTCACCGTCCTTGATCACCATCGTCGCCAGGCCGACCGCGGTGACCGTGGGCACGCCGTACTCGCGGCCGACGATGGCGGCGTGCGACAGCGTGCCGCCGCCGTCGCAGACGCAGGCCGCGATCTTGGCGAACGCCGGCGTCCAGTTGGGCGACGTGGACTCGCACACGAGCACCTCCCCGGGCTGGATCCGATGCAGTTCGTCTGCATTGTTCAGCACGCGCGCGATGCCCCGCGCCTTGCCCTTCGCGGCGGCCACGCCGGTCAGGGTCTTGATCTCGGCGCCGGAGCCGGCCGCCTTGACTGCGTTGAGGAAGTGCGAGTTGAGACCGAAGATCTCGATGAGGATCGGGTCGTCGACCGCCTCGGGGATGGTGCCGAGGACCTTCGGCATGGTGGGCCGCTTGGCCAGCCAGTGGTCGAAGTACGCGCGGCGCCGCACGACCAGCTCCCGCAGCTCCTCGTCGTAGGGACGGACGCCGTCCGCCACGTCCATCAGCTCCGGCCAGAACAGGAAGATGGTGTCGTCCGGCCGCTCGGCGCCGATCCGCTTCGCGATCTCCAGGCAGGCCCAGCGCATCGGCAGCGAGACCCGCAGGTCGATGTAGTAGTTGTGGTCGTCCTGCCACCACGGGAAGTTCGCGGCCTGGCACGAGGCGAGGCCGGCGTCGAAGACGGCCTGCTCCTCCGTGGTGAGCCCGGACCGGGCGGCGGCGATGGCGTCCGCCCGCTCCTGCCTGGCGGCGGTCAGGGCGACGGAGAAGTCGTGGTCCTCCTCCTTCTGCAGGAAGGTCTTGATCATGCCGAGGGCGGGCGTCGGGTCCTCGATCCAGCTCGGCAGGGCGATGTCGCAGGAGCCCTCCGTGCGGTAGCCGTACACGTCGAGGAAGTCGCGAAAGCTTGCGACGAAGGCGCTCGCGGCCGGGTCGGCCTCCAGGGTGCTCCAGAGCAGGGTGGCCTCGGTCACCGCGAACAGCTCGCCGAGCCCGTGGTCCCGGGCCTCCTTCGTCAGGCGGCCGAGCTCACGGTCGGTCTCCATGATCTTGGTGTCGTAGCCCTGGAGGAACTTGCCGATCTGCGTGGTGTCGACGCCCAACTCGACGCAGACCCCGTAGAAGCCCAGGTAGTTCGCGAGCAGCGGGTACATCACCTCGAAGTGGATCTCGAAGGCCCGCTTGTGGAACGCGCGGGCCTGCCGGGCGAGCTGGCCCAGCGCCGGCAGGTCCGGCACCGACCAGTCGACGGCCCGGAAGAACTGCCAGGAGCGGTCCACCTCGGCGACCCGCTCGGCCCAGATCTCGTCGAAGCGGTTGAGGAAGTCGGGCAGGTAGCCGGTGAGTCGCGCGGCGCGCAGACCCATCTCGGCCTCGGTCTCGACCGCGATGGCCGCCGCGTAGGTGTGGGTGCCGGCGATGCGCTGGGTGATGCCGCGGCCGGGAGGCAGGGGCATGTTCTCGGCGGCCAGCTGGGTGCCCCAGCCGTAGCCGTCCTCGTTCCAGATGAGCCCGAGGGGGGTGAGGCCACGCGGCCAGTGGAAGTCCAGGAACCAGAAGCGCTCCTCGTCAGCCTTGGAGAAGGTCCGGAACGGCTCGATCACGAACGGCGCGTGGTCGAAGGCCGGCCGGAAGCCGGGATACCACTCGTCGGTGACGTAGTCGTCCACCGGGATGACCGTGGCCATGTGTCCTCCAAGGAGAAGCGCCGCACCATTGCGCCGCCGTTGCGAGCACCTTGTGGGGCGGCCCGTCCCCCCACAAGCATGCGTTCCCCCATGCGGGACGGTCCCCGGGTACCGTCACGGCATGCCGACCCCGGGCCCCCGTCGCCCGAGAGCGTCGGGCACCCCTCCACTGGGCTCGGTCACCAACGCCGCGCGCCTGCTCAAGGAGTTCCGCGGAGGGCCGACCGAGCTCGGGATCTCGGAGCTCGCCCGGCGGCTGGGGCTGGGCAAGAGCACCGTGCACCGGCTCGCGTCGACCCTCGTCGGTGAGCGGTTCCTCGAGCAGAACGCCGAGACCGGCCAGTACCGGCTGGGCCTGAGCCTGTACGACCTCGGCACCGCGGTACCGATACACAAGCAGCTGCACGAGGCGGCCATGCCGGTGCTCGAGTCGCTACGGCAGAAGACCCGCGAATCGGTGCAGATCGCCGTGCGGGACGGTCGCGAGGTCGTGTACGTCGAGCGCCTCGAGTCGCTGCACGCCCTGCAGATCTTCCGCCGGGTCGGCCACCGCAACTGGGTGCACTGCACCTCCACCGGCAAGGTGCTGCTCGCCGAGCTGGCCGACGACGCCGTCGACGACCTGCTCGCCGACTGGGAGCTGCCGGTGCGCACCCAGCGCACGATCCGCGACCTGCCCGCGCTCCGCAGGGAGGTCGTCCGCGTCCGGACGCAGGGCTACGGCGTCAACCTCGGCGAATCGGAGGACGGCGTGACGAGCGTCGCCGCCGCGATCCGTACCTCGGACGGCGGCGCGCTCGCGGCGATCTCCCTCGTCGGGCCGACCGTCCGCCTGGCCCCGTCCACGGTGCCGGCTCTCGCAGGCATCGTCACCGAGGCGGCCGCCGTGGTCTCCCGGAGACTCGGCTACAGCCGGCAGTAGCCGACGCCGGGCTCAGTGCTCCGGCTCGTACGACGTCAGCCGGGCGGGGATCGTCGCCAACGTCGTACCGCCGCAGTCGGGGCACCAGAGCAGGAAGCGCCGATCCGTCCCGGCCCAGTACTCGTGGCAGAACCCGCGCGGTTGGTCGAGGTCGGCGCCGCACAGCGGGCAGAACCGCGCGCGCACCCCGGCCGCCACCCCGCGGCCGACCGCGGTCATCAGCGCGCCGCGAGTTCCACGAGCGTCGGGTCCCCGAACAGGCCGGCCACCTCGTCCACGATGGGGCTGTAGCGGGTCTGACCATGAGGCAGGAACTCCCGCCGGAAGGCCTGGCCGCCGCCGAACTTCTCCTTCTCCTGCGGCAGGTCGATGCAGACGTTCCTCGCCGGGTCGCGGTACGTGCAGATCGGGTCGAGCCCGTCCTCGACGAGGTCCATCTGCTCCTGGAACAGCCGCCGCAGCACCATGACGCCGAGGTCGGACGTGCCGAGGTGCTCCTGCGTCCGGTCCGCGATCCGCCCCTGGGTCACCCAGGCGGTGACGTCCTGGCCGTCGACGTAGTCGCGGATCCAGTCGCCGTTCCCGTCCTTCAACGGCACCTCGTAGACCGGGATCTCGGCCTGCGGCGGCACCTGTCCACCCTCGGGCCGGTAGGTCTGGTACCAGACGTGCCAGGTGTTCTCGTCGTCGATGGGCACGCGGATCTGGAAGAAGGACAGCCCGCCCCCGCCGATCCGCAGCATCCCCGGGAACACCAGCGGGTGGCCGGTCTTCCAGTCCTCGTCCTCCTCGGTCTGGCCTTCGAGCATGCGGCGTTTGAGGATGCCGTGCTCGAACACCTCGAACGCGACCTTCACGTGCTTCTTGCGCAGGACCTCGAACTCCTGCTCGCCGGCCAGCTCCTTGAGGAAGGAGCCGTACCGGCCGTGCAGCCACTCCACGTGGTGCGGGTCGACGGAGTTCTCCATGATCTGCAGGAAGTTGCAGGGCACAACAGCGTGCCCGATGTCGCGCCAGACGTCGTCCCAGACGAACAGGTCGTAGCGCGGCAGCAGCGGCGCCGGCTGCTCGGACGTGTCCGGCCCGAGGTAGGCGAACACCAGGCCGCCGAGTTCCTGGACGCGGTAGGCCGTCGTACGGATGCGGTCCTTGAACTCGCTCTCCACCGGTTCGCCGGGCTGCTCGATGCACTGGCCGGTCGTGTCGAACATCCAGCCGTGGTAGCCGCAGCGCAGGCCCTCGCGCTCGATGCAGCCCAGCGAGAGGGACGCCCGGCGGTGCGGACACTGCTCGGCGAGCAGGCCGAGGCGCCCCTCCCCGTCCCGGAACAGCACGAGGTCCTCGCCGAGCAGCCGGCGCGTTACCGGTTGGAGTCCGACCATCGCGCTGGGGGCGATCGGCCACCAGTACCGGCGCAACAGCGTCCCCATGGGAGTGCCCGGTCCGACCCGGGTGAGCCTCTCGTTCTTCTCCGCCGTGAGCATCCGCTGGGCACTCCTCCCGGCGGCCTCGCGCCCCACGCCCGACGGCGTGAACCTGGCCGCAACATTCCGGACGCTAGACGCGCGGCGATCTCCGGTGGAGAAACCGTTCTCCTATGCGGGACGCCTCAGCGGGTTGCGTCCAGCGGCAGGCCGACGTAGTTCTCGGCGAGCGAGGTCGCCGCGGCCGGCGAGGACGTCACGTACTTCAGCTGGGAGAGCTGGAGCTGGTGCTCGAACTCGTCTCCCGACGTCGTGTGGAGCATCGACGTCATCCACCACGAGAAGTGCGTCTTGCGCCAGACCCGCCGCAGCGCCGAGTCGCTGTAGCCGTCCAGCCCGTTCGTGTCGCCCCGGCGGTACTTCGCCGTCAGCGCCTCGGCGAGCAGCCGTACGTCGGCAACCGCCAGGTTCAGCCCCTTGGCCCCGGTCGGCGGCACGATGTGCGCGGCGTCCCCGGCGAGGAAGAGGTTGCCGAACCGCATCGGCGCGCTCACGAAGCTCCGCATCGGCGTGATGCTCTTCTCCAGCACCGGACCCCGCCCCAGCGTCCAGCCGTCGAGCGCGAGGCGTGTGTCGAGCTCGTCCCAGATGCGCTCGTCCGGCCAGGCGCCGATGTCCTCTGCCGGGTCCACCTGCAGGTAGAGCCGGCTGACCCGCGTGGAGCGCATGCTGTGCATCGCGAAGCCACGCGGATGCCAGGCGTAGATCAGCTCGTCGGTCGAGGGCGCCACCTGGGCAAGGACACCCAGCCAGGCGAAGGGGTACTGCCGCTCCCAGGTGCGGGAGGCGGCGGCCGGGATCCGCGGCCGGCTCACGCCGTGGAACCCGTCGCAGCCCGCGATGACATCGCACGCGACGACCTGTTCGGACCCGTCGGCGTCGACGAACCGGATCGCGGGCTGCGCCGAGTCGATGTCGCAGACGGCGGTTCCGCTGACGTCGAAGAACAGCTGCTGCCCGGCTGCCTGACGGGCCCGGATCAGGTCCTTGACCACCTCCGTCTGCCCGTAGACCCAGACCGAGCGGCCCCCGGTCAGTCCCGGGAAGTCGATGTGGGCGCGGGTACCGGGCCACTGCAGGTGGATGCCGTCATGGCGCAGCCCCTCCCGGTGCAGGCGGTCGCCGAGCCCGACGTCGGTGAGCAACTGCACCGTGTCGTGCTCCAGGACGCCGGCCCGCACCCGCGCCTCGACGTACTCCTGGCTCCGGTTCTCCAGGACCACCGACTCGATGCCCTGCCGGGCGAGCAGATGGGACAGGAGGAGCCCGGCCGGACCGGCCCCCACGATGCCGACCTGGGTACGCACGCGCCGACTCCTTCACCCGTCGGCGCGGAACGGCCCGGCCGGCGACAAGGGAACCCCGCCGGCCACCCGGGGTCCAGCCCCCTTCCACTGCGTGGAAGGGCTTCGGGTGGCCGGCCGGCTCTCTGGAACACCGGTTCCTGGAACACCCAGCTAGCTGCTCAGCACCGGCTTCCCGAGCGAGAAGAGCTTCCCGCCGGTGGCCGCCGAGGCCACGCTCGCGTAGACGTAGCAGCAGGTCAGGGAGACCAGCAGGATGACGAAACCGGCGGCCTTGCCGAGCCCGGCCGACTGCCGGATGGCACCCAGGAGCAGGAGCACCAGCGCGAGGTCGACCAGCCCGAACAGGAACGTGAAGATGGACGGCAGGCGCAGGGTGCTGACGGTGAGCAGCAGCACCGTCACGAGCCACGAGATGACGAACAGTTTCACGACCGCGCCGACGTCCTCCGGCGTCACGCCCCACCAGCCGTGGACGAGCCCGAGCACCAGCACCGAGTAGCTGACGAAGAACGTGCCGAAGATGCCGAAGACGCTGGCGAGGGCGCTCTGCCCCAGGGCCGCCGCCCAGACGGTCGCGATGAGCAGGCCCAGCCCGGTGGCCGTGAGCAGGATGGCCAGTGGAGCTCCCGACGCCGCCGCGGGCAGGTAACCGGCCTGCGCCAGCCCGAGAGCGAACGTCCCCACGACGAACATGGGCACGCCGAGGAGCGTCGGGTCGCCGCCCAGCGGTCCGGGCGGCGGCGCGGCCGCGGCCGGCTGCGTCGGTTCAGCGACGGTCTCCGTGACGGTCATGTGTGCTCCTTCTGATAGTTCTTTCCGGACGGTCTGTTGGGACAGCGTTTCTGGATGACTGCTCTGAAGGGATGGATGAGCGCAGGGGTGACGGTCCGCCGTCGACCGGCGCCGGCAGATCGCACGCGGACCCGGGACAGGGCGGCTCGCGGTACGACGGCCGGGGAACGCTCTCCAGAGATCTGCCGGCGGCGGCCCCCCACGTTCCGCCTCGGCCGAGACGCGCGGAGGGCGCCTCGGGGAGCCCCGCCATCAAAGGGCCTGGCCAAGGTCCCGTCGAGAAGCTTTGCGTTTCGATTGCGTGTCGGTTTCCGCCTCAGCCGCCCCGCGGGGCCTCACCCAACCCATCTGCATGCGGATCAACGCCGATTGCGGGTCTGGCCGTGGTGGAACCGGTCGTAGATCTGCGACACCCAGGTGGGCTGGCGCTTCGACAGGCGCATCATGTCGTCGTCGTCGGCCTGGGCTAGGAGATGGCCACCCTCGGCGATCGCTGATGGATCTCGGAGGTGCGCTGGCCTACTGGGTGCAGCTGAACCCGGCACTCGCGGGCCAGGCCGTGGGCCGAGGCGGCCTTCCGCCCGGTCGGTGGCCTGCGCAGGACGAGGTCGCGGCCGGGTAGCGGCCGGGGTAGCGCAACAGGGAGGTCAGGTTCGAGGCCCCGCCTCCGAACTGGGCGACCTCCCTGTGCACGCGGGCCGGTCCGGCCGCGCGCCGAGTCTGCCCGGCAGCGGTCCGGGTCCGTAGGGTGGCCGGGTGCTCAGGACGGTGACGGCGACGCGCTACGTGACCCCGTTGCGCGAGGGCGGCTCATTGCCGGGACTCATGGAGGCCGACGATCTCGGCACGTACGTCGTGAAGTTCCGGGGCGCGGGTCAGGGCCGCAAGGCGCTCATCGCCGAACTCGCGTGCGGCGAACTCGCGCGCCGCCTCGACCTGCCCGTGCCCGAGATCGTCCTCGTCGAGGTCGATCCCCTGCTCGGCCGCTCCGAACCCGACGAGGAGGTGCAGGACCTTCTCAAGGGCAGCGGTGGCCTCAACCTCGGGCTGGACTTCCTGCCCGGCTCGCTGGGTTTCGACCCGGTCGCCCACACCGTCGAGCCCGCCCTCGCGAGCCGGGTGCTCTGGTTCGACGCGCTGGTGAGCAACGTCGACCGCAGCTGGCGCAACCCCAACCTGTTGATGTGGCACCGCCGCCTGTACCTGATCGACCACGGGGCTGCCCTGATCTTCCACCACGGCTGGAGTCGGGCGGAGGGTTCCATCGCACGGCCGTACGACGTGGCCGACCACGTCCTCAGCGACGCCGCCACCTCCCGCGCGGAGGCCGACACGGCGATGTCCGCAGCGGTCACCCCGGATCTGCTGCGCGAGGTTCTCGCACTGGTCCCGTCGCCCTGGCTGGCGGACGAGCCCGGTTTCGCGACCGCCGACGACGTTCGCGCCGCGTACGTCGACCACCTCACCCGCCGGCTGGCCGTGCGCGACCGGTGGCGACCATGACCGCCAGCCTGTTCGAGTACGCCGTCCTGCGCGTCGTACCGCGGATCGAACGCGGCGAGTACGTCAACACCGGCGTGCTCCTGTACTGCCAGGACCGGGACTTTCTCGGCGCGCTCGTCTCCGTGGACGAGACCCGGCTGCGCGCACTGCACCCCGACGCGGACGTCGAGTCCGTCCGGGACGCACTCGAGGCGATCCGCCGCACCTGCGACGGTGACGGCCCTGCGGGCACGACGTCGCTGGGGCAACGGTTCCGCTGGCTCACGGCTCCCCGCAGCACCGTCGTCCAGGCCGGCCCCGTCCACGTCGGGTTCGCCGACGACCCGGCGACCGAACTCGCCCGGCTGCGGGACGCGCTGGTCCTGTAGCCCGTTGCGTCATGGAGTCGTCCGGGCAGTCGTCCCATCAGGGGCCACCAGGACGTGACCTTGCGGCGCTACGCTCGGTACGAGGTAAACCGACGTAGCTGACAGGTGGAAACATGGCAGACCCCAGACCGGCCGACGTACGGGCGTGGGCGCGCAGCCGCGGCACTGCCGTGAACGTCCGGGGACCCCTTCCTTCCGCACTGGTGCAGCAGTACGTCGACGCCCACCCGAATCAGTCGAAGGGAGCACCTGTGGCGCGAGTCGCGGCGAAGAAGGTCCAGCCCCGCAAGGCCCGGCGTGGCGCGCCTCGCAAGGCGCAGCCGGCCGCGGGGGCGGAGGCACCGGTGGCGACGACCAGCGCGGCAGGAACGACGGGGACGGCGGCACCGGGCAAGCTGGCATCGGCTCCCGGCAGCATCGATCTGGCAGCCGGACTGCGGCGCCTGCTCACGTCGGTCGAGAGCGAGGTCCGCGAGGTCAGCGCCCTCAGCGAGCAGATCGACGAACTCGTGCTCGAACTCAACGAGCGCCGTGAGGAACAGGCCAAGCGACTGGTCGTCCTCGACGCGCTGCGCCAGTCGGTGGAGGACGCCAGCCTGGGCGCGTTCCTCGAGAAGGCCATCCGGCCGCGCCGCACCCGCGTCCCGGAGGTCATCCCCGAGCGGCTCACGCAGGCGTGACCCCCGTAGGCGGGGGCCGGGCGTGATCGAGGCCCACGGGCTCACGAAGCGCTACGGCGACAAACTCGCCGTCGACGACCTCAGTTTCACGGTCCGGCCCGGCACCGTCACGGGCTTCCTCGGCCCGAACGGCGCCGGCAAGTCCACGACCATGCGCATGATCCTCGGCCTGGACGCACCGACCAGCGGGTCGGTCACGGTCAACGGCAAGCCGTACCGGGAACACACCGCGCCGCTGCACGAGGTCGGGGCCCTGCTCGAGGCGCGCGCCGTGCACACCGGCCGCTCCGCGTACAACCACCTGCTCGCGCTCGCCCAGACCTCCGGCATCCCGCGCCGGCGCGTCGGCGAGGTCATCGAGATCGTCGGGCTTCAGGACGTCGCCAGGAAGCGCGCCGGCGCGTTCTCCCTCGGCATGGGGCAGCGGCTGGGGATCGCGACTGCCCTGCTCGGCAACCCGCAGACCCTCGTGCTCGACGAGCCGGTCAACGGGCTGGATCCCGAGGGCATCCGCTGGATCCGCGAGCTCCTCAAGAGCCTGGCCGACCAGGGGCGCACGGTGTTCGTGTCCTCGCACCTGATGAGCGAGATGGCCCAGACCGCCGAGCACCTCATCGTCGTCGGACGCGGACGGCTCATCGCCGACACGAGCGTCGAGCAGTTCATCGCAGACGCGTCCGGCAACGTGGTCCGCGTGCGCACGCCCGCGCCCGACGCGATGCGCAGCCTGCTCGCCGGTCCCGATGTCGTCATCACCGACGTCGACGGGGCGCTGCACGTCACGGGTCTCAGCAGCGACCAGATCGGTACGGCCGCAGCCGGGGCCGGCCTGACGCTGCTCGAACTCGCACCGCAGCAGGCCTCCCTGGAGCAGGCGTTCATGGATCTCACGCACGACTCCGTGGAGTACGAGGGCGTCACGAGCACCGCCGGACCGGGAGAACAGCAGTGACGGCCACGGTGACCGGGAGCGCACCGGCCCAGAAGGTCACGCAGGCCCGCGTGATCCACTCGGAGTGGACCAAGCTGCGCTCGCTGCGGTCCTCGCTGTTCTCACTGCTCGTCGCGGTCGTGTTCATCATCGGCTTCGGCATCCTCCTGCCGGCCGTGATCGCCGCGAACTGGCCGCCGCGAAACCCCGCCGACCGGGCCGGCTTCGACCCGACGTCGGCGAGCCTGGCCGGCGTCTTCCTGGCTCAACTCGCCATCGGCGTCCTGGGCGTCCTGTTCATCACCGGTGAGTACGCCACCGGGATGATCCGGGCCACCTTCGCGGCGGTCCCCCGGCGACTGCCGGTGCTGTGGGCCAAGGCCGTGGTGTTCGCCGTGGTGTCCCTCGTGGTGACGGTTCCGGCCACGCTCATCGCGTTCCTCATCGGCCAGTCGCTGCTGTCCTCGAAGGGCATCGCCACCGACCTGGCGGCTCCCGGCGTGCTGCGGGCCGTTCTCGGCACGGCGCTCTACCTCACGCTCGTCGGGCTGCTCGGCCTCGGCCTTGGAGCGCTGCTCCGCAACACCGCCGCCACCCTCTCGACGCTGTTCGGCGTCCTGCTGGTGCTCCCCGTGATCGTCCTGTTCCTGCCCGGCGGCTGGTCGAGGACGGTGGGCCGGTACCTGCCGAGCAACGCCGGACAGGCGCTCACGACCGTCCGCCCCGATCCGCACGCGCTGGCACCCTGGACGGGGTTCGGCCTCCTCTGCCTCTACACGGCGGTGGTCCTCGTGCCGGCCGCGTTCGCGCTGCGTCGCCGCGACAGCTGATCCCGCGCCGCCCCGCCTGGTCACAGCGGGCTACCCGAGCATGATCCGTTCGCATGATTCGGATCACGAGCCCTGGTACGGGTCCAGGAACGGCCGAAGAACGCCGAAGGGCACGAAGGGGGGCCGGTCGCCCCTCTGGGTGGCACCTGCAGGTACCGGACGGGGGGCACATGGCGGGCAGCCCTCGGCTCGGCCTGGACCTGAGCGACGCACAGACGGCCGCGGTGTTCGCGGACGCACCGACGGCGATGGCTGTCGTCGATCTGAACGGGAGGTACGTCGCCGTCAACCCCGCCCTCTGCCGGCTGCTGGGACGAGCCGCGGAGGATCTGGTCGGGCAACTCACGACGTTCGCGACCCACCCGGACGACCGCCAGCACGGTACGGCGGTGGTCCGGGCGCTGCGCACCGGCGAGCGACAGGGCGTGACCGGCCCGAAGCGGTACCTCAGGCCGGACGGCACGACGGTGCACGCGCTGCGGACTGCCACCGTGATCCCCGACGAGCACGGCCGGCCGGCCTTCGTCCTCGCGCACATGGTCGACGTCACCGAGGAGAAGCGCGCCCGCGCGACGCTGGAGCGCCGGTCCGCCCGCACCAGCGCGCTGCTGGCGCTGCAGGACAGCCTCGGCGCCGCCCGTACGCCCCAGCAGCTCGAGGAGGCCGCCCGGGTGGCGGCACAAGCAGCGGGCGACGCAGCCGTCATCTGGTTGCTGGACGACGCGACCGGGCAGCTGTTCTCGGTTGCGGTCTGGCACGACGACGAGCAGACGCGTGCGTTCCTCCAGCAGCTGGCGACCGCACCCGTCCCGCTCGGCGAGGGCGTCACCGGGCGGGTCGCCCTGACCGGCGAACCGCTCGTCGTGAGCCGGGAGCAGGGTTGGCACGCGGACGAGCACCTGCACGCGGCCTACCTGCCGTGGCTGAGCCGCTTCGACATGTCGGCCATGGTCGCCGTCCCGCTCAAGGACGACGGCGTGGTCACCGGCGTCATGACCCTCGGCCGGGAAGGACCGGCGTACGCCGAGGACGAGGTGGAGTTCGTCCGTGACCTGGCCCACCGCGTCGGCGCCAGCGTGGCCGCGCACCGGGCGGACGACCGCGTGGCCGCCGGCGAACGGTTCCACGCCGACGTCGTCGAGTCGCTGCCGATCGCCATGGTCGTCGTCGACCGCGCGGGACGCATCACCTCGGCCAACGAGGCGTGGCGGACGCTGCTGGCCGGACTCACCGTGCCTCCCGAGCAGTTCGCACCGGGAGCCGACCTGCTGCGGGAGCTGCTGACGGCCGAGCCTCTCCCGGGAACCCTGTATCGGACCCCGGCCCGGGCGCTGGGCCGGGTCCTGCAGGAGGTGCTCGACGGCGAGGAGCCGCTGTGGCGGGGCGACTTCGCCATCCAGCAAGGGGACACCCGCTGGTTCACCGTCCAGGTCTCCGCGCTCGCCGCCGTGGACGGAGCCGTCCTGACCGTCAGTGAGATCACCGACCGCAAGGCGGTCGAGAGCCGATTGGCACATGCGGCGACCCACGACTCGCTCACCGGACTGCCCAACCGGGCCTTTCTCGACGGCCTGTTGACGGCGCCCGCGGCCCCCTCGGTACGGGGCCGTCGCGCATTGCTGTTCCTCGACCTGGACCAGTTCAAGCTCGTCAACGACAGCTATGGGCACCGGGTCGGTGACGAACTGCTCGTCGCCGTCGCGGACCGGCTGCGTGCGTGCGTGCGGCCGGGTGACCAGCTGGTCCGGTTCGCCGGCGACGAGTTCGTCGTCGTCTGCCACACCGTGCTCGGCGAGGTGCACGCGGTCGGGATCGCCGAGGCCATTCTCGGCGCGTTCGACGCGCCGTACATCGTGGCCGGCATCGAGGTGGCGCTGACGGTCAGCGTCGGCATCGCCCTCGACGACGACCTTCACGCGATCGGCCACGGCCTCCTCGCGGACGCCGACACCGCCCTGTTCGAGGCCAAGGCCAGGGGCCGGGCCCGGCACGCGCTGTTCGACGCGAAGGCCGGCGCGAGCGTCCGCAGCAGGCTGGAGCTGTCCCAGTCGCTCCGTCACGCGATCGAGGACGACGAGCTGGTCCTGCACTACCAACCGGTGGTCACCCTCGAGGACGGCCGCACCGTCGCGGTCGAGGCGCTGGTGCGCTGGCAGCGGCCCGGCCACGGGCTGGTCCCACCCCTGGAGTTCATCGCTCTCGCTGAGGACACCGGGCTCATCGTGCCGCTCGGGCGATGGGTGCTGCAGGCCGCCGTCCGGCAGGCCGCGGCCTGGGCCGCCGCGGGCCGGCCCCTGCGGGTCGCCGTGAACGTCTCCCCGCGGCAGCTCAGCCACCTGGCCTTCCTCACCGACGTGGCGACCGCCCTCACCGAGACGGGACTCGACCCGGCGTACCTGCAGCTCGAGCTGACCGAGACCGCCGTGATGGACGCCGACGACGTCGGCGGGGTGCTGGGCGGGCTGCGGCGGCTGGGGGTGAGCGTGGCCATCGACGACTTCGGCACCGGGCACTCGTCCCTGGCCCGCCTCAAGCGCCTCAGCGGCATCACGACGCTGAAGATCGACCGGTCGTTCATCGCCGGTGTCGCGACCGACCCTGACGACGCCGCGATCGTCACAGCCGTCCTGCGCCTGGCCGACGCGCTGGGGCTCAGCGTCGTCGCCGAGGGTGTCGAGACTCCCGAGCAGCAGGCGTGGCTGAGGGCGGCCGGCTGCGCCCTGGCGCAGGGCTACCTGTTCAGCCGGCCTCGGCCCGCGGCCGAGATCCGGGGCCCCGTCGTCGCCGGATGCCGGACCTGAGCACTGCCGGCGTCTCCCGGGGCTACGAGCCCGACGAGGGTGCCGCGGCGTCCTCCGCCGGAGCCTGCTCGGGCGCGAACCGGGCCAGCGCCCGCAGGGAGGGGATGACGTAGTACGCCCCGGTCAGCGGGGTCGTGTGGCGGGTCAGGGCGTCCCGTACGCCGTCCCCGAGGCCGGCCATGCTCCTGAGCATCACCTCGAAGGGCCGCTGCTCGGCGCAGAACGCGACGAACATGGTGCCGTAGTCGGTGGGACTGCCGTACGCCGTGTTCCGCCGGTAGATCTGCAGCTCGCGGCCGCCGAACTCGACCGCGGTCCGGGAGACGTGCGAATCGGCGGGCATGGCGTGCTCGTCGAGCTCCACGCTGTCGGGTTTCGTCCGCCCGATGACCTTCTCCTGCTCAGGCTCCGACAACGTCTCGAATGTCTGCAGGTGCCGCCACTGCTGCACCAGCAGGATGCTGGCACCGGCACCCTTTCCCTCCGGGACCACAGCCACGTCAGGGGCCTCGATCATCGACGGGTTCTCCGTCCCGTCGATGAAGCCGGTGAGGTCCCGGTCGTGCCGGTAGAGCCAGCCGTTCACCTCGCTCGCCATCGTGGCGAGCCCGGCGAGCCGGCGTACGACGGTGAGGGTGCTGTCGAAGACGACGTCCCGGGCGCCGCCGGCGATCCACAGCCACGCGTCGTGCTGGGTGCTCGGCATCCGGTTGCCGTCCGGGCCGACGATGTCCTCGCCGAACGACCGCACCCGCGGCATCGCCTCGTCTGGCGCGACCCGCGCCCAGAGCTCCGGGCGGAAGCCGATGACGGCGTTGACACCCCCGATCGTCGTCTCCGGCCCGGTCAGCGCGGCCAGCGCCGCCACCAGGGCCGCCGGGTCCGCTCCGGGAGCAAGGTCGAACTCGACGTAGGAGTGCTCGATCGTCCCGAGCGCGAAGATTCCGGGTTGCGGGTGCACGGCGACCATCCTCACCGCGAGGTGAGGGAGAGAAACTCGCTGCGGGTCCGCGGGTCGTTGCGCAACGAGCCGTAGAGCGTCGAGGTGACCGTCCTGGCCCCCGTCGCCCGCACCCCGCGGATGCTCATGCACATGTGCTCCGCTTCGAGCACCACACCCACTCCCCGCGGGGAGAGCTGTTCCTGCAACCAGGACGCGACCTGCTTGGTGAGCCGCTCCTGTACCTGCAGCCGGCGTGCGAACAGTTCGACGACGCGGGCCAGCTTCGACAGCCCCAGGATCCGGTCGCCGGGCATGTAGGCCACGTGCGCGACGCCCACGAAGGGGAGCAGGTGGTGCTCACACAGTGACGAGAAGGGGATGTCGCGGGCGACGACGAGCTCGTCGTACCCCTCGTCGTTCGGGAACGTCTTGAGGTCGAACTCGCGGGGGGCGAGCAGCTCGGCATAGGTCGCGGCCACGCGGGCAGGCGTGTCGGCCAGCGACTCCGACTCGGTGTCCTGTCCGAGTGCGACGAGCAGCTGGCGCACGGCCCGGGCGGCCGCCTCCTGGTCGACGGGCGGCACCGGAAACGCA
>JAOPWV010000131.1 GCA_025965475.1 Frankiales bacterium | reverse complement strand
ACCGCCGGTGCCTGCTCGGCGGCCGGCTGGACCGCCGGTGCCTGCTCGGCGGCCGGCTGGACCGCCGGTGCCTGCTCGGCGGCCGGCTGGACCGCCGGTGCCTGCTCGGTCGCCTGCTCGGTCGCCTGCTCGGTCGCCTGCTCGGTCGCCTGCTCGGTCGCCTGCTCGGTCGCCTGCTCCGGCTCGGACTGGCCTGCCGGCTTGTCGGTCTGCGCCGCCTTCTTCAGATCCGCCGCGTTCTTGTGCGGGGCCAGGACCATGATCATGTTGCGGCCGTCCTGCTTGGGCGCGGCTTCCACGAAGCCGAGCTCCTGGACGTCCTCGCCCAGCCGCTGGAGCAGCCGGTAACCGAGTTCCGGGCGCGACTGCTCGCGGCCACGGAACATGATCGTGATCTTGACCTTGTCGCCCGCCTTGAGGAAGCGGACCACGTGGCCCTTCTTCGTCTCGTAGTCGTGCGGGTCGATCTTCGGGCGGAGCTTCATTTCCTTGATGACGGTGAGGACCTGGTTCTTGCGGCTCTCACGCGCCTTCTGAGCGGTCTCGTACTTGAACTTGCCGTAATCCATGAGCTTGCACACCGGCGGCCTTGCCATGGGTGCAACCTCGACGAGATCGAGATCGCTCTCCTGGGCAAGTCGCAGTGCCTCACCGACGGCCACGATGCCAACCTGCTCGCCGTTGGGACCGACCAGCCGTACCTCGGGGACACGGATCCGGTCGTTGATGCGGGGCTCAGCGCTGATGGGGCCTCCTCGTAGGACTTCGCTGCCGCGCTCCGGCGCCCTTCACGAAGAAGGGCCCCGCGCTCAGCGCAGGGCCCACCATCACCCGCACGAGTGCGGGCGCGGCCCGCGACCCCGTCTCTTGACGGGTGGGGCCGACATAAACCCAGCGCCAGCTGACGAGCAGCAGCTCTAGGTGGGAGGTGGGACCTCCGCTTGCGCGACCCCCGGGCATGCCGAGGGCCGGGTCGCAGATGAAAGGGTAGCAGGGTGAACGACGAACAGCAGGCAGCCCGCGACATCGCCGACGTACCCGCAGCGGAGGTGATCGCGTCCGCTGCGGTGCACCTCATGAGCGCAGCCGCCGTGAAGTGCGGCCTGGCCGACGAGGGGGGTGAGCAGGCCGCGGCCTATCAGGACCTCGACGAGGCCCGCAAGCTCATCGCGGCGCTCGCGGGCCTCGTGACGGCTGCCCGCCCAGACCTGGGCATCCACGCCGCTCCCCTGCGCGACGGGTTGAAGTCCCTGCAGAAGGCGTTCCGGGAGGCCTCCACCATCCCGGACGAGCCCGGCGAGGGCCCCGGCGAGAAGCTCACCGGCCCCGTCTGGTGAACCAGCGGCGGCCCGCCGGCAGCGGCAGCGGGTAGCCGGGCCCCTGGGGCGGCACCACGGCCAGGTCCAGACCGGCCGCAGGCAAGGCCGGCCCCAGCCGCTGCACGACCCGGCCGGCCAGCCCGGCGAGCCCGGCGGCGTCCAGCGGGCTCCGCGGGACGACGCCCAGCACAGGTCCGCCCGGGCCGTCGAGCAGCCGGGCGGCCTCCAGAGGTTCGCCGTGCAGCACGTCGGCGAGCTGTCGTACGAGTGCGGGGTCCGGCGGCTGCGTGGGATCGGTGAACGCCTCTGTCGTACGCCGAGCGGCAAGGGCCGCACCGGGGACGGGAACGTAGCCGTCGGCGAGCGCCCGCAGCTCGGCCTCGGGGACGACGACGGCGGCTCCGGCCGGGTCCAACAGGACCGCGACCGCGCCGTCGTCGAGGGCTGCCCGGCACAGGTAGCCCGCGTCGACCGGCACCGGGCGGACGTCGAGCCGCCAGCGCCGCAGGGCCGCGGTGTCCGGGAAGGCCGGCAGGGCCCGCGCGCCGTCCGGCGCCACGAGCGAGACGAGCGCCATCTCGGCGCTGGACTCGGCCTGCAGGCCGGTCGCCGCTGCCGTCTCCTCGGCGGTCGCGGTCGCGGTGATCGCCACGAAGACCCGGGCCCCGGCGAGGGCGGCGAGCACCTCCGCGCGGGTGGCCGGCGAGCCGTCGTACGCGGCCAGTGCAGCGCTCAGGCGTGGATCGGCAGCACCCGTGTCGGTCGTGGCGGAGTCGGTCACGGCCGTCGAGCCTAGGCGTCGCGGTCCCGCGACCCCCGGTGCGTCCGGCTGATCGTGGCTCCGGAGCCACTGCTGGCCGGACGCTAAGCCGGCGGGCGGCTGGCCAGATGGCCGGGGTGTCCCGTCGTCAGGCGCGAGCGGGCTACTCCTGGGCCGACGCCAGAACGACGGCGGCCCGGTCGAGGGCGTTCCTGGCCTGGATGCCGTCCTTGACTCCGGTGAGCTGGAAGGAGAACCAGACGGTGCGGCCGCTCGCGGTCGTCGTGAAGCCGCTCAGAGCCCGGACGCCGGGCAGGGTCCCGGTCTTCGCGAACACCCGGCCGGCGGCGGCGGTGTTGCACATGCGGCTCTGCAGCGTGCCGTCCTGGCAGGCGACGGGCAGCGCGGTGCGAAAGGCATTCGCGATCTGACTCTGGTCGGCGACGCGGAGCAGGGCCAGCTGACCGACCGCGTTCTGCCGGTCGTGCGCCGACAGGCCGGAACCGTCGGCACCGCTGCCCGCCCGGACCCCGCGCGCGGCGAGCAGCTGCACCACCGCCGCGTGGCCGCCGGCGGAGCTGCCATCACCGCGCACGACCCTGCCGACCTCCTTGAGCAGCAGCTCGGCGGCGAAGTTGTCGGAATCCTTGAGGATGCGGCGTACGACGGCGGACAGCGGCCCGGAGATGTGGGTCGCCACGCTCACGGCGGCGTCGGGCGGCCGGATCCCACGCCGGACGACGCCCTTGACCGCCACGCCCTCGGCCTTGAGGTAGTCGCGGAACAGCGCCGCCGCGGGCAGGGCCGGGTCCGCGACGTAGACGCCGTCCCGCCGCCACCGGTTGCCATCGACGGCGAAGGCGGACAGCGGGCCGGACTCGTTCGGGACGAACGTCGACTTCCATCCGGCCGCGCTGCGCCGGGAGTCGTACCGGCTGTCGTCGAGGACGAGGTCGCCGGCGACGAGTGTGACGCCGGCGGCCCGCACACCGCGGGCCAGCACGCGCAGCCCCGCTTTGGTGAAGTACGGGTCACCGCTCGCGACGAGCCACAGGTTGCTGTTCAGCACGCCGTCGACGGCAGCCACCTTGGCGGCAGCCTCGGTGCGGTAGCGCATGTCCGGGGTCAGGGCCAGCAGAGCGGCGACCCCGGTGAACGACTTCTGCGTGGAGGCCGGCGGGAGCAGGTGGCCGGCGTCGCGCCGGACGACCGTGCCGAGTCCGTCGACGTCCACCGCCGCTCCGACGGTCGTGGCGCCACCGGAGGACAGCGCGGCGTCGACTCGGGCACCGAGACTCTGCGCGGCGGTCTTGCGGGCCTGGGCCACCGCCCGGCTCTCGGCGGTGGTCGTCGCCGCGGCCCAGGCCGGGGCGGCCCAGGCCGGGGCGGCCACCCCGGTGCCGGCACTCACCGCCAGCAGGACAGCGGCGAAGGTCGTACGGCGGCGCACGGCGGCAGGCACGGTCATGTCTCCGGTCATCGGCAGGCGGACGACCCGGTGGAGCGCCGCGAAGGTCAGTGTTGGCTGTCCTTCGCCCCGTGTCCGGCAGTTGGACGGATCCTCACCGTCCGGACAGATCCGGATCCCGAGACGCCGCGAGCAGCCGGCGCAGCTCGACGACCGCATCGACGGCGTGCGGGCCGTCGTTGGCCTGCACGGCCAGGAGCGCGACGGTGTCGTCGTCCTGCAGGTCCAGGCTCGCCCAGGGCGACGCGTCGTCGAGGCGCACCCCGGCGACGACCTGCCAGGGGATCTGCTTCTCCCCCACGTAGTTGCGGATCCGCAGGCCGGACACGTCGGCCTCGACCCGCACGCGGGTGAACTGCCAGACCGCCCACGCGATGAGGACACCGATGCCGAAGAAGGCGATCTGATCGGGCGGTCCGAAGACCTGGCCGCCGGCGCTCCCCCGCGGCAGCAGGATCGCGAGGATCCCGAAGACCACGACGACGACCACCGCCACCACCCGGCACACGACAAGCAGGCGCCGGGGCCGTACGACGTAGGGAGCGCTCACGTCACTCGCCTCTCTCACCTTGCTCACAGGGGTACCTCGACTTCTGCTGAAGGGATTCTCGACGGCGTCTGGCGCAGCACCGTGAAAGCCACCTGGACGGCCGGGCCGATCCCGAGCGCGAAGGCGATCGTGCCGATGCCGACCGGCCCGCCGAGCAGCACCCCGACCAGCAGCGCCGTGCACTCGAGCACGCTGCGGGCGACGCCGACCTTCCAGCCGGTCCGCTGATGGAGCGCCACCATCAGCCCGTCGCGCGGCCCCGGGCCCAGGTGGGCGCCGAGGTACAGGGCCGACCCGACGGCGACCGACACGATGCCGGCCGCCGTCGTGAGCAGCCGTAGCGCCATCGGCCCGTCGCCGACCCCGTCGAACCAGGGCGTGCTCAGCAGCAGGTCGATCACCGCCCCGATGCACAGCACGTTGAGCACCGTCCCGATGCCTGGCCGCACCCGGGCCACCAGCGAGATGAGGAACACCACGACCGACACGCCGATCGCCGTGAGCCCGAACGGCGTCCCGAGCCGCTTGGCCAGCCCCCCGTGCAGCACGTCCCAGGGACCGACCCCGAGATGCGCCTGCAGCCCGAGCCAGATGCCCATGCCGAACAGGAACAGTCCGACGAGCAGCTTCACGAACCGCCCGACGAGCCGGAGCACTACTCCACGATCTTCGAGATGGGTAGCTCGAGGATGTCGCGGGCACCCGCAGCGCGCAGCGCCGGCAGCAACGTGTTGACCCCGCGCTTGGGCACGACGGTCTCCAGCGCCCGCTGGTTCGCGTCGGCGAGCGGCATCACGGTCGGCGAGGACATCGACGGCAGCACCGCGAGCACCTGCTCGAGCGATTCCATCGGCACGTTGAGCTTGAGGAGCACGTGCCCGCGGGCCCGCAGCGCACCCTGCAGCAGCAGGGTGATGTCCTCCATGGCGGCCCGCTTGGCCGGGTCCTCGTAGGCGGCGCGGTTGGCGAGCAGCTCGGTCCGGCTGGTGAGCAGCGTCTCGATGACCTTCAGGCCGGCGCGCCGCAGCGAGGAGCCGGTCTCGGTCAGGTCGACGATCGCGTCGACGATGTCCGGGATCTTCGCCTCGGTGGCGCCGTGCGAGGTGAAGACGCGGCCCTTCACGCCGTTCTCCTCGAGGAACCGGCGGGTGGTCTCGGGCATCTCGGTGGAGATGCGCACGCCCTCCGGGAGGTCGCGCACGGACTGCCAGGGCGACTCCTTGGGGACGGCGAGGACGACGCTGACGACGGCCTCGCCGGCCCGGCCGCCACCGATCTCACCGAGGCTGACGACGTCCGCCCCGGTCTCGGTGACCCAGTCACGGCCGCTGATGCCGAGGTCGAAGATGCCCTGCTCGACGTACGTGGGGATCTCCTGCGGGCGCAGGAAGCGGACCCGGTCGATCCGCGGGTCGTCGATGCGGGCGGCGTAGTCACGTTCACCACCGCGGACCACCGCGAGGTCGGCGCCGTCGAACAGGTCGAGGACCTGCTTCTCGAGGGAGCCCTTGGGAAGCACGAGGGAGAGCACGGAAGGCCTTTCGGTCAGGGGGTGGCGCCGAGGCGCAGGCATTTGAGCGTGCGCGCGGCGTCGAGGGCGGCGAGGGTGGCGTCCCGCGCCTTGTCCTCGGAGGAGTCGGGCAGGCCGGCACGGTCCAGCGCCTGCTGCTCGGTGTCGCAGGTCAGCACGCCGTTACCGACCGGAGTATGGGTGTCGAGCGAGACGCGGGTCAGCCCCATCGTGACCGCGTCGCAGACGTACTCGAAGTGCGGTGTGCCGCCGCGGATCACGACGCCCAGCGCGACGACCGCGTCGTGACCCTTGGCCAGCGCCTGGGCGACGACCGGCAGCTCGATGGCGCCGGAGACCCGGATGACGGTGGGCTCCTCGACGCCGCACTCCTTGGCGGTCCGCACCGCGGACTCCAGGAGCGCGCTGACGATCTGGTCGTGCCAACGGGTCGCCACGACGGCCAGGGTGAGGCCCCTGCCGTCGACCGGCCGGTCGGCCGGTGCGCCGGCGCCGCTCATCGGGCCTCCTCCGTCCGCAGCGCTCGTACGACGTCGTGCGGCGACGGCTCGTCCGCGCTCGCCTCGGTGGCCTCCTCCTCGAAGGCTGCCAGGCCGGGCAGGTCGTGCCCCATCCGGTCGCGCTTGGTCTTGAGGTAGCGCAGGTTCTCCGGCGTGGCCAGCGTCGGCAGCGGGACGCGGCCGATGATCTCCAGGCCGTAGCCCTCGAGGCCGGCCCGCTTGCCCGGGTTGTTGCTCAGCAGCCGCATCGTGCGGATCCCGAGGTCGACGAGGATCTGCGCGCCGGTGCCGTAGTCGCGCGCGTCGGCCGGCAGCCCGAGCTCGAGGTTGGCATCGACGGTGTCCGAGCCGGCGTCCTGCAGCTGGTACGCCTGCAGCTTGTGCATGAGGCCGATGCCCCGTCCCTCGTGGCCGCGGACGTAGAGCACGACGCCCCGGCCCTCCGCGGCGACCGCCGCGAGGGCGGCGTCGAGCTGTGGGCCGCAGTCGCAGCGCCGCGAGCCGAAGACGTCGCCGGTGAGGCACTCGCTGTGCACGCGGACCAGCACGTCCTGGCCGTCGCCGATGTCGCCCATGACCAGCGCGATGTGGTCGGTGGCGTCGAGCACGGTCTCGTAGCCGACGGCGCGGAAGTCACCGTGAGCGGTCGGGATCTTCGCGTCGGCGACCTTGACGACCTGCTTCTCGGTCCGGCGCCGCCACGCGATCAGGTCGGCGATGGAGATGACCGCGAGCCCGTGCTTCTCGGCGAACACGAGTAGCTCGGGGAGCCGCGCCATCGTGCCGTCCTCCTGCACGATCTCGCAGATCACGCCGGCGGGGCGCAGGCCGGCCAGCCGGGCCAGGTCGACGGCCGCCTCCGTGTGGCCGGGCCGGCGCAGGACGCCGCCGGGCTTGGCCCGCAGCGGGAAGACGTGGCCCGGGCGGACCAGGTCGAACGACGTCGTCTCCGGGTCGACCAGCAGCGAGATCGTGTGGGCCCTGTCGGCGGCGGAGATGCCGGTCGTGACGCCCTCGCGGGCGTCCACGCTGACGGTGAACGCCGTCTGCATGCGCTCGGTGTTGTGCGCCGCCATCTGGCCGAGCTGCAGGTGGTCGAGGACGTCGCCCTCGAGCGGGACGCAGAGCAGCCCGCGGCAGTGGGTCATGGTGAAGGCCACCAGCTCCGGGGTCGCCTTCTCTGCTGCGAAGATGAGGTCGCCCTCGTTCTCGCGGTCCTCGTCGTCGACCACCACGACGGCCTTGCCGGCCGCGATGTCGGCGATGGCACGCTCGACCGAGTCCAGCCCGCGGGGCGGCACCTCGACCTCGACGGCACTCATGCGTCCCCCTCCTGCCTGCCGGGGACGACCCCGGCGGCGAGCAACTTCTCGACGTACTTTGCGGTGATGTCGACCTCCAGGTTGACCGGCTCGCCGGTGCCCTTGCGCCCCAGGGTGGTGAGGCCGAGCGTGGTGGGGATGAGGCTGATCTCGAACCAGTCGTCGCCGACGCCGCTGACCGTCAGCGACACGCCGTCGACGGTGATCGAGCCCTTCTCGACGACGTAGCGGGCCAGTTCCACGGGCAGCGAGACGCGTACGACGGTCCAGTGCGCGCCGGGCGTGACCTGCAGCAGTTCGCCGGTGCCGTCGACGTGGCCCTGCACCAGGTGGCCGCCGAGCCGGTCCGACAGCCGTACGGCGCGCTCGAGGTTGACGGGGCTCCCGACGCTCAGCGCGCCGAGGGAGGACCGGACGAGGGTCTCCTTCATCACGTCGGCGGTGAAGGCACCGTCCGCGTTCTCGACGACGGTCAGGCAGACGCCGTTGACCGCGATCGAATCGCCGTGTCCCGCGTCCGAGGTGACGAGCGGCCCGCGCACGGTGATGCGCGCCGCCTCGGCGAGATCCTCCCACCCGGTCACCTCACCGAGCTCCTCGACGATCCCGGTGAACATCAGTTGCCTTCCTTCTCGGGACGGGCGGTCAGCCGAATGTCGTCGCCGACGCGCTGCACGTCCTCCAGCACGAACCGGAGGGCACCGCCGATCGTTCCCACGCCCAGGTCGCCCACGGCGGCCGGCCCGGCGCCCAGCAGGGCGGGGGCGACGTAACCGACGATCCGGTCGACGAGCCCGGCCTGTACGAAGGCCGCCGCGAGCACCGGTCCACCTTCGAGCAGGATGCTGACGACGCCGCGTCGGTGGAGGACGTCGAGGGCCGCAGCGAGGTCGTGTCGCGGCACGTCGGCGGCCGTGAGGATGAGCGTCTCGGCGGCGGAGTCGCGGACCCGGGCGCCGACCGGCGTACGGCCGTCGCTGTCCAGCACCACGCGCAACGGCTGGTGCCCCGGGTCCGGTCGGACCGTGAGCTGCGGGTCGTCGGCCAGGACGGTGCCGATCCCGACGACGACCGCGTCCACCTCGCCGCGCAGCCGGTGCACGTCGGCCCGCGCCGGCTCACTGGTGATCCACCGGCTGGTCCGGTCGGCGGCGGCGGAGCGCCCGTCGAGGGTCGCGGCGTACTTCCAGGTGACGTACGGGCGGCCGGTGCGCTGGGCGTGCAGCCAGCCGGCCAGCGGGCCGGCCGCAACCTCGTCGGGGAGCACGCCCGTCTCGACGTCCAGCCCGGCGGCGCGCAGCACGTCCACTCCCCCACCGGCCTCGGCGGTCGGATCGGCGCAGGCCACGACGACGCGGGAGATCCCGGCGGCGACCAGCGCCCCGGTGCAGGGCCCGGTGCGGCCGGTGTGGCGGCAGGGTTCGAGAGTGACGACAGCGGTCCCGCCGTACGCGCGCACCCCCGCCTGCTGCAGCGCCACGATCTCGGCGTGCGGCCCGCCGACCGGCTGGGTGGCGCCTTCACCGACGGGTTCGCCCTCCCTGTCGAGCAGGACGGCGCCGACGGGCGGGTTGGGGCTGGTGGTGCCGAGCACGGCGCGGGACAGCTCGACGGCACGGCGCATGGCCTGCTCGAGATCCACCGGGCGTCCCCTCCGTGCCGAATCGGCTCCGGGGGACGCGAACGGACTGCAGCCAAGGCTGCGGCCGCCCGCGCGCTACCTCTCCTCCGGACTCTCACCGTCGGTCCCGGAGTTCCACCGGGTCCACCGCTGGCTGGCTGCCAGCGGGTCGCGGACTGTCACCGCCGGTCAGGAATTGCACCTGCCCCGGAGCGCGCGTAACTGTCCCGACCATTCTGGCACGTCGCGGACCGGGCGGGTTCAGCTCCTGCGGTCGACCGCGACCATCGAGCCGCGGCGCCGCTTCGCGACACGCTTCATCTCGCTCGCGGCGGCGACCACCACACGGTGATCACGGCTCTGGCCGGGCTCCTTGGCCACGCCGATGCTCACCGAGACCAGCGGATGCCGGCGCAGCTGGCCGCGCCGGTCCGGCACCTCCAGCCAGCCCCGCGCGACGTCGGCCGGGTCGTAGTGGCCGGGTACGACGGCGTCGAGGCCGGCGACCACCCGCTCGCCCAGCGGCTCGGCCTGGCCGGGCGTGCAGACCAGCACGAAGTCGTCGCCACCGACATGGCCCACGAACACAGGCGGCTCCCCCGCCTCCGCGGCAGCGTCGTGCAGGACGCCGGCGAGGGCGAGCAGCAGGTCGTCGCCGCGCAGGAAGCCGTACGCGTCGTTGAAGCTCTTGAACTCGTCGAGATCCACGTGACAGATCGCGTACGGCGCCCCGGAGGCGGCCCGGCTCGCCAGCTCCAGGTCGATCCGGTGATTGCCGGGGAACCCCGTCAGCGGCGAGAGCGAGCGCATCTCGGCGGTCCGGCGAAGGGTCGTCCGCACCCGCGCGACCAGTTCGAGCGTGTCGAACGGCTTCACGATGTAGTCGTCGGCGCCCGCGGTCAGGCCGATCACCCGGTCCGAGGACAGCGTCCGTGCGGACAGCATGATCACCGGAAGGGCGGTGGTGGAGGCCTGGGCGCGCAGCCGGCGGATCACCTCGAGCCCGTCGTAGACCGGCATCATCACGTCCAGCAGGACCAGGTCGGGCCGCCCGGCGGTGGCCCGGTCCAGGGCCTGCCCGCCGTCGTGCACGACCTCGACCGAGAAGCCCTCGAGGGTCAGGTGGAGCTCGACGAACCGCGCGATGTCCTCGTCGTCGTCAGCGACGAGGATCCGCGGGTTCACGAGGCAGCCGCCCGCTCCGCGGCCTCGCGCAGCGCGGTGACCGCGGCGGCCGGGTCGGCGGCGCCGTACACCGCGGACCCGGCGACGAACACGTCCGCACCCGCCTCGGCGCAGCGCTCGATCGTCTCCGCGCCGACCCCGCCGTCCACCTGCAGCCACACGTCGAGGTCCCGGCCGCGGATCGCCTCGCGGCAGCGGCGCAGCTTCGGCAGGACGACGTCGAGGAACGGCTGGCCACCGAACCCGGGCTCGACGGTCATCACGAGCAGCATGTCCAGCTCGCCGAGCAGGTCGACGTAGGGCTCGATGGGCGTGGCGGGCTTGAGGGCCATGCCGGCGCGGGCACCGGCGGCGCGCAGGTCACGGGCCAGCCGGACGGGCGCGGCGGCAGCCTCGACGTGGAAGGTCACCGACTTCGCGCCGGCCTCGGCGTACCCCGGGGCCCAGCGGTCCGGGTCCTCGATCATCAGGTGGCAGTCGATCGGGAGGGCGCTGGCGCGCACCAGGGACTCGACGACCGGCAGCCCCAGCGTCAGGTTGGGCACGAAGTGCGCGTCCATGACGTCGACGTGCACCCAGTCCGCGGTCGTGGAGACCGCGGCGATCTCGTCGGACAGGCGCGCGAAGTCGGCGGCGAGGATGCTCGGCGAGATCTGGGCGCGGGACATGGAGCGGAAGCCTAGAGCTCCAGCCGGTCGCGTCCAGCGGCTGGGGTCAAGATCACCCCGGCCGAGGGAGGGCCGTCAGACGCGCCGTCGGAGCAGCGCCAGGTGCATGGCGTCGGTGCCGTGCCGGTGCGGCCAGAGCTGCACCGCCGGTCCTGGGCCGAGGTCCGGGACGCCGGGTAGCAGCGGCCTCGCGTCGACCTGTTCGAGCTCGGGGTGCCGGCGCAGCGCGTCGGCCACCGGGACGAGCGTCTCGGCGAGGTGCGGCGAGCAGGTGACATAGGCCAGGACACCGCCGGGACGGAGCAGTTCGGCCGCTGCGTCGAGCAGCTCACCCTGCAGCCGGGTCAGGCCGGGCAGGTCGGACGGCTGCCGGCGCCAGCGGGCCTCCGGCCGTCGGCGCAGCGCACCGAGGCCGCTGCACGGCGCGTCCAGCAGGACGCGGTCGGCACTGCCCGCGGCGAACGGCGGCCGCCGCCCGTCGGCCGTGACGACGGCGGGCACGCCGGAGCGCCGGACCAGCCGGGACCGGTGATGCTGGGCCTCCACGGCGTAGAGCCGGGCGCCGCGTTCGCCGGCCACCGCGTCGAGCAGCGACGCCTTGCCGCCCGGTCCCGCGCACAGGTCGATCCAGGTGCGGTCCGGCCCGTCCAGCGGCAGCCCGGCGAGCGCGAGGGCGACGAGCTGGCTGCCTTCGTCCTGCACGCCGGCCCGGCCGTCGCGGACCGCGGGGATGTCGCCGGGGTCGCCCTCCTGGAGCCGGACGGCGTAGGGCGAGAACGGCCCCGCGGTGCCGACGGCGGCCGCCAGCAGCTCCTCGCGGGGCATCCGGCGCGCGACCAGGTGCACCTCGGGGCGGGCGTCGTCGGCCTGCAGCGCCCGGCCGGCCTCCTCGAGGTCGCCGCCGAGGGCGTCCCGGAACGCGGACGCGATCCACCGCGGGTGGCTGTGCTCGAAGGCGAGCGCGGCGACCGGATCGTCGGTGGGTGCGAGTTCGGCCACCCACTGCTCGAGAGGCTTGGCCGCGACCTTGCGCAGCACGGCGTTGACGAACCCGACCGGTCCCTGGCTGACGACGCGGCGGGCCAGGTCGACCGTCGCGCTGACCGCCGCGTGGCTCGGCACCCGCATCCGCAGCAGCTGGTGCGCCCCGAGCCGGAGCAGGTCGCGCACCGGCGGGTCGACCGCGTCGAGCGGGCGGTCCACACAGGCCTGCAGGATCGCGTCGTACAGCCCCTGCCCGCGCAGCGTGCCGTAGGCCAACTCGGTGGCGAAGGCGGCATCGCGGGTGTCCAGCTTGCGCTCGCGCAGAAGCCCGGGCAGGACGAGGTTGGCGTAGGCGTCCCGGGTGCGCACGGCCTCGAGCAGGTCGTACGCCGCCCGGCGGGCCGGGTCGACGGCCGGCGGGCGGTACGGGCGGGCGGCCCGGCGCTGGCGGTTGTCGCTCACCGGAACCGCTCGCCGGGTTCCGGGCGTACGCCGCGCAGCCAGTCGACAGCGGCCATGGCGCCCTTGCCCTCCGGTCGCACTTCGCCGAGCCGTACCGCACCGGTGGCCGTGCCGACCAGGCCCTCCGGGGTGATCTCGCCGGGGGCGAGCCGCTCGTCGGTCAGGGTGACGGGGCCGAGCTTGACCCGCTTGTCGCGGAACGTCGTCCAGGCGCCTGGGGCGGGGGTGGTGCCGCGTACGACGCGGTCGACGCGCCGCGCGGGGGCGTCCCAGTCGACCCGCGCGTCGTCGACGGTCACCTTCGGCGCGAGCGAGATGCCGTCGGCCGGCTGCGGGACGGCGGTGACCGAGCCGTCCTCCAGGGCGTCGAGGGTGGCGACGAGCAGGCCGGCGCCGGCGACGGCGAGCCGGTCGAGCAGGTCGCCCGCGGTGTCGCCCGGGCGGACGGTCTCGGTGGCGACGCCGAAGACCGGCCCGGTGTCGAGGCCTTCCTCCAGCCGGAAGGTCGTCGCGCCGGTCACGTCATCGCCTGCCATGAGTGCGTGCTGCACGGGCGCGGCACCGCGCCAGGCGGGCAGCAGCGAGAAGTGCAGGTTGACCCAGCCGTGGGCCGGGATGTCGAGCGCCGACCGCGGTACGAGCGCGCCGTACGCCACCACGGGACAGCAGTCCGGGGCGAGCTCCCGAAGCCGGCCCTGGAAGTCGTCGTCACGCGGGTGCCGTGGGGTCAGGACCTCGAGCCCGCGCTCTTCGGCGAGCACGCGCACCGGGCTCGGCCGCAGCGACCGCCCGCGGCCCGCGGGAGCGTCAGGGCGCGTGACCACGCCGACCACCTCGTGCCTGCTGGCCAGCAGGGCCGTCAGGCTCGGGAGCGCCGGCTCCGGGGTGCCGGCGAAGACCAGCCTCAGCGGGCTTTTCCGAACAGCGGGTGCGGGCTGGCCTTGACCTGCGGTGCGGGGGCGCCGGACCACTCGGCGAGCCGGACCGCCTCGAGGGCGGCCCGCTTGGTCTCCGGGTCGAGCCGGTCGATGAACAGCACGCCGTCGAGGTGGTCGGTCTCGTGCTGGATGCAGCGGGCCATCAACGAGCTGCCCTCGATCGTCACCGGGTCGCCGTAGGCGTTCTGGCCGTGCGCGACGACGTGCTCCTTACGGACGCAGTCGAAGGTCAGACCGGGCAGCGACAGGCAGCCCTCCTCGCCGTCCTGCTCCTCGTCCGACGGGAAGTGCAGCACCGGGTTGACGAGGTGGCCGATCTGGTCGTCGACGTCGTAGGTGAACACCCGCAGGCCCACACCGATCTGCGGCGCGGCGAGCCCGGCGCCGGGGGCCTCGACCATCGTGTCGACGAGGTCGTTGATGAGGACCCGCAGCTCCTTGTCGAAGGTCGTCACCGTCTCGGCCGGCGTACGCAGAACGGGATCGCCGAGCAGGCGGATCGGTCGAAGGGCCACGGATCAAGTCTAGGTGAGCGTCTGCGGGTCGAGTTCGACCCGGACCGGCTCGCCCTTGCGGGCGCTGCGCACCGCCTGCGCCGCCTTGAGCACGGCGGCCAGCGCGAGCGCCTCCGGGCGCGGGACGCGCAGCAGCAGCCGCTCCGCTCCGTCCTTCCCCGGTACCGGGCCGAGCACCTCGCCGCCCGGCGGCAGCTGCAGGTCCGCGACCAGTTCGGCGACCGCAGCGGGAGGTCCCTCCACCGAGGCCATCCGGACTGCCGGCGGGAAGCCGACCTCGATCCGGTCTGCCAGCTCGCGCGCCGCGGCGCCGGCCGGGTCCCACCGGACGAGGGCCTGTACGGGGGCCAGTCCCCGATCGGCGACGACGACCACCCGGCCGGCCGGCCGGGCCAGCGCCGCCGCCGCGAACCAGCGGCGCAGCGCCTCCTCCCCCGCCCGCAGGTCGGCGCGGGTCAGCATCGCCCAGCCGTCGAGGAGCAGCACTGCGCCGTACCCGTCCTCCGCCACCGGTTCGGCGCCCGGCGTCGCGACGACGAGGGCCGGCGCATCCGGCACGGTCGCCAGGACCTCGTCACGGCCACTGGTCCGCACGGGGGTGCCGGGGAACGCCCTGCCGAGCTCCTCCGCGGTTCGCCGGGCCCCCACGACGGTCGCCCGCAGCGCCCCGCCGCCGCACTCCGGGCAGCGCCAGTCCCCCGCGAGCCGCCCGCACCAGCGGCAGGCGGTCGCGTGCTCGGTGCCGGCGAGCGGACCCGCGCAGACCGGGCAGCGGGCCGGCGTCCGGTCGCGTACGCAGGCGAGGCTCGGCGCGTACCCCCGGCG
>JAOPWV010000124.1 GCA_025965475.1 Frankiales bacterium | reverse complement strand
CGGGCGCGGGCGCCGGCCAGCTCGCCCCGGGCGGTGGCCGCCTCGTGCTGGGCGGCGGGCAGCTGGGTGGCCACCGCGGCCAGGCTCACCGCCGCCTGCTGCACCGCAGCGGTCGAACTCTCGAGCTCACCGGCCGCGAGAGCGACCCGGCGCTTCGCCTCGTCGCCGGCATCCGCGAGGGCCGGCGCGGCCGGCGCGGCGAGGAGGGGTGCGCCGAGCGCCAGGAGGGCGACCGCGATCGCCGTACGGCGCAGTTGCACCGGAGCCCCCCCTTTTCCCATGGGTCACAGAAGACCCATGAGTACCACGATCATGGCCGTGGCGGGGCGAAATGCCGGAATCCACCCCGGACGAGGTCAGACGCGCAGGTGCCGGCGGAGGGTGAAGAAGGACGCCAGACCGGACAGCAGCATGCCGGTGAGGAACAACAACGGCACGATGCTCAGCACGGCATTCCAGCCGACGTACGCCGTGATCGGGAAGTTCGGCTTCAGCAGCCGGTCGATGAGGACCGCCTTGAGCGCGACGAGCGCCCCGCTGGCGAACCCGGCCCCGACGAGCCCGGCGAGCACGCCCTCGAGCAGGAACGGCAGCTGGATGTAGAGGTTGCTGGCCCCGACCAGGCGCATGATGCCGGTCTCGCGGCGCCGACTGAACGCCGCGACCCGGATCGTGTTGCTGATCAGCAGCACCGCCGCGAAGATCTGCACGCCCGCGACGATCAGGGCGAACAGCTGCAGCGTGTTGAGCAGCTTGAAGAAGTTCTGCAGCAGGGCCTTCTGGTCCTGTACCTCGTCCACGCCGGGGCGGTCACGGAAGGCGCTCGCCACGACCTCGAACTGCGTGGGGTCCTTGAGCTTGACGCGGAAGGACTCGGGCAGCGCGTCCGGCGTGACGTTCTGGACGAGGTCCGGCGAGTCCTTGAACTGCTGCTTGAACCGGGCGTACGCGTCCTGCTTGGACTCGTAGAACACCCGCTGCACGAGCGGCGTGGTGCGCAGGTCGTTCTCCAGCTGGGTGCGCTGCTCCGGGGTGATGGCGGTGCCGTTGCAGTTGCTGCTCGTACTGCCGCTACCGCACAGGTAGACGGACACCTCGACCTTGTCGTACCAGTAGTCCTTCATGGTCCCGACCTGCTCGCGGATCAGCAGACCGGCACCGAACAGCGCAAGGCTGATCGCCACCGTCACGACCACCGCGACCGTCATGGTCAGGTTGCGGCGCAGGCCGATGCCGATCTCGGACAGGACGAACGAGGCGCGCACGGGACTTCTTCCGGTCGGGGTCTGGGGGGTCTGGGCGACGGCGGTCAGGCGCCGTAGCCGTAGACGCCGCGGGCCTGGTCGCGCACGACCTTGCCCTGCGACAGTTCCACGACCCGGCGCCGCATCGAGTCGACGATCGCGGCGTCGTGGGTGGCCATCACGACCGTGGTGCCGGTCCGGTTGATGCGGTCGAGCAGCTTCATGATGCCGACGGACGTGTTCGGGTCGAGGTTGCCAGTCGGCTCGTCCGCGATCAAGATCATCGGGCGGTTCACGAAGGCGCGTGCGACGGCGACCCGCTGCTGCTCACCACCGGACAGCTCGTCGGGCATCCGGCCGGCCTTGCCGTCGAGGCCGACGAGGTCGAGCACCTCGGGGACGACCTTGTCGATGGTGGCGCTGCCCTTGCCGATCACCTCGAGGGCGAAGGCGACGTTCTGGAACACCGTCTTGTTGGGCAGCAGCCGGAAGTCCTGGAAGACGCAGCCGATCGTGCGGCGCAGCGCCGGGACCTTCCAGTGGCTGAGGCGCGCGAGGTCCTTGCCCGCGACGTGTACGCGACCGCCGCTGGGGACCTCCTCCTTGAGCAGGAGCCGCAGGAACGTGGACTTCCCGGAGCCACTGGAACCGACGAGGAAGACGAACTCGCCCTTCTCGATGTCGACCGTCACGTCATCGAGTGCAGGACGGACACTCGCGGGGTAGGTCTTGGTCACGTTCTCGAGGCGGATCACGGAAAGCCATCCTAGGTGCGACATCCCTCTCGTCAGGCCGGGAAGGCGTCGAGGACTGTCATGTTCGATACTGGAAGCCCCCGACGGACAGGAGCCGGCATGAGCTACGACGACCTCGTGTGCGCTGCCTGCTCCGGGCGCGTGGTCGACGGCGGCTGCCCGACCTGCCGCGCCGCCCGGCAGCACCTGCGGTCCGAGACGAAGCTGCCGGCCGAGTTGTTCCTCACGCTGGCGGCCGTGATGGCGCTGCTGCTGATCCTCGCGACCCACCTGCGCGGCTGACCACCCCGCGCGCCCACCACAACGCGGCGTACGGCGGTTACGCGTCGTCGTCCTGCGAGGTACGCCGCCAGCGGATCGTCGCCTCGACGAACTCGTCGATCTCCCCGTCCAGGACCCCGCCGGTGTTGCCCGTCTCCGTGCCCGTCCGCAGGTCCTTGACCATCTGGTAGGGGTGGATGACGTAGTTGCGGATCTGCGAGCCGAACGCGACGTCGGCCTTGCTGCCGCGGATCGCGTCCATCTCGGCCAGCTCCTGTTGCCGCTTGACCTCGAGCAGCTTCGTCTGCAGGACGACCATGGCGGTGGCGCGGTTCTGGATCTGCGAGCGCTCGTTCTGGCAGGACACCACGATGCCGGTCGGCAGATGGGTGATCCGGACCGCGGAGTCGGTCGTGTTGACGCCCTGACCGCCCGGGCCGCTGGAGCGGAAGACGTCGACCCTGATCTCCTTCTCGTCCACCTCGACCGCATCGGTCGGCTCCACGACCGGGGTGACGTCGATCATCGCGAACGAGGTCTGCCGACGGGCCTGATTGTCGAACGGGGAGATCCGGACCAGGCGGTGGACGCCGTGCTCGCCGGCCAGCGTGCCGTAGGCGTACGGCGCCTTCACCTGGAACACGACGGACTTGACGCCGGCCTCCTCGGCCTCCTGCCATTCCAGGACGTCGATCGGGTAGCCGTGCCGCTCCGCCCAGCGCGAGTACATCCGCCAGAGCATCAGCGCCCAGTCCTGGCTGTCCACACCGCCGGCGCCGGGCGTGATCTGGACCAGCGCGTGCCGCTCGTCGTACTCGCCGGAGAGGAGTGTCCGCACCTCGAGGGCCGCGATCTCCCGCCGCAGGACCTCCAGCTCGTCGTGGGCCTCGTCCAGCGTGCCCTCGTCGCTCTCCTCGGCGGCCATCTGGAACAGGACGCCGAGGTCGTCGAGCCGCCGCCGCAGGCCTTCGACCCGCTGGATGTCGCTCTGCACCGTCGACAGCCGGGTCGTCACCTCCTGCGCGTGCGCGGTGTCGTCCCACAGGTCGGGGACGCCGGCCTGTTCCTCCAGGTCCCCGAGCTCGATCCGCAACTGGGGCAGGTCCAGCACCTTCTCGATGCTGGACAGGGTCGCGTCGAGGGCCGCGAGGTCGCCCTGGGGGTCGTTGCTGCGTTCGGCGGGCACGAAGAGCAAGCCTAGTCGCGCGCGGTACGGCCGCTCGACCCCGTGGCCTGCTCCCGGTACGCCCGGCATCACCCGTCCGGACCATCCCCGCCTGATGTCGTCGGAGCCCGATGATGATCCGAACGGTGACTCATGTGGTGCATGCACTTGCCGATCTCCGGCATGTAGCCCGGTCCCCCCTCCGGTAGCGCTGCGCCATCGTCTGCAGGAGAAGCCCGGTGTCCCGCTTCACGATCAAGATCCGTCTCATCGTCAGCGTCGTCGTCCTGCTCGCCGTGTCGATGGGGTCTCTGGTGACGCTGCTGACGATGCGCAGCACCAGCAGCCAGCAGGAAGCGTCGTTCACGTACGCGGAGCAGCTCAGCCAGGTGGCGGCACAGCAGGTGCAGGCCGAGGTCAGCCAGGGCATGGCCACTGCTCGCGACCTCGCCCAGGTGCTGTCGTCGATGGCGCAGCGCAGCCCGAACCGGGCAGCGGCCGACCTCGCCCAGAAGCAGCTGCTGGCGACCCACCCGAACTTCCTCGGGGTCTGGTCGGGCTGGGAGCCGAACGCGTTCGACTACCAGGATGCTGCGTACGCCGGAAAGCTCGGCACGGACGCGACCGGGCGCTACATCGCCTACTGGCACCGAAACGGCGACGCGATCACCGTCGACCCGCTGACCGACTACGAGAAGCCCGGCGCCGGTGACTACTACCTGATCCCCCGGAACTCCGGCCAGGAGAAGGTGCTCGAGCCGTACATCTACCAGGTGTCCGGCAAGGACGTCCTCATGACATCCCTCGCCGTCCCGATCACGGTGAGCGGCAAGGTCGTCGGCGTCGCGGGTGTCGACATGGCCCTGTCCGCGCTGCAGGCCAAGGTCGACGCGATCCGCCCCTACGGGGTGGGCCGGGCGACGCTGGTCAGCACCGCTGGTGCTGTGGTGGCCGGCAAGGGCAAGGGCGTCACGGTCGGCAAGCCGCTGTCCGGGATCACCGCGACCGCCTCGTCCGAGTCCGCCAAGGCGAACAAGGCGTCGCTGCAGGTTGCCGACATCGCCGGCACGCAGCAGTTGCTCGTGGCGACGCCCGTGCACCTGGGCAGCGTTGACACGTGGTCCCTGCTCGTGCAGATCCCCACGGATGTGGTGCTGGCACCGGCCCATTCGCTGCGCACCCAGGCGATCGTGCTGACCATCGTGGCGCTGCTCGCGGCCGGGCTGGCGACGCTGCTGATGGCGCGGGGGATCGTGCGGCCGATCGAGCAGCTGCGTGACCGGATGGCCGAGATCGCCGACGGCGAAGGGGACCTCACCCAGCGCGTCGCCGAGGACCAGACCACCGAGATCGGCCAGC
>JAOPWV010000085.1 GCA_025965475.1 Frankiales bacterium | reverse complement strand
CTCCGCAGCCGCGCGGACCACTGCCTCGGCGCAGGCGAGGGCCCGCTCCGCCGCGGCCACCAGGGCGGCAACGTCGGCGAGCGCCCCGTCGACGTCGACCGCTCCGCCGAGCTCCGCCGCCAGCCGGCTGCGCGCCTTCTCCGCACGGAGGTCCGAGTCTGCCAGCCGGCGCAGCGCCGCGGCATGGTCCGCCTCGTAGCCGGCCCGGGCCGCCTCGAGCCGTGCCCGCTCGCCGTCGAGGTGGGCCAGCTCGGCGGCGGTGTCCTCTGCCCCGGCGGCGGTGCCCGCCAGCTCCGCCTCCTCGGCGATGAGCCCGGCCACCTCCGCGTCGAGTTCCTCGGCCGCACGACCGGTCGCCCCGGCCGCTGCCAGTCGGTCGGCCAGCTGGGCAACCGTCGCCTCGGCTGTCGCCAGGGACGCGGTGACGCCCTCGACGACCTGGCGTGCCGCGTCGTACTCCGACTGCGCCCGGTCCTCGTCGTCCTTCGTGACCCGGGCGCCGACGACCAGGCTCGGGTCGGGGTGCTCGAGCCCGCCGCAGACCGGGCACGGAGTGTCGTCCTCGAGGTGGGCGGCGAGCTCGGCGATCATGCTGTCGACCCGGGCGTTGCGAATCTCGACCGCCTTCTCCCGGAGGGAGACCGCACCTTCGCGGGCCAGCGTCAGCTCGTCACGGCGTACCGCCAGCTCCTCGGTAGCCCCCGTCAGCGCACGCGCGTCGATCGCGCACTGCCGGGCCGGCACGAGCTCGCGTTGCAGGTCCGGAAGCCGTGCGGCGGCCGCACGCGCGGCTGCCAGCGACTGGTCCAGGGCGGCCCGGCGCTGCGGCAGCGCGGTCAATCCCTCGTCACACCGTCCCATCGCGGCAACGGCGGTGGCGGCCTCCTCCGTGGCGAGCCGGGACGCCGCTTCGTCCTCGCGCAGGCCGGTGGCCACGTCCCGCAACGCCTCGATCCGGCCGGTCCGTGCACGCTCGCGCTCCAGCAGACCCGGCAGGTCGCCCGCGTCCTCGGACAGCGCAGCTCGGGCCGCCCGCTCGTCGGCACGGGCGCGGTCGAGAGCGACGGACCGCCGGGCGGACCCGGCGAGCAGGGGTGCGACCTGGGCGGCCCGGCCGGCGGCGGCGAGCTCCTCGCGCAGCAGCTCGGCCGTCGGCGTGTAGGCGGTCACCTGCTCCGCCCGCGCGAGCGCTTCGCGTCGCCGGCGCTGCCGGCTTGCCAGCAGACCGGTGGCCTCCGCGCCGGCCCGGGCCGCGTCGAGCTCGACCTTGCGGCCTGCGACCTCCGCCAGCCGTCCCTCGGCCGAGGCACGCAGCCCGGCGGCCACCTCGGCGGTCCAGGCGGTCGTGACCTCGTCCGGCTCGTCGGTGCCAGCGGCCTGCGCGAGCCGGGCGACGAGCAGCCGCAGCTCCTGCTGGGCCTGCTCGACCTGGGTCGCGGTGAGCCTGCGCCGCTCGGCCAGCCAGTCCTCCACGGCGCGGAACCGGTCCGTGCCGAACAGCCGCTGCAGCAACTGCCCGCGCTCGGCGGAGCCAGCCCGCAGGAAGCGGGCGAACTCGCCCTGGGGCAGCAGGACGACCTGGAAGAACTGCTCGGCCGACATGCCCATGAGGTCGCTGATCTCGGCGTCGGCCTCGCCGACCCGGGTCGAGACGTTGCACCACTGCCCGTCGACCCACTCGTCGAGCTGCACCTTCGCCGGAACCGTCGTGGTACCGCCGCGCGAGGACGGCTTGTCCTGCTGTGGCGAACGCAGGATGCGCAGCCGCCGGCCGGCCAGCGTCGCCTCCAGCTCGACGGACGTGCGGACGTCGTCGGCAGCGTGGTCGGAGCGCAGCCGCTTGGCCTTCCCACGCTCGCCCGGCACGCCGCCGTACAGCGCGAACCCCAGACCGTCGAGCAGGGTGGTCTTCCCCGCGCCGGTCTCGCCGTGCAGCAGGAACAGGCCGGCCGAGGACAGCACGTCGAGGTCGATCTCGACGGTGCCGGCGAACGGGCCGAAGGCGGTGAGCCGGAGCCGGTGCGGTCGCACTAGACCGCCGCTCCGGCCAGCCGGCCGGCCTCCAGGGCATCGGCCAGCAGCTGCTGCTCGTCGTCGGTCGCCGGAGTGCGCCGGACGTGCGCGACGAACTCCCGCGCCACCTCCGCGTCGCTGCGTCCAGCGACACGGGCGCCGTAGGTGCGGTCGTCAGCTACGCCGTCCTCGGGACGCCAGTCGAGGACGAGCACGTGCGGGAACCGGCTCGTCAGGCGCACCATGGCGTCGTCGGGTCGGGCGGTGTCGGTGAGCGTGACCTGCAGCCAGTCGTGGGCCAGCGCGTCGTACGCCGTCGAGGTCAGCAGGTCGGACAGGGTGCCGCGCACCGTGGACAGCCGGCGGGGCACCGGGGCCGGCACGTGCTCGACCCGCCCGAGACCGCCCGCGTCGAGCTCGACGAGCCAGGAACCCTTGGTGTGGCCCGCCTCCGAGAACGAGTAGGCCAGCGGGGAGCCGCTGTAGCGCAGGCCGTCGGCGAGCACCTGCGGGCCGTGCAGGTGCCCCAGCGCGCTGTAGGTGAAGCCGTCGAACAGGGAGGCGCCCACGCTGGCGACGCCCCCGACGGTGATGTCGCGCTCGCTGTCGCTGGCCACCGCCTGTCCGACCCACGCGTGCGCGAGGACCACCGAGCGCACAGCCCCGCGCCCGGCGAGCTCGTCCCGGACCGAGGCCAGCGCGGCCCCCAGCACCGCCCCGTGCCCGCGCCCGGTCTCCGGCGGAAGCTCGGCGCGGACCGCCTCCGGCTCGAGATAGGGGACGCCGTAGACCGCGACCGGACCGGCCGCGTCCTCGAGCACGACCGGCTGGGCGCACGCGGCGACCCGGGTCCGCACGTGCACGCCCGCGGCGTCGAGCAGCCGGCTGCCGAAACCGAGCCGCCGGGCCGAGTCGTGGTTGCCGCTGATCACCACGACGCGGGTGCCGAGCTCGGACAGCCGGACGAGGGCCTGCTCGCAGAGCTCGACGGCGTCCACGGACGGCACCGCGCGGTCGTAGACGTCGCCGGCGACCAGCACGGCGTCGACCCGCTCGCTGCGGACCGTCTCGACCAGGTGGTCCAGGAACGAGCCCTGGGCCTCGCGCAGATCGGTCCGGTGCAGGGAACGGCCGAGGTGCCAGTCGGACGTGTGGAGCAACCGCATGCGAGCACGGTAGGCGCGGCGTGCGACAAAAGCCGTCAGGCGCGAGTGCCCTTCGACCGGCCGGAGGCGACCCGCTACGGTTCACCCATGCAGAGCAAGCGCAGCGACCTGCCGGCCGTCCTCGCGGCCGTCGTCGCCACTGTCCTGTTCGGCGTGATCACGTACGGCGCGGTGAAAGTCGCGATCGTGGACCACGCACTGGACACCAACAGCCCGAATGCCACGACGAGCGGTCCGCCGGCCTCGTTCTCGAAGCCCTGAGCCCTCAGTCGACGAGCGCGTCCTCATCGACGTGCTCGCCGGTGACGAGGTAGGAGACCCGCCGGGCGATGGCCACGGCGTGGTCGGCGAGCCGCTCGTAGTACCGGCCGGCCAGCGTCACGTCGACGGCCGCCTCCGTGCCGTACTTCCACGTACTGCTGAGCATGGCCGTGAAGAGCTTGCCGTGCAGCCGGTCCATGGCATCGTCGTCGCGGATCAGTTCGGCGGCGAGCGACAGGTCGCGGCTGGCGATGACCGAGCCCGCCTTCACGACGATGCCCTGCGCGGTCTGGCCCATCTCCAGGATGGTCGAGCGCAGCTCCGGGGGGACCGCCGACGCCGGGTGCCGGCGGCGCGCGATCTTGGCGAGGTGCACGGCGTAGTCGCCGGTCCGCTCGAGGTCGACCACCATCCGCAGGCTGGTGACGAGGACGCGCAGGTCACCGGCCACCGGCTGCTGACGCGCCAGCAGGTCGAACGCCTGCGCCTCGATCGACCGGTAGAGCTGGTTGATGACGTCGTCCCGGACGATGACGCTCTCGGCCAGCTCCAGGTCGGCGTCGAGCAGCGCCGTCGTGGCACGGCTGACCGCGGAGCCGGCCAGGCGGCTCATCTCGACCAGGCCTTCGCCGATCCCGTCGAGCTGGTCGTGATAGCTGTCCCGCACTGCTCCTCCTTCGATGACGCCGCGCGACCCGAGTCTCGCGGTCAGAGTCTCGGGGGTCACAGTCCCGTGACCGACAGTCTCACGGGCACGGGTGAACGCGGCGCCAACGGAAGATGAAGGTCGGCCCGGTCGGCGCAGCGGGTGACGAAACCCGGGTGAACGCTAGGCGAACTGGGCCTGGATCGGCGGGTACGCCGTGATCACGCGCCTAGGCTGCTCCTCGTGGTCCTCCTTGCCGCGACGCTCGGGCTCGTGGTCGGAGCGCTGGTCGCCGCCCTCGTCCTGCGCGCACGTACAGCCGCGCCCGCACCGCCGACCGACGTACGCGACCCGCTCGTTCCCGGAGCCCGGGCCGTCCTCGAGGCGCTGCCCGTCGCGGTCCTCGTGGTCGACGTGGCCGAAGAGGTCCTCCTCGGCAACCGGGCGGCCCGTGAGCTCGGCCTGATCCGCGACGGCGTGCTCGCCGCACTCCCCCAGCTGCGCCGGCTCGTCCGCCAGACCCGCCGCACGATGCAGGCGCAGCAGGCCGACCTGGAGGTCCCCCTGTTCCGGGTCGGGCGCGCCCCGGCGGTGTTCCTGGCCCGCGCCGCACCGGTCGGGGACGGCACCGTCGCCGTCCTGCTCGAGGACGTCACGGAGGCCCGCCGGCTCGAGGACGTACGCCGCGACTTCGTCGCCAACGTCTCGCACGAGCTCAAGACGCCCGTCGGGGCCCTGAGCCTGCTCGCCGAGGCGCTGCAGGACGCGAGCGACGACCCGACCGCCGTACGCCGCTTCGCCGGCCGCGCTCAGCACGAGGCACTGCGCCTGGGCCGGCTGGTGCAGGAACTGATCGACCTGTCCCGGCTGCAGGGCGCCGAACGGCTCCCCGACCCCTCCGACGTCCTGGTCGACCGGGTGATCGCGGAGGCGCTCGACCGCACGCGGACCACGGCGCACTCCCGCGGCATCGCGCTCACCCACGCCGGGCAGCGCGAGCTGATCCTGCTCGGCAACGAGCAGCAGCTGGTGACGGCGGTGGTGAACCTGCTCGACAACGCGATCAGCTACAGCAGCGAGGGCACCACCGTCACGGTCGCGGCCCGGCGGGACGACGACGCGATCGAGGTCAGCGTCGCGGACGAGGGCATCGGCATCCCGGAGAAGGACCTGGAACGGGTCTTCGAACGCTTCTACCGCTCGGACCCGGCGCGCTCCCGCGCGACCGGCGGCACGGGGCTCGGACTCGCGATCGTGAAGCACGTCGCGACCAATCACGGAGGGACGGTGCGTGTGCACAGCGTCGAGGGACTGGGGGCGACGTTCACGTTGCGACTGCCGGTGGTCGACCGGCCGGCGGTGACCGCGTGACCCGTGTGCTCGTGGTCGAGGACGAGGTGTCCATCGCCGAACCACTGGCGTACATGCTCGAACGCGAGGGGTTCGAGGTGTCGTTGGCGGCGACCGGTCCGGCCGCGCTCGACGAGTTCGCTCGGGCGGGCGCCGACCTGGTCCTGCTGGACCTCATGCTTCCGGGCCTGTCGGGCACCGAGGTCTGCCGCACGCTGCGGCAGACCTCGTCCGTCCCGATCATCATGCTCACCGCCCGCGACAGCGAGATCGACAAGGTCGTCGGGCTCGAGCTCGGCGCCGACGACTACGTCACCAAGCCGTTCAGCCACCGCGAGCTGGTCGCCCGCATCCGGGCCGTCCTGCGGCGCGGCGCCGAGGCCGAGGACACCGCCACGTCGGCCCTGGAGGCCGGACCGGTGCGGATGGACGTCGACCGGCACCGGGTGACCGTCGCGGGCGCCGCGGTGCAGTTGCCGCTCAAGGAGTTCGAGCTGCTCGAGCTGCTGCTGCGCAATGCCGGCCGGGTGCTGACCCGCCAGCAGCTCATCGACCGGGTCTGGGGCTCGGACTACGTCGGGGACACCAAGACCCTCGACGTACACGTGAAGCGGCTCCGGGCGAAGGTCGAGCCCGAGCCGAGTACGCCCCGGCACCTGCTCACGGTCCGCGGTCTCGGGTACAAGTTCGAGTCCTGAGCGCGCCTGATCCGCATGGGCGCGTGCGCCTGGCGCACGCGTGCGCGATCATGGTGGTTCGCAGGGCAGACCCAGGGCCGCAGCACGGTCCCGGGCCGGCCCGTCCCCTCTGCGACTGGAGACCCGCACCGTGCAGCCCACGGCTGATCCGACCCGCCCCCTGCGGGTCGTCGTGATCGACGGCGCCGACGACCGACTGCAACGGCTTCAGGACCTGCTCGGGGCGGCGCTGCCCACCGCTGCGGTGACCGTCTGCCGTGCGCTGGGCGACCTGCTTCCCGACGTGGCGGACCGCCCGGACGTCGTGCTGGTGGCCGGCGTCGCGGACAGCCTCGCCATCCGGGCGCTGTGGCCGGACGTGCCCGTCGTCGTCCCGACCGGCCCGGACGACCAGGACGGCCGCCTGCTGCGCGCGACCCTGCTGCACGCCGTCGAGCGGGCCGAGCTGATCATGCGTGCAGCCCACCAGGAGGCCTTCGCCCTCAGCCTGCTCAACGCCACAGAGGCGCCGACCTGCGCGGTCGGCCGCGACGGCGCTGTGGTCGCGGTCAACGCGGCCTGGCAGCTGTTCTGCGCCTCGCGGGACGACGGACACACCTGCGCCTCGGGCATCCGCTACGCCGCGATGTGCGACGGCGCCCGCGGCGAGGACCCCCTGCTGACCGCCGCGCTCGCCGCCGGTCTGCGCGGCGTCCTCGGCGGGGACCCGCGACGCTTCGAGTACGACTACGCCTGCACGGGTCCCCACGACGGCCGCTGGTTCAGTGCGCGCGTGATCCCGCTGCAGGCCGGCGGGGCCGTCGTCACGCACGCCAACATCACCGAGCTCAAGCAGGCCGAGGTCGCGCTGTCCCACCAGGCGCTGCATGACGCGCTGACGGGGCTCCCCAACCGCGCGTTGCTCACCGACCGGCTCACCCAGGCGCTGTCCGCCAGCCCGCGCGAGGGTGGCCACGTCGGCGTGGCGTTCATCGACCTGGACCTCTTCCAGCGCGTGAACGACAGCCTGGGGCACGCCGCGGGCGACCTGCTGCTGCGGGCCGTCGCGGCCCGCCTCTCCCAGCAGGTCCAGCTCGGCGACACACTGGCCCGGTTCTCCGGCGACGAGTTCGTCGTCGTCTGGCGCCGCCTCGACCAGCCGGCCGAGGCCGAGCAGCTCGGTCGGCGCCTGGCCACCGCGTTCGAGGCGCCCTTCGAGGTCGACGACCTGCCGGTCAACTTGTCGGCGAGCATCGGGGTGGCCGTCGGCCGGGCGCCCGAGACGGCCGACGACCTGCTGCTGTCCGCGGATGCCGCGCGCTACGACGCGAAGAGCCGCGGCAGGGGTCGCCTGCGCGTCTTCACGCCCGAACTGCGCGCGCGGGCCGCCACCCGGCTGCGCACCGAGGCCGCCCTGAGCGAGGCGCTCGACCAGGGACAGCTGCTCCTGCACTACCAGCCCGTGGTGGACCTCGTCGCCCGCCGGGTCGTCGGCGTCGAGGCGCTGGTGCGCTGGCAGCACCCCGAGGACGGCCTGCTGCTGCCCGACACCTTCATCCCGACCGCCGAGACCAGCGGCCTCATCGTGCCGATGGGCGGCTGGGTGCTCGACGAGGCCTGCCGGCAGGCGATGGCCTGGGAGGCGGACGGGCGATCGCTCGACGTGGCCGTGAACCTCTCGCTCCGCCAGGTCTCGCACCCCGATGTCGTCGAGGCGGTGCGCCGGGCCCTCGAGACGTCCGGGCTGCCGCCGAGGCGGCTGCTCGTCGAGGTCACCGAGTCCGCGGTGATGGACGACGCGGAGGCGGCCGGCGTGGCGCTGGGCCGGATCGCCGGGCTCGGAGCCTGCGTCGCCATCGACGACTTCGGCACCGGCAACAGCTCGCTGCTCTACCTCAAGCGCCACCCGATCCGGGCCCTCAAGGCGGACAAGGCCTTCGTGTCCGGGCTCGGCATCAACAGCGACGACGACGCCATCGTCGCCAGCGTGGTGAGCCTGGCCCGGGCCGTCGGCGCCGTGTGCATCGCCGAGGGCGTCGAGACCCTCACCCAGTACACCCGCCTCGTCGCCATGGGCTGTGCCTTCGCGCAGGGCTACCTGTTCAGCGGGCCGGTCGCCGCCGAGGACGTCCCCGCGGCGATCGCGGCGGCCGAGGCCGCCATGGGGCTGCAGGACGTCCCCCAGCACGCGGCCCGAGGACGCGGCGGTCGTCGCGTCCCGGTGGAGCGCCAGGTCGGGGAACGCATCGCCCAGCTGCACTCGGCCGGCGCGTCGCTGCACACGATCGCCGCCGCCCTGAACGCCGAGGGTGCACCGCATCCCCAGGGGCTGCGCTGGCACTCGGCCTGGCTCGCCCGGCTGATCGCGGCCGAGCCGACGTTCGCCGCCAGCGGCTGGAGCACCCAGGCCTGATCCGGTCCCCACACGACGAGCGATTCCGTCGTTTGGGAACCTTCTCACTGCGGAAAGACTTGCCTGAGGTGGTCTTCTACGCCAGAGTCGGTAGTCGGAGCCACAGCCTGAGCCGGAGGAGGGTCGCGTGACGTCCCGGGACGACCGCGGCACCACCGTGCTGCTCGACGAGGTCAACAAGCGGATCATCGAGCAGCTCCAGCAGGACGGCCGCCGGTCGTACGCCGCCATCGCCAAGGCCGTGGGACTCTCCGAGGCCGCGGCACGGCAGCGGGTACAGCGGCTGCTCGACGCCGGCGTGATGCAGGTGGTCGCCGTCACTGATCCGGTTCAGGTCGGCTTCACCCGGCAGGCCATGCTCGGCATCCGGACCACCGGGGACCTGCGCCGGGTCGCCGACAAGATCGCCGCGCTGCCCGAGGTCGACTACGTCGTCGTCACCGCGGGCTCGTTCGACATCCTCGCCGAGATCGTCTGCGAGGACGACGACCACCTGCTCCAGATCGTCAACGAGGGCATCCGGGCCGTCCCCGGGGTGGCCTCCACCGAGACCTTCGTCTATCTCAAGCTCACCAAGCAGACCTACACCTGGGGAACCCGATGACCACGAGCCCGCAGTTGACCTCCGGCAGCCGGCCCGCGCCGGACGCACGGCCCGACGCGGCAGCGCTGTCGGCCAGCGCCCGCGACCACCTCTGGATGCACTTCACCCGCCACTCGACGTACGAAGCCGGCGGGGAGGTGCCGGTCATCGTCCGCGGCGACGGGGCGTACATCTGGGACAGCAACGGCCGGCGCTACCTCGACGGGCTTTCCGGCTTGTTCGTCGTCCAGGCCGGTCACGGCCGCGTCGAACTGGCGAAGGCGGCGTTCGAGCAGGCCAGCGACCTGGCCTTCTTCCCGATCTGGAGCTACGCGCATCCCAAGGCGGTCGAGCTCGCCGAGCGCCTGGCGGCGTACGCGCCGGGTGACCTCAATCGGGTGTTCTTCACGACCGGCGGCGGTGAGGCCGTCGAGTCGGCGTGGAAGGTCGCGAAGCAGTACTTCAAGCTGACCGGCAAGCCCATGAAGACCAAGGTGATCAGCCGGGCTGTCGCCTACCACGGGACGCCGCACGGGGCGCTGTCGATCACCGGCATCCCGGACCTCAAGAAGTACTTCGAGCCGCTCGTCCCCGGAGCCATCAAGGTGCCCAACACGAACTTCTACCGGGCCACCGAGTACGGCGACGACCTGGAGGCGTTCGGCCGCTGGGCTGCCGACCAGATCGCCATCGCCATCGAGACGGAGGGGCCGGACACGGTGGCCGCCGTGGTGCTCGAGCCGGTGCAGAACGCCGGCGGCTGCTTCCCGCCGCCGCCCGGGTACTTCCAGCGGGTCCGGGAGATCTGCGACCGGTACGACGTCCTGCTCGTCAGCGACGAGGTCATCTGCGCCTTCGGCCGGCTCGGCACGATGTTCGCCTGCGACAAGTTCGACTTCGTGCCGGACCTCATCACCTGCGCCAAGGGCATGACCTCGGGCTACTCCCCCATCGGCGCGATGATCGCCACCGACCGGGTGATGGAGCCGTTCCTGCAGGGCCAGAACTACTTCGCGCACGGGTACACCTTCGGCGGGCACCCGGTGTCGTCGGCCGTCGGCCTGGCCAACCTCGACATCTTCGAGCGCGAGGGCCTGAACGCCCACGTGCTCAACACCGAGGGGGCCTTCCGCGGCACCCTGGAGAAGCTGCTCGACCTGCCGATCGTCGGCGACGTCCGCGGCGACGGGTTCTTCTACGGGATCGAGCTGGTCAAGGACAAGGCGACCAAGGAGACGTTCGACGAGGACGAGTCCGAGCGGCTGCTGCGCGGGTTCCTCTCCAAGGCGCTGTTCGACAACGGGCTGTACTGCCGGGCGGACGACCGCGGGGACCCGGTCGTGCAGCTCGCGCCGCCGCTGACCTGCGGCCAGCCGGAGTTCGACGAGATCGAGCAGATCCTGCGCTCGGTGCTCACCGAGGCCTGGTCGCGCCTGTAGCCACCCCAGTGCGTTGCGTCCGGGTGATCGTGGCTCCCGAGCCACAACGGCCCGGACGCAAAGGTGGTCGCCGGGGAAAGGGGCAGGCGCCGGTTTGTGCAGGACCGAGCTGTGGTGTTCGCTGGTGGCATGCCTCTGGACGGTGAGTACGAGCCGAGTACGGCGCAGTGGGTGCGCGACCAGGTCGAGCAGTACGAGAGCTCGGGCGGTACCGAGGGCACCACGCTCCGCGGGCTGCCGGTGATCGTCCTGACCACCCGCGGCGCGAAGTCGGGCAAGCTCCGCAAGGTCCCCCTCATGCGGGTCGAGCACGACGGCAGCTATGCCGCCGTGGCCTCATTGGGTGGGGCTCCGCAGCATCCGGTCTGGTACCACAACGTGGTCGCCGACCCGCACGTCGAGCTGCAGGACGGCCCGGTGCGCCAGGACATGACGGCACGTGAGGTGACCGGCGACGAGAAGGCCGCCTGGTGGGAGCGCGCGGTCGCGGCATTCCCCGACTACGCCGACTACCAGAAGAAGACCGACCGGGAGATCCCGCTGTTCGTCATCTCGCCGTCAGCGGCCTGACGCCGCGCAGATGACCGAACGCCGCAGGCCGCGCTGGGCGGAGCTGCGGCCGCTGCTGCAACCGCGGCGGGTGCCGCTCGACGCCACGGCGCGGCGGCTCTCGCACGCGGCCACCATCGAGGATCTTCGCCGGGCCGCCCGCCGGCGTACCCCGCGCGCGGTGTTCGACTACACCGACGGCGCGGCCGTGGACGAGCTCAGCCTCCAGCGCTCGCGCGAGGCGTTCCGCCGGGTGGAGTTCCGCCCCAGCGTCCTGCGGGACGTCTCCCAGGTGGACACCTCGACCACGGTGCTCGGCCGCCGCGCCGAGCAGCCGTTCGCGTTCGCGCCGACCGGCTTCACCCGGATGATGAACCACGAGGGCGAGCCGGCCGTGGCGCGGGTGGCCGCCCGGACCGGCATCCCGTACGCGCTGTCCACGATGGGGACGACCTCACTGGAGGCCCTCGCGCAGGCCGCACCGCACGGGCGGCGCTGGTTCCAGCTCTACCTGTGGCAGGACCGCGAGGCCAGCCGTGACTTCGTCGAGCGGGCCCGTCGGACCGGGTACGACGCGCTGGTCCTGACCGTGGACACCCCGGTGGCGGGTGCGCGGCTGCGCGACGTACGCAACGGCCTGACGATCCCGCCGGCGTTGACGCTGCGCACCGTCGCCGACGCGTCGCTGCACCCGGCGTGGTGGTTCAACCTGCTCACGACGCCGCCGCTGGAGTTCGCGTCACTGAGCTCGTGGGGCGGGACGGTGGCCGACCTGGTGGACAGGATGTTCGACCCGGCAGCGACCGTCGCCGACGTGGCCGCCCTCCGCGAGGTCTGGTCCGGCAAGCTCGTGGTCAAGGGCGTGCAGAGCGCCGACGACGCCAGGGCCGCCGTCGATGCGGGCGCCGACGCGGTGGTCGTCTCCAACCACGGTGGGCGCCAGCTGGACCGCGCCCCGACACCGCTGGAGCAGCTGCCGGCCGTGGTCGCGGCGATCGGTGACCGGGCCGAGGTGTACGTCGACGGTGGCGTCATGAACGGTGCCGACGTGGTCGCCGCGGTCGCCCTGGGCGCGACGACGGTCCTGGTCGGGCGGGCCTACCTGTACGGGCTGATGGCCGGCGGTGAGCGCGGGGTCCAGCGGGCCGCGGACATCCTGTCGGCCGAGGTGAGGCGGACCCTGCAGCTGCTCGGCGTCTCGTCCGTCGCGGAACTCACCCCGGACCGGGTCCGCCTGCGTTCCTGAGCCGGTTCCTGATGGGCGCAAGATCGCCAACGGGCCCTAGGGTGCACGCATGGATGTCGTGGAGTTCACGCCTTCGTTCGAGCAGTACGCCTTCACCTTCGGTGGCGTCGCCCCCGTGATGCGTATCAAACCGGGTATCGCGCTCCGGCTCTGGTCCGACGACGCGTTCTGCGGGGCACTGCGATCGGTCACCGACCTGTCGAGCGAGAAGGTCGACCTGCGCCACGTCAATCCGCAGACCGGGCCGTTCCACGTCGAGGGCGCCGAGCCGGGCGACACCCTCGCCCTGCACTTCGTCAGCATGGAGCCGGCTCGCGACTGGGGCGCCTCCGCAGCCATCCCGTTCTTCGGCGGGATGACGAGCACCGACCGGACGGTGACGCTGCAGCCGCCACTGCCCGACACCACCTGGATCTACCACCTCGACAGCGTGGCCAGGACCGTGGCCTTCGAGGCGCGCTTCAGCGACCACCGCATCGAGTTGCCGCTCGAGCCGATGCTCGGCACGGTCGGGGTCGCGCCGGCCGGCCGCGAGGTCCGCAGCTCTCTCGTGCCCGACCGGTTCGGCGGCAACATGGACACCCCGCAGATGCGGGCCGGCACCACCTGCTTCCTCGGCGTCAACGTCGAGGGCGCGCTCTTCTCCATCGGCGACGGGCACTACCGCCAGGGCGAGGGCGAGGCGTGCGGTACCGCCGTCGAGGGCGCGATGACCACCACTCTGATCGTCGAGCTGCTCAAGGGCGGCGCACCTGCCTGGCCGCGGCTGGAGGACGACACGCACTGGATGACGGTCGGCTCGAGCCGGCCGCTCGAGGACTCGTGGCGGATCGGGCAGGCCGAGCTGATCGCGTGGTTCGTCGAGCTGTACGGCCTGCACGCGATGGACGCCTACCAGCTGCTGTCCCAGATCAGCGAGACCCCGATCGCCAACGTGGTCGACGCCAACTACAGCGTCGTCGTGAAGGCCCGCAAGGCGCTGCTACCACCGGTGACGGCGTACGAAGGGCTGCACGCCGACCTGCGTCGGCGCGCCGCCACCCTGCTCTGACCCTCGCCCGCCGAGAACCGCCGAGAACACCCGCCGGAAACAGAGGATCGTCATGGACCTGCAGCTGACCGACAAGCGCGTACTCGTCACGGGCGGCACCCGCGGCATCGGCCGCGCGATCGTCGAGACCTTCCTCGCGGAAGGGGCGACGGTCGCCTTCTGCGCGCGGGACGCCGACGAGATCAAGGCGACCGAGTCGGCCCTCGGCCCGAAGGCCAAGGGCACCGTCCTCGACGTCGGTGACGCCCAGGGGATGGCCGACTGGGTGGCGGCCGCGGCCGAGCAGCTGGGGGGCATCGACGCGGTCGTGTCCAACGTCAGCGCCCTCGCGATCCCGGAGAGCGAGGAGAGCTGGGCGGCGTCGGTCAACATCGACCTGATGGGCACGGTCCGACTGGTCAACGCCGCGCTGCCCCACCTCGAGGCGAGCAGCGCGCCGTCGATCGTCGCCGTCTCGAGCGTCTCCGGCCGCGAGGTCGACTTCGCCTCCGGGCCGTACGGCACGATGAAGGCCGCGCTGATCCACTACATCTCCGGGCTCGCGTTCCAGCTCGCCGGCAAGGGCATCCGGGCGAACACGGTCTCCCCCGGCAACACGTTCTTCCCGGGCGGCGTCTGGGACCAGATCCAGCAGGGCGATCCGGAGTTCTTCGCGACCGCGCTGGCCCTCAACCCGACGGGCCGCATGGGCACGCCGAAGGAGATGGCCAACGCCGTCGCGTTCCTGAGCAGTCCGGTCTCGAGCTTCACGACCGGCAGCAACCTGCTGGTGGACGGCGCCCTCAGCCGCGGCGTCCAGTTCTGACCCGCGGCTAGATCTTGTCCTTGGCCATCGTGTAGAGGCTGTTGACCGCGTCCTCGATCGGCTCGCCCGGCGCCTCGGCCTGGGCGAACAGCACGTTGCGCCAGGCCTGTTGGCCCTCCCCGATGCAGTCGACCGTGCAGAAACGGCGGATGTGCCTGGTCGTCGTCAGCGTGACGTGGTCGATGCCGAGCACGGCCTGGCACTCCAGGTTCGCGCAGCGGTCCCAGCCGACCATCTGATGGATGTTGTACATCCCGTCACGTTGTCACGCCTTGGGCCCGTTCGTAAGTCACATCGTCGCCGTATATGACCCGCCTCGTTCAGCGGATCTCGTCCAACGAACCCGTCTTCACGTCGTACACGAAGCCACGGACCGACTCCTTGTGCGGGATGAAGGGGTTCGTGGTGATCCGCCGGATCGACTGCCGCACGTCCGCCTCGGCGTCCGGGAAGCTCTCCGGGGACCACGGCGGCCGCAAGCCGGTCTCCTCCTCGATGGAGCGCTTGAACGCGTCGTCGGTGAACGTGAGCATGCCGCAGTCGGTGTGATGGATGAGCACGATCTCGGTGGTCCCGAGCAGTCGTTGGCTGATGGCCAGCGACCGGATCTCGTCCTCGGTGATCACCCCGCCCGCGTTGCGGATGACGTGCGCGTCGCCCTCCTGCAGGCCCAGCAGGCCGTACGGGTTGAGGCGCGCGTCCATGCAGGCGACCACGGCGACGCGCCGGGCCGGCGGCATGGGCAGGTCACCCTTCGTGAACGCCGCGGCGTACGCCTGCGCGTTGCTCAGCAGCTCGTCGGTGACGGTCATGACCGGCCCAGGCCGGCGTCGTCGACGGTCCGGCCGAGCACCGTGCCGAGCAACCTCAGGTCGTAGATGCCCTTCACGTCAGCTCCCTTGGTCAGTCCGATGGCGGCGGCGTGATCTGCCGCCGTCTTGAGCGAAGAGGCGACGGGATCCTCGGTGATCTCGATCTGGGCGAACGCGCGGGCGATGACGGCCGGTTGGAGGGATTTGCCCGTCAGCTTCTTGAGCTCGGCGTTGACGACCGTCTGCGCCTTCGCCTTGTCGGCGTTGATCTGACGGTCGGCCTCGACCTGGCCGCGCAGCAGCGCCTCGACCGTCGCCGGGTGCTCGGTCAGGAAGGCCGTGGACACGATGAGGTTGGTGGTCACGAACCGGCCGCCCGGCCACAGGCTCTTCTCGTCGGCCAGGACCTTCCCGCCGCCGTCGAGCACGAGGCGGGAGGCCCAGGGTTCGGGCACCCATGCTCCGTCGATCCGCCCTGCCTTGAACAGGTCCAGCGTCGCGGCGTTTTCCTGCGCCAGGATCGTCACGTCCCCACTCCCGTCCAGCTGCTCCTTGAAGCCCTGCCCCGCCAGCCAGGAGCGCAGCGCGATGTCCTGCGTCCCGCCGGTCTGCGGATCGGCGATCCGCTTGCCCTTGAGCTGCGCCGGCGACGTGATCTCCGGCTTCACGACGAGCGACGCACCGCCGGAGGTCGCACCGGCGACGATCCGCAACGCTTCGCCCTTGCTCTTCACGAAGCCGTTGATGGCCGGGTTCGGCCCGACGTACGCCGCGTCGATGGCCCCGGCGAACAAGGCCTCGACCGCAGCCGGGCCGGCGTTGAAGATCTGGGTCGACAGCTTCGTCGTCCCGAGCGCCTGCTGGAAGACGCCCGTACCGACGCCGTACACCGGCCCGGCGTGCGTGACGTTGGCGAAGTAACCGAGGCGGAGCTGTCCGGCTGCCGAGGTAGAGGCCACCTTCGTGGTGCCGGCATCGGTACTGGCGCCGCGGCCACCGCACGCGGCGGTGAGGAGCAGGGCCGCCGAGACCAGGAGGAGGGTGGATGTCAAACGCTTGCGGTGCAACGGATTTTCCCTTCGGGGATGGCTGGGCGGAACGACGTCAGGGCTCACGTTCGATCGGCGGCCTCCTCCAGCAGCGTTCCGCTGCGCGCGCCGGCCGGCGTACCACCGGGTGCGACCGGCAGACCCACGCCGGACCAGGCCCGGAAGCCGCCGACCAGGTCGGTCGCCCGATGCAGACCCAGGTCCTGCAGGGCGGCGGCGGCGAGGCTCGAGGTGTAGCCCTCGGAGCAGAACACCACGACCTGGACGTCGTAGCCGGTCGCGGGGATGCGGGCCTCGCAGGCGGGGTCGAGTCGCCACTCCAGCACGTTGCGCTCGAGCACCAGGGCTCCGGGGATCTCGCCCTCCTCGCGCCGTTGCGCCGCGGGACGGATGTCCACGAGGAGCGCGCCTCGGGCGGCCGCCTCGTGGGCCGCCCGTGGGCTCAAGCGCCGCAGCCGCGCCCGGGACTCGCCGAGCAGGTCCTCGACGGTCCGTCGCGGCGCCAGCGGACGGGCCTCGGCCAGTTGCGCGGTCATGCGCCCACCGCAAGCTCGGGTTCGTCGGTGCGTACCGTGCGCTCGACCCGCAGGCCGGCCGGGCCGGCGGACCAGAACGTCATGTGGGTCAGCCGCGGGGCGTACGCGTGCAGGCTGACCGCGCGCTCGGTGCCCGGGTTGAGGACGTCGTGGATCACGCCGGCCGGGACGTCGTACGTCGCCCCGGCGGTCAGGGACCGCGAGGTCAGCCGGCCCTGGGGATCGGGACGGGTCTCGCTGAGCTGGCCGCGTACGACCCGGATCGCGGCAGCCGCGTCACCGTGGTCGTGGAGGTCGGTGGCCTGGTCCGGGAGCCAGGTCAGCAGCCACAGGTCGATGCCGGGCGGCGCGACAAGCCGGGCCCAGTGCCGGCTACCGGCGTCGAAGCGGACGAGCGGTTGCCAGCTGTCCGGGTCGCCGGCGATGGCGGCCAGCAGCGTGGACAGGTCGAGGGACGGTCGTGCGGACATGGGGGTTTCCTCCAGGAGAGCTGTTCAGGGACCAGATGCTGCAGTCCCGACAGCTCGTCCGGGGCGGGACGGCTCCGTGAGCCAGGCGGTGGTAGCGCACCGCGGAAGAGGAGGAGGGCACGGTCGGCACTGGAACTCCTGGACGCCGGCCCGACGGCTCCTGGCAAGGAGCGGTCGGGCGGAACGGGCTGCAGCCGGGGGCGGGGTCGCTCAACCGGCGGCGGGGCGCGCGTCAGGCAGGACAGGCGGCGCTGGCGACGCGGCACAGATCGACGTGCAGACGCCCTACGAGAAGGGATGCACGGTTGGCCATGCGTCTTTCCTATCGGATGAGTAGGGAATGCGCAAGGCGTCGCCGCACCCCTGCCAGCACAACGGCTGCGTCAGCGTGTGATCCAGGCCTCCGGATCGGCGGCGAGCCGGCGGACCTTCGCGGGCAGCCGGTCCCCCGCCACCTGCGCGAGCGAGACGTGCTCGAGGACCAGCCGCAGGTTCGCGCGGACAGCCACCCAGACCGGCCCCAGCGCGGTCGCGGCGCCGTCGTAGCTGACGTCCTCCGGACGCAGACCCCGCACACCGGCGAGCGGCCCGTCCACGGCACGGATGACGTCGGCCACCGAGATGTCCTCCGCCGGCCGGGCGAGCCAGTAGCCGCCCTCGGCGCCCCGCTGGCTGCGCACCAGCCCGGCCCGGCGCAGGGTGGACAGGATGCCCTCGAGGAATTTGGGCGGGATGTCCTGGGCCCGGGCCAGCGCCTCGCCCTTGACCGGGGCATCCGGTGACAGCGCGAGTTCGAGCGCCGCCCGTACCGCGTAGTCGGCTCTCGCAGAGATGTGCACGACGCATCTTGCCGCCTCGGCTCTCAGCATGTGTACAGGCCGCCCCACAGAACCTGGGTCGTGAACGTCGTCGGCCGGATCATGGCTCCGCGGGCCCGCCGCCGTGTGCGCCTCGGGCCGGCCGCCAGCCTGCGCGCCTACGCTGCCCGGGTGTCCCAACGCCCCCCTCGGACGAGATTCGGAGCCTTGTGGCGACGGCACGCCGGCGTGCGCGCGCGCACGTCCCTCGTCGCCGTCGTCGCCGTCGGGGCAGCCGTCACCGTGGGCAGCGGCCTGCTCATCACGTTCCTCGACCGCAACCTCACGGCCGGGGTGGACGCGGCGATCCAGCTCCAGGCCCAGGACATCGCGGACAACATCCGCGTCGAGGGCATCGCCGGGCTCGACCTGCGCCGCCGGTTGACCGAACGCAATGTCATCCAGGTGCTGGGACGCGACGGCTCGATCCTGGCCGCCAGCCCCGGCATCGACGGCGAGCCGCCGATGACCCACGCAGCCGTCGCGACGGGCAAGGCCAAGCTGTCCCGGATGGAGCGGCTCCCGGGTGGCAACGACGAGGCCTACCGGGTGCTCGCGCTCGGTGGCATCACGCCCAACAACCTTCCGGTGACGGTGGTCGTGGGCCAGTCCCTGGACAGCGTCCAGGCCAGCGTCGACACGGTCACCGGCCTGTTGCTGGTCGGCGTCCCGCTGCTGCTGATCCTGGTGGGCGGTGTGACGTGGTCCCTGTCGGGGCGGGCCCTGCGGCCGGTCGAGGCGATCCGGCGGCAGGTCTCCGACATCGACGCCCCACGCCTCGGCTCCCGGGTTCCCGTGCCGGAGGCGCACGACGAGGTGTGGCTGCTCGCCAACACGATGAACCGCATGCTCGACCGGCTGGAGGCGGCCGCCGACGCGCAGCGGGGGTTCGTCTCCGATGCCAGCCATGAGCTGCGCAGCCCGCTGGCGTCGCTGCGGGCGACCATCGAGGTGGCGCAGGCCCATCCCGATCGGGCCGACTGGAAGCGGACCAGCGAGGCGGTGCTCGAGGAGGCCGTGCGCCTCGAGCACCTCGTGTCCGACCTCCTGCTGCTCGCGCGGGCGGACGAACGTGGCCTGCAGATGCAGCGCGCCGATGTCGACCTCGACGACATCATCCAGGCCGAGACCGATCGCCTGCGCAGCACGACCGACCTCGCGGTGATCTGCCACAACGAGCCGGTGCGGGTCCCCGGCGACCCCGAGCGCCTGTCCCGGGCCGTGCGAAACCTGGTCGACAACGCGGCCCGGCACGCGGAGAGCGAGGTCTCGCTGTCGGTACGCGCGATCGACGGCTGGGCCCAGGTGGAGGTGGCCGACGACGGCCCCGGCATCCCGGCCCAGGACCGCCGGCGGGTCTTCGAGCGGTTCGTCCGGCTCGACGAGAGCCGGACACGCGACGGTGGGGGGACCGGCCTGGGCCTCGCGATCGTGCAGCAGATCAGCACGGCTCACGAGGGTCGGGTCGAGTTCCTCGACGTTCCCGTCGGCTCCCTGGTGCGCCTGCGCCTCCCGCTCGCCTGACGGGTCGGTCAGCCCCCGCTGCTGAGCCGGTAGCCCACCCCGCGCACGGTGTCGATGCTGCGCCTGCCGTACGGCGCGTCGATCTTCTTGCGCAGGTAGCCGATGTACACCTCGACGATGTTGTCGTCGCCGTCGTAGTGCGCGTCCCAGACGTTCTCCAGGATCTCGGTCTTGCTCATGACCTCGTCGCGGTGCCGCATGAGGAAGTGCAGCAGGGAGAACTCGCGCGGGGTCAGCGTGATCTCGTCCTCGCCGCGGCTCACCCGGTGCCGGGACGGGTCGAGGGTGAGGTCGTCGGCCGAGAGCACGGCCGGCCGCTCCGGGGCCCCGCGCCGTACCAGCGCCCGCAACCGGGCGACGAGCACGACGTACGCGAACGGCTTGGTCAGGTAGTCGTCCGCGCCGAGGTCGAAGGCGTCCGCCTCGTCGTACTCCCCGTCCTTGGCGGTGAGCATGAGCACCGGCGTCCAGACCTCCGCCTTGCGCATCTCCTGGCAGATCCGGTAGCCGCTCAGCCCCGGCAGCATGATGTCGAGGATGACGACGTCGTAGGTACCGGTCGTCGCCTTGAAGAGCCCCTCGGTGCCGTCGTGCACGAGCTCGACCTGGAAGCCCTCCGCGCCGAGGCCCCGCTGGATCGCCTCCGCGAGCCGCACCTCGTCCTCGACGAGCAAGACCTTCACGATCCCCGCTTCCTGTCCGGCTACCGCATCGGCATCCGTCATCATGCCGGATCGGACGAGAGCGTGCGGGCGTCGACCATGGCTCCTCGGCATCCTGGGTGGCAGACCGAGCACAGGGTGGTCCCGCGCCGCTGAGCACCGACTGAATGCCTTGTGTTTCAGCGGGTTCTCAACGGCCAGGTGCGACGGTGGCCTCGCAGCCGTCGCAGAGGTCGGCCGCTGGCACCGGGGGCGGTCGATGAACTGGACAGGCGGGCAGGCCTGGGCACCGCCCCAGCCCGGTCCTCACCTGCCCACGGTGCTCCCGTCCGACGTCGTCACCCGGCTACAGAGCCAGGGTCTGCTCCTCACCCCTTGGCCCGCCGTCGTCGTGGCGCTGGTCGCGTCTGCCGTGGCGGTGGTGACGGCGCTGCGTTTCCGGCGGCGCCGACGCCAGCACCGACGAGCCTGGACCGGCCTGCTGACGGGCGCCCTGACGACCTCCCTCGCCGTCACCCTCGCGGCGGCCGCTGGGCTGAACGCGTACGTCGGCTACGCACCGAGCATCGTTGCAGTCGGGCAGCTGGCGGGCGTGACACCGCTGGCGCAACCGGCGTACGCGCACGCCCCGATCGGCCACGGACGACTGATCCCGGTGCTGCTCGGCGACCGCCGGCTCAAGGTCCCGCCAGGCCGGACGTACGTCTACCTGCCGCCCGGGTACAGCACCCATCCTCAGCAGCGCTACCCGGTCGTGTACCTCATCCACGGCAGCCCCGGCGGCTCGCAGGACTGGATGCGGGCAGGTCAGGTGCCGGTCACGGTGGACCTGCTGGTGTCCCGCCACGTGATCCCGCCGATGATCGTCGTCGCCCCGGACGTCAACGCCGGCTGGCTGCGCGACAGCGAGTGCCTCGACGCGGTCGGCGGCGCGCAGGTGGCGACCTACCTGGTGCGCGACGTCGTCGGCTGGGCCGACCGGCACCTGCGGACCCTCCCCGACCGTGGGCACCGGGTGCTCGGCGGCATGTCCATGGGCGGGTTCTGTGCGCTTGACGTGGGCCTGCACCATCAAGAGCTGTTCGGGACGCTGCTGGCCTTCCAGCCGTACGGCGACCCGGGCCGGGACGCGGCCAGGGCCCTGCTGGCCGGCCGGCAACGGCTTGTCGCGGCGCACACCCCGTCGCAGTACGCCGCCTGGATCCCGGTCCCGCAGCCGCTCAGCGTCTACCTCGACACCGGCAATGCGAGCTCCGGCGCGGTGCGACGCGTGCAGCGGCTGGCCGGCCTGTTCGCGCGCCGGGGCATCCCGACGCAGTTCCGGATCCAGCGCGGTCAGGGGCACACCTGGGGCGAGGCGCGCGTCGGCCTCCCCTGGGGCCTGCTGTTCGCCGCCCGCCACCTCGCGGCCTCCTGAGGCGCCGTCTGCTCAGGCCACCACGCCGTGCCGCTGCGCCCACAGCGCAGCCGAGGTCCGGTCCTGCACCCCGAGGACGCTGAAGACCCTCGTCAGGTGCGCCTTGACGGTCTTCTCCGAGATCCCGAGCCGCCGGGCGACCGCCTTGTTCGGCAGCCCGGCCGCGACCAGGGACAGCACCTCGGTCTCGCGCGCGCTCAGCGCGTCGCGGCTTCCCCGGCTGCCGCGACGGTTGGCCGGCAGCAGCGCCCGGGCCGCTCGCGGGGACAAGGGCGCGTCGCCGGCCGCGGCGTCGCGCACCGCACGCAGGATGTCCGCGGGTTCGGTGTCCTTGAGCAGGTACCCGATGGCGCCGGCGTCGAGGGCGTCGAGGATCCGCTCGTTCTCGCAGAACGACGTCAGCACGATGACCCGGGTGTCGGGGACCGCGGCCAGCACCGCGCGAGTGGCCACCAGTCCGTCCGTCCGCGGCATGGACAGGTCCATGAGGACGACGTCGGGCAGCGTGTCGGCGGCGACCTCAGCCGCGATGTCCCCGTCAGCGACCGCCCCGACGACGTGCATGTCCGGGCTCGCGTCGAGCAGGTCGGTGAGACCGTGCCGGACGAGCGGATGGTCGTCGACCACGAGGACGCGGATCAGCCGTCCGGTGGCCGGGTCCGCGGTAGCGGTCATGTCCTCACCGTGTCGCGGGCACCCGACAGCGTCAAGACGAGCCGCGTGCCGCAGCCGGGGCCGGATGCGATGGTCAGGGTGCCGTTCTGGTCGGCGACGAGGGCTGTGAGCAGTTCCAGCCCGACGCTCCCCCGGCCTCGGGCGCCGCCCGCGGCGAGGTCGAACCCCTCGCCGTCGTCCGCCACGGTGAACACGAGGTCCGACGCCTGCTGGGACAGTTCCAGGGCCACGCTCCCGGCCTGCGCGTGCCGGATGATGTTGCGGACGCCTTCCTGGGCGACCCGGTAGACCAGGCTCTCGGTGGCCTCCGTGAATGCCACGTCGTCCGGCACGCTGACCGTCACCGCGACCCCCCGGGACTCCAGGGTCGCCGCGAGATCGGTGAGGGAGGCCAGCAGCCCCTGCTGATGCAGGGCCGGTGGAGTGATGGTGACGACCAGCGACCGCAGCTCACGTACCCACCGGCGCAGGTCGACCGCGATGCGGGCCGTCGCCGTCGCCAGGTCGTGCGACCCGGCCGCGCGGGCCCGATCGGCCGCGGCCGACAGCGTGTACGACGCGCCGGCGAGGCCCTGGACGACGCCGTCGTGCAGATCGGAGGCGATCCGGCGCCGCTCGTGGTCGGACGCGGCCAGGGAGGACAGCAACAGCTGCTCGCGCTGCTCCTGGCTCGTCCTGAGCCGCCGGGCCATCCGGTACGCGAGCGGCGCCTGGACGAGGTAGAGCAGGACGAGGCCACCGACGAGCACCGGCAGGGAGCTGCGCCACATCCGCTGGCTGTTGGCCGTGATGGCGTCGTACCGCTGATAGGTCTCGAAGAGCAGCGGCGTGCCGGTCCGCGTACGGATCCCCAGATAGACCTGGAGAAGCTTGCCGAACTGACGCTCGTATGTGTTCTCCAGCTGGCCGAGGTCGGTCACGCCGGCGACCGGCGGGGCGTCACCGCCCATCGCGTCGCGCTCGGCCCGCTCCAGCACGAACCGCCGGCCGATCAGCGCCGGTGCGTCGGAGTAGAGGACTCGGCCCGTCCGGTCCCAGATCTTGACCCGGACGATCTGCTTGCCGAGGACCCGGTCGCGGACGAGGCGGTCGAGGGCGTCGAAGCCGGGTCCGGGCGCCAGCGCCTGGTCGGTCAGCGCCGGCCCGACGACGTCGTACGCCTCCACGCTCGTCAGGGAGCGGGCGTCACGGACGGCCTCGGCGACCGCCTGCCCCCGCTCGGCCATCGCGAACAGGCCGCCGATGACGGTGAACACGATGAGGCCGGCGATCAGGAAGCTGGCCACGGCCCGCGACACCGATGCGGGCCCACTGGCAGGTCGGCGGCCGAACATGTCCCCGGCTCCTTGGTCGTGGCGCCCGCCGGTCGGCCCGGCTGCCGGGACCGGACGGGGGTGGCGATCCAGGTTGACACGTCCCGCGGCCCCTTGTGTCGGATCAGCGCCGGAATCAGCGCCGGCCTCACCGTGGAGGTGGCACGGACCCACCCGGGTCGAACGCGACGGGGGCGCTCGGTCCCGGGGACGGGGAGGCCGAGCGCCGGTCGTGGGCCCGCTGCTGGCGGCCGTTGTCGTCCAGCGGCTGGCGGTTCGCGTCGTCCACGCCGGCGCGGCCGAACGCCGCTGTGGCCAGCGTCCAGGCTCCCGCGCCCGCCGCGGCCAGCGCGAGGAGTACGACGGCCAGGGCGGGAAGACGACGAAGACGGCTCATGCGGGGGTCCCCTCCGGGCCCTCCGCGGCCCGCTGCCCGGACGGCCCGTGCACAGCGTTCCCGTCGGCGAGGCCGGCCGCCATGGGACAGAGGTCCTAGGACCCCGGGCCGGGCCTCGACTCAGAGCCCGGCTCAGAACCGGCTCACACTTTGGCCGGTACCTCGGCACGACCGCCCGCGGCGTCGTCGAACTGCGACACCTCGTCCGCCAAGAAGGACTCCTCGAACGGCAGCTCCCTCGAGAGCACCCGCCGGACGCGTTCCTCGTCCACCTCTCCCGTCCAACGGCCGATCAGGAGGGTCGCGACGGCGTTGCCGGCGAAGTTGGTCAGGGCCCGGGCCTCGGACAGGAACCGGTCGACGCCGACGATCAGACCCACGCCGTCGAGCAGCTGCGGACGGTGCGCGGCCAGTCCTCCGGCCAGGGTGGCCAGGCCGGCGCCGGTGACGCCTGCAGCCCCCTTCGAGGCGATGACCATGAACACGAGCAGGGAGATCTGCTCGGACAGCGCGAGCGGGTTGCCGGTCGCCTGCGCGATGAACAGCGACGCCATCGTCAGGTAGATCGCGGTGCCGTCCAGGTTGAACGAGTATCCGGT
>JAOPWV010000081.1 GCA_025965475.1 Frankiales bacterium | reverse complement strand
TGATCTCGCCGGACCTGTCGGACCGGCTGGGCGTCTGGCGCGACCTCTGGGACGACGGTGAGGACCTCGCGCGGCACGCCCGGGAGTTCATGGCGGCGAGGTTGTCCGCCCACGCCTGACTGGGTGTGTCCCATTGAGCGGCGACTGCCGTGCCTGTCCGGGCAGGCACGGTCCCGCGCATGTCCTACGCCAGTGACCTGACCGATACGCAGTGGGCGCTACTGGAGCCGGTGTTCAACGTGCCGACCAAGCGCGGCCCCAAGCACGCACCGGACCTGCGGCGGGTGGTAGACGGGATGCTCTACATCTCGCACACCGGCTGCCAGTGGCGGTTCTTGCCCGAGTCTTTCGGGCCCTGGACCCGAGTGTGGTCGCAGTTCGCCGCTGGTCGCGCAACGGCACCTGGGCACGGGCCCTGACCGTGCTGCACCAGGCAGTGCGCGAGGCCGAGAGCCGGGCTGAGGCAACCCCGTCGATGGTCGTCATCGACACCCACCTGGCCCGCGGGGCCTCCAACGGCGGCCTCACCTTCCACGACCGGGGCGGTGCGTACGGGCGCACGAAGGCGCCATGCGGGTCGTGGCGGTAGTCGTGACCGGTCTCCCGCTCGGCGCCCTGGTAGTGCCGGCGTCCACGCACGAGAACCGCACCAGCCAACTGATGCTGGAGCACCTCGCCGGTCAAGGCGTGACCGGGCGCCTCGAGCTGGTGCTCGTCGACCGGGGCGTCACCGCCACCGCGGCGCGGGACCTGGGCCGAGCGCACGGGCTCGAGGTACGCCGGGTCGGCTGGGACGACAAGCAGCCGGTGTTCCGACCCATCCGGCAGGCCTGGCGCGTCGAAGTGGCTCACGGACGGCTCGGACGTTCCCGCCGCCTGGCCAAGTCGTTCGAGAACACCACCGCCTCAGCTACCGGCTGGCTGCAGGTTGCCTGCGTCGCGACCACCCTGCGGCACCTGTCCGCCCTAGCGAAGAAGCCTCGGCCGGTCCTCACCGCAGCCTGAACGCCACCACCCGCGACATGAGCGAGGGTCAGAGTTGCGGCTCTCTCACGGTCGGATCGGATAGTGCAGCCAAGCCAGGAGTCGGTCGTGTAGCGCGGCATTCGAGTAGAGGCCGCCTCCTCGATCGCTGGCTCGTCCTCCGGTGGGGTCGGTGAAGCGGCCCCCGGCTTCCTCGACGAGGAGGATCCACGGCGCGTGATCCCACTTGTAGTAGCGCTCGGCTAGGAAGGCATCGACCTCGCCTCGGACCAGATCGACCAACGGTAGGGGGCCGAGCGGGTCCGAGCGGGTCCGAGCGACAGCCGGTGGGAGGTGGGCTCTGGACTCTTCGTCCAGAGCCTCGAGCTTGGCTTCAGCGAACGTAGACGTCGCGCTGACCCGCAGCCGGCGCGTGCTGCGTTCCTCGCGTGGCCAGGACGACTCGAAGGAGCCACCGCCTCGGGTGGCCCACCAGGAGCGCCGTAGCGCAGGAGAGGTGACGACGGCAAGCTGGGTGACCCCGTGCACCTCCAAAGCGACGTGGATCCGCCAGTTCGGATCTCTTCGGCTGAAGAACCCGGTGCCATCGATCGGGTCGAGGATCCAGATGCGGTCGGAATCGCCGAGGACACCGAGTTCCTCGCCGTGAAAGGCATCGCCCGGCCGTGCCGCCGACAAGGTCTTCTGGAGTGATCGCTCGACAGCCCGGTCGGCCTCGGTGACCGGTGTGCCATCCGCCTTCAGCGTGACCGAGACGCCGCCCTCGAAGCGTGCGAGGGCGAGCTCTGCCGCATTGTCGGAGGCGTCGAACGCCAGTTGGAGATCATCGGGCCGTCCGAGGTAGCTGCTCACTGGAATCGCCGGCCCGGCCCCGCCAGCGCTTTGGTCATGTGCACCAGCACCACGCCGGGGCGCAGATGTTCGCGTCGCTGCTCCGAGTAGCCACGGCGGGTGTACATCGCCAGGTTGGCGGTGCTGAGATGACCGGTGAACAGGGCCGCAGTGCTCACCTGGTCGCTGTGCTGGCTCTCGATCGCGGCCAACAGGCGCGAGCCGATGCCGCGTCCTTGCACGTCGGGAGCGACGGTGAGGCGTCCAACGTGCAGTACCGTCCCCTCCACGCGGGCGCGGACCGCGCCGACGATGCGGTGACCGATGCACGCCTTCAGCGCGGTGGCCGTGACCAGTTCGGCGTGAAGTTCGGGCAGGGTCTGGGTCAGCGCCGGCAGTTCGGGGTCGCGGTAGATGCGAGCTTCAGTGGTGTAGGCGGCGCGCTGGAGGGTCAGCAGTTCACCGGCGTCTTCCCGCACGACTGGTGCGATGCTGACGTCGTCGATGTGAGCTTGGTCGACGTACATGAGGCTCCTTCGGATCTGCTTCCCGCAGCAGGTCACGAAAGGCTCTTCGCCCGGCCGGCTGCTGGCAGCGGCAGCCTGGGCAAGGTGCAGAGGCGCGCTCGCTTATGCGAGGCGCCACCAGCGACGGACCACAGACGTGGGCACCCCAGGAGACTACCGCCCCAGGGGTTCGATGCCGCGCGAGTCGGGAGACGCCCGGTCATCAGCAGGAGCGCCAAGCGCTGCCCCAGGAAATGGGACACACCCAGTGAGAACAACGACCGCAACGACCGGCTAGCCCAGACGACGCCGCAGCAGGCCGGCCGCGCCGGCCCCCAGGCCGAGGACGACGACAGCGGCCAGGCCGCGCACGCCGTTGCCGGCGCCCCCGGTCTGGTTGCCGACGCCGGCCAGCGT
>JAOPWV010000062.1 GCA_025965475.1 Frankiales bacterium | reverse complement strand
GGTGCCGTCGGCGTCGCCGCCGCCGCCGTCCGTGCCGTCGGCGTCGCCGCCGGGAACCGTCATCGTGGGTGTGGTGACCATGTCCTCGTCGCGCAGCGTCACAGCAAACTCCTCCGGAGCGTCGTGGGGACAGCGGGCGCGGACCCCGTGAGGCGCCTTCCCCCCGAACTGCCGCCTATTCACTCCCGCGGGGTCACGGCTCCGGGACACCGCGTCGAGCGGGACCGGGCGGCACCGGCGAGAATGGCCGCATGACCCGCGCGAGCCTCGAGAAGGACCCGGCCGACGTCGCCGCCATGTTCGACGAGGTGGCCCCTCGCTACGACCTCACCAACACCGTGTTGTCGCTGGGGCTGGACCGCACCTGGCGGACCGCGGTGCGCGACGCCCTGGCGCTGCGGCCGGGGGAGCGGGTCCTGGATCTCGCGGCCGGAACGGCGACGAGCAGCGCCGCCCTCGCCCGGTCCGGCGCCGAGGTCGTCGGCTGCGACTTCTCCCTCGGCATGCTCAAGGTGGGCAGGCGCGCGGGTCACCGGGGGGTGGAGCTCGTGGCGGGCGACGCACTGCGACTGCCGTTCGCAGACGCGTCGTTCGACGCGGTGACCATCTCGTTCGGGCTGCGCAACACCGCCGACCCCGACCTCGCGTTGCGCGAGCTGCTGCGGGTGACCCGGCCCGGCGGCCGGCTCGTCGTGTGCGAGTTCAGCCACCCGACCTGGGCACCGTTCCGGACCGTGTACGTCGAGTACCTGATGCGCCTGCTCCCGTCGGTGGCCACGCGGGTGAGCAGCGACCCGGCCGCCTACGTCTACCTCGCGGAGTCCATCCGGGCCTGGCCGGCCCAGGCCGAACTGGCGCGGCGGCTGACCGCCGCCGGGTGGGAGCAGAGCCGGTGGCGCGACCTCACCGGCGGCATCGTGGCGCTGCATCGGGGCGTCCGGCCGGCCCTGTGATCGGGCCCTCCGGCGGGTCGGATGGGCCGCCGCGCCCGGGAACCTCCGACGCCGTACACTCGTTCCCCGATGCTCGTGAAATCTTTCACAAGCGTCTGGGAGCAAGCACAGGAGCAGCACGTGACCACCGCGACGACGACGAGTGCTGACGTCCTCGTCGTCGGCGCCGGGCCCGCAGGCAGCGCCGCGGCGTACGCCCTGGCGCAGGCCGGTCTGGACGTGCTGCTCCTCGAGAAGACGGAGTTCCCCCGCGAGAAGGTCTGCGGCGACGGGCTCACACCCCGGGCGGTCAAGAGCCTCGTGGACATGGGCATCGACACCAGCGAGGCGAACGGGTTCGTCCGCAACCGCGGGCTGCGCATCATCGGCGGCGGCATGCGGCTTGAGCTGCCCTGGCCGGAGCTGGCGACCTACCCCGACTACGGGCTGGTGCGCCCCCGCCTCGACTTCGACGATCTGCTGGCGAACCACGCGCGCAAGGCCGGCGCCCGGCTGCAGACCGGGACCAACGTCACCGGGCCGGTGCTCGACGCCGCGGGCCAGGTCGTCGGGGTCACCGCCAAGGTCGGCCCCGACAAGGTCGAGACGAACTTCCACGCGCCCCTGATCATCGCGGCGGACGGCGTGAGCGCCCGCCTCGCCCTGGCGCTGGGCATCGCCAAGCGCGACGACCGGCCGATGGGCGTGGCCGTCCGCCGCTACTACACGAGCCCGCGCACGCACGACGACATGCTCGAGTCCTGGCTGGAGCTGCGCGCCGAGAACGGCGACCTCCTGCCCGGGTACGGCTGGGTCTTCGGCGTCGGCGACGGCACGAGCAACGTCGGTCTCGGCCTGCTCAACACCACCAAGGCCTGGCAGGACACGGACTACCGCAAGCTGCTCACCAGCTGGGTCGGCGGGATGCCGGACGAGTGGCAGTTCACCGAGGAGTTCGCCACCGGGCCGATCCGCGGCGCGGCGCTGCCGATGGGCTTCAACCGGCAGCCGCACTACACCCGCGGCGTCATGCTCATCGGCGACGCGGCCGGCGCGGTCAACCCGTTCAACGGCGAGGGCATCGCGTACGCCATGGAGTCCGGCCTGCTGGCCGCCGAGGTCGCGGTGCAGGCACTGGCCCGGCCCGCCGGACCCGCCCGGGAGAAGGCCCTGCAGGCCTACCCGGAGGCGATGAAGGCGACGTACGGCGGCTACTACACACTCGGCCGGGTCTTCGTGCAGCTGATCGGCAACCCCAAGGTCATGCAGCTCGCGACGCGCCACGGGCTGCCTCATCCGCTGCTCATGAAATTCACCCTGAAACTGCTTGCCAACCTCACCGACCCGCGCGGCGGCGACGCGCTCGACCGCGTGATCAACGGGCTCACGAAGGTCGCTCCGGCGGCCTGACCCCGTGCCGGGCGGACCCCGGCGGAACACGTAGGCTGCCCCGCGGAACTGACTAGAGAGGAGAGTCCAGGTGCTCAACAACTACGTGCCGATCCTGGTGCTCTTCGTGCTCGCTTTCGGCTTCGCGGCCTTCTCCGTGGGCGCCGCGACCTTCACCGGGCCCAAGCGTTACAACCGGGCGAAGTACGACGCCTACGAGTGCGGCATCGAGCCCACGCCGCAGCCGATGGGCGGGGGTCGCTTCCCGGTCAAGTTCTATCTGACGGCGATGCTCTTCATCGTTTTCGACATCGAGATCATCTTCCTCTACCCGTGGGCCGTGGCCTTCGGGAAGCTCGGCCTGTTCGGCCTCGTCGAGATGGTCCTGTTCATCGCCACGGTCTTCGTCGCGTACGCCTATGTCTGGCGGCGCGGCGGTCTGGAATGGGACTGACATGGGTCTGGAAGACAAGCTCCCCAGCGGGGTCCTGCTGTCGACGGTCGAGGGCGTCGTCAACTGGTCCCGCAAGTCCTCGCTCTGGCCCGCGACGTTCGGCCTGGCCTGCTGCGCCATCGAGATGATGGCCAGCGGCGCCGGCCGCTACGACCTCGCGCGCTTCGGCATGGAGGTCTTCCGGCCGTCGCCGCGACAGGCCGACCTCATGATCGTCGCCGGCCGCGTCTCGCAGAAGATGGCGCCTGTCCTCCGTCAGATCTACGACCAGATGCCCGAGCCCAAGTGGGTCATCGCGATGGGCGTCTGCGCCAGCAGCGGCGGCATGTTCAACAACTACGCGATCGTCCAGGGCGTCGACCACATCGTGCCGGTCGACATGTACCTGCCCGGCTGCCCGCCACGTCCGGAGATGCTCATGGACGCGATCCTCAAGCTGCACGACAAGATCATGGACGAGCCGCTCGGAGCGAACGCGAAGCGGCGCGAGCGCGAGGGCTACCAGCCGCGCGAGCTCGTCGCCAGCAGCGTGCGGTACTCCAAGGAGGGCAAGAAGGCCGCCCGGCTGGCCTACGCCCAGGAGCGTGCCAAGTGACGGAGATCCCCACGGGCGGTCCGACCCCCGACGGCAACACGCCCGGCGCGGTCGACACCGGTGTCGGCGCCGACTCCCGCGGCGTGTCGGACATGTTCGGCGCGGCCTTTGGCGGTGACACCAGTGGCTTCGGTGGCCTGGTCCGCCGCAAGGCACCCGACCTGTCCACCCCGCGGCCGTACGGCGGCTGGTTCGACGAGGCCGTCGACGCGCTGGCCGAGGCCTACCCCGCCTTCTCGGACAGCATCGTCCGCGTCGTCGTGGACCGCGGCGAGCTGACGCTGCACGTGCTGCCGGCCAAGGTGGCCGAGGTGGCCAAGGTCCTGCGCGACGACGAGAACCAGCGCTTCGAGCTGCTGTCGAACCTCAACGGCGTCGACTACCCGGCCCAGCAGGAGCGGCTGCACGTCGTCTACAACCTGACCTCCCTGACGTACCGCCGCCGGCTGCGGCTGGAGACTGCGGTCACGGTGGAGGACCCGCACATCGCGAGCATCACGCCCGTCTACCCGACTGCTGACTTCCACGAGCGTGAGACGTGGGACATGTTCGGCGTCATCTTCGACGGGCACCCGGGGCTGACCCGGATCCTGATGCCGGACGACTGGAACGGTCACCCGCAGCGCAAGGACTACCCGCTGGGCGGGGTGCCCGTGGAGTACAAGGGCGCGCAGATCCCGCCGCCGGACGAGAGGCGGACCTATGCCTAAGCACCTGAACACCCGCGTGGTGACGCCGTGACGACGACCTCGGACGGCACGGTGACGGACGAGTCCTTCGACCCGTACGCAGCCTCCGAGGCCGCTGCCGCGACCGCCCGCGAGACGACCGAGGGCCGGGTCTACACGGTCACCGGCGGCGACTGGGACAGCATCGTCCCGGGTGACGAGGACGAGCGCATCGTCGTCAACATGGGGCCGCAGCACCCGTCCACGCACGGCGTCCTGCGTCTCGTCCTCGAGCTGGAGGGCGAGACGGTCAAGCAGGCCCGCACCGTCATCGGGTACCTGCACACGGGCATCGAGAAGAACCTCGAGTACCGCAACTGGACGCAGGGCGTCACCTTCGTGACGCGCATGGACTACCTGTCGCCGATCTTCAACGAGACGGCGTACTGCCTCGGAGTCGAGAAGCTGCTGGGCATCGAGGTGCCCGAGCGGGCCACCACGATCCGCGTGCTGCTCATGGAGCTCAACCGCATCTCGTCGCACTTCGTGTGGCTGGCGACCGGCGGCATGGAGCTCGGCGCGCTGACGGCCATGACCAACGGCTTCCGCGAACGCGAACTGATCCTCGACATCCTCGAGATGATCACCGGCCTGCGGATGAACCACGCGTACGTGCGTCCCGGCGGCGTCGCGCAGGACCTACCCCCGGGCGCGGTCGAGAAGATCCGCGAGCTGCTGGAGATCCTGCCGGGCCGGCTCCGCAGCTACGACGACCTGCTCACCGGCAACACGATCTGGCAGAAGCGCCTGCAGGGCGTGGCGCACCTCGACCTGCAGGGCTGCCTGGCCCTCGGGGTCACCGGCCCGATCCTGCGTTCCGCGGGCCTGGCCTGGGACCTGCGCAAGACGGAGCCGTACTGCGGCTACGAGACGTACGACTTCGACGTGCCGACCGAGACGACCGCCGACGCCTGGGGCCGCTACCGCGTCCGCATGAACGAGATGTGGGAGTCGCTCAAGATCGTCGAGCAGGCGCTGGACCGGCTCACGCCCGGGCCGGTCATGATCGAGGACCGCAAGATCGGCTGGCCCGCCCAGCTCGCGCTCGGCCCCGACGGCCTCGGCAACTCCCTCGACCACGTGAAGAAGATCATGGGCACCTCGATGGAGGCGCTCATCCACCACTTCAAGCTGGTCACCGAGGGCTTCCGGGTCCCGGCCGGCCAGGTCTACGTCGCGATCGAGAACCCGCGCGGCGAGCTGGGCGCGCACGTGGTGAGCGACGGCGGAACCCGTCCCTACCGCGTGCACGTCCGCGACCCAGGGTTCGTCAACCTGCAAGCCGCCTCGCCCATGTGCGAAGGCAGCCTCATCGCCGACGCCATCGCGGCCGTCGCCTCGATCGACCCCGTGATGGGTGGAGTGGACCGGTAGTGGACCTCGAAATGCCCCAGGCGCCCGTCGACTACTCGACGATCCCGCCGCTGACGGAGCAGACCCGCCTGGAGGCGCGCGAGATCATCGCGCGCTATCCGAAGGCGCGGTCGGCGCTGCTGCCCATGCTCCATCTCGTCCAGTCCGTCCAGGGCTACGTCAGCCCGGACGGCATCCGGCTGTGCTCGGAGGAGCTCGGCCTGACGAAGGCCGAGGTCGGCGCGGTCGCCACCTTCTACACGATGTACCGCCGCCGGCCGGCCGGTACGTACCACGTCGGCGTCTGCACCAACACGCTGTGCGCGGTGCTCGGCGGCGACGCGATCTTCAGCTCGCTCAAGGACCACCTCGGCATCGGCCACAACGAGACGACCGCCGACGGCACGGTCAGTCTCGAGCACCTCGAGTGCAACGCGGCCTGCGACTTCGCCCCCGTGGTGATGGTCAACTGGGAGTTCTACGACAATCAGACGCCCTCCTCTGCGCGCGACCTCGTTGACGCGGCACGGGCGGGCAACCCGCCGGCGCCGACCCGCGGCCCGTCCCGGCTGTGCACGTTCAAGCAGGCCGAGCGCGTGCTCGCCGGCTTCCCGGACGGCCTCGCCAACGAGGGGCCGGCCGCCGGTCCCGCGTCCCTGGCCGGCCTCGAGCTCGCCCGCGAGCGGGGCGAGACGGCACCGCCCTTCCCTGACGGCACCGTCCCCGGTGCTGTCGTGCAGCAGCAGAAGGACGAGGCATGACCCTCACCCCTGTCCTGTCGGCCTTCTGGGACGACCCGCAGTCGTTCACGCTCGAGGGCTACAGCCGTCACGGCGGCTACCAGGCGCTGACCAAGGCCCTGGCCATGTCCCCGGACGACGTGATCGCGCTCGTGAAGGAGTCGGGCCTGCGCGGCCGCGGCGGCGCCGGTTTCCCCACCGGCATGAAGTGGGGCTTCATCCCGCAGGGTGACGGCAAGCCGCACTACCTCGTCGTCAACGCCGACGAGTCGGAGCCGGGCACCTGCAAGGACATGCCGCTGCTGATGGCCAACCCCCACGCGCTCATCGAGGGTGTGGCCATCGCGTCGTACGCGATCCGGGCGACGCACGCCTTCATCTACATCCGCGGCGAGGTCACGCACATCGTCCGACGCCTGCAGCAGGCGGTCATCGACGCGTACGCCGCCGGCCACCTCGGCGCGGACGTCGACGGCTCGGGCTACGCCCTCGAGGTCGTCGTGCACGCCGGCGCCGGCGCCTACATCTGCGGCGAGGAGACGGCGCTGCTGGACTCCCTGGAGGGCTACCGCGGCCAGCCCCGGCTGCGTCCGCCGTTCCCTGCGACGCACGGCCTGTACGGGCTGCCGACGGTCATCAACAACGTCGAGTCCATCGCCTCCGTCCCGGCAATCGTGCTCGGGGGTCCCGAGTGGTTCGGCTCGATGGGTACCGAGAAGTCCAAGGGCTTCACGCTGTACTCCCTGTCCGGCCACGTGAAGCGCCCCGGCCAGTACGAGGCCCCGCTGGGCATCACGCTGCGCGAGCTGCTCGACCTCGCCGGCGGCATGCGCGAGGGACACGAGCTCAAGTTCTGGACCCCGGGCGGCTCGTCCACCCCGATCCTGACGGCGGAGCACCTCGACGTACCGCTGGACTACGAGTCGGTCAGCGCGGCCGGCTCGATGCTCGGCACCAAGGCCCTGCAGTGCTTCGACGAGACGACGTGCATCGTGCGGGCCGTCCTGCGCTGGACCGAGTTCTACGCGCACGAGTCCTGCGGCAAGTGCACGCCGTGCCGCGAGGGCACGTTCTGGATGGTGCAGATCCTGCAGCGCCTCGAGGCCGGCAACGGCACCGAGGAGGACATCGCCACGCTGCTCGACACCTGCGACAACATCTTCGGCCGGTCGTTCTGCGCCCTCGGCGACGGCGCGACCAGCCCCATCGTCTCGGGCATCCAGTACTTCCGGGACGAGTTCGTCGCCCACATGACCGGCGGAGGCTGCCCCTTCGACCCGGTCGCCGCCACCGTGTTCGCGGGAGCCCCGGCATGACCGTGACCGACCCGGGCACGACGGACGTCGTCCCCACCGACCTCGTCACGCTGACCATCGACGGTTTCGAGGTCGCCGTGCCGAAGGGCACCCTGGTGATCCGGGCCGCCGAGCTGATCGGCATCCAGATCCCGCGGTTCTGCGACCACCCGCTGCTGGACCCGGTCGGCGCGTGCCGTCAGTGCATCGTCGACGTCGAGGGCCAGCGCAAGCCGCTCACCGCCTGCACCACGACGGTGACCGAGGGCATGGTCGTCAAGACGCAGCTGACCTCGCCGGTCGCCAAGAAGGCGCAGGAGGGCACCCTCGAGCTGCTGCTCATCAACCACCCGCTCGACTGCCCGGTCTGCGACAAGGGCGGCGAGTGCCCCCTGCAGAACCAGACGATGAGCAACGGCCCGTCGGACTCGCGCTTCCACGACACGAAGCGCACCTTCCCGAAGCCGATCGCCATCTCCTCGCAGGTGCTGCTCGACCGGGAGCGCTGCGTGCTCTGCGCCCGCTGCACCCGGTTCTCGCAGCAGATCGCCGGTGACCCGTTCATCGAGCTGATGGAGCGCGGCGCGCTGCAGCAGGTCGGCATCTACGCCGACCAGCCGTTCGAGAGCTACTTCTCCGGCAACACCGTGCAGATCTGCCCGGTCGGCGCCCTCACCGGGGCCGCCTACCGCTTCCGGGCCCGCCCGTTCGACCTCGTCTCCTCCCCGATGGTCTGCGAGCACTGCGCGGCCGGCTGCGCCCTGCGCACCGACCACCGGCGCGGCAAGGTCCTGCGCCGCCTCGCGGGCGACGACCCGGAGGTCAACGAGGAGTGGAACTGCGACAAGGGCCGGTGGGCGTTCACCTACGCCACCCAGCCCGACCGCATCACCACCCCGCTCGTCCGTGACTACGACAGCGGCCGCCTGGTCGAGGCGTCGTGGACCGAGGCGCTCGAGCGCGCGGCCCGCGGACTGCGCTACGCCAAGGAGGGCAACGGGGTGGGCGTCCTGCCCGGCGGTCGGCTGACCGTCGAGGACGCCTACGGCTACGCGAAGTTCGCTCGCGTCGTCCTCGGCACCCACGACATCGACGCGCGGGTCCGGCCGCACTCGGACGAGGAGCTCGACTTCCTCGCCGCCCACGTGGCCGGCCGCTACCTCGAGACGACGTACGCCGACCTCGAGAACGCGACGACGGTGCTGCTCGTCGGCTTCGAGCCGGAGGAGGAGTCTCCGATCCTGTTCCTCCGCCTGCGCAAGGCGGTACGCCGGCACGGCGCTGCGGTGTTCGCCATCGCCCCGTTCGCCTCGCCCGGCCTGGTCAAGACCGCGGCGCGTCTGCTCCGCACCGTGCCCGGTGGCGAGGCGGCGGTGCTCGCCGGTCTCGCGGGCTCAGGCTCGGACGGCGAGGTCCTGGCCGCCGACGCCGCCACCGCGCTGCGCGCGGGTGGTGCGGTCATCCTCGTCGGGGAGCGGCTCGCGTCGGTGCCGGGCGCCCTGTCGGCGGCCGCGCGGCT
>JAOPWV010000055.1 GCA_025965475.1 Frankiales bacterium | reverse complement strand
TCGCCGGGATCCAGTGGCCGACCGAGTACGGCGGCCGCGGCGGCACCCCGACGATGAAGGCCATCTACGACGAGGAGATGGCCAAGGCCAACGCCCCGGCGACGGTCAATCCGCTCGGCCTGACCTTTCTCGCGCCGACCGTGATGCTGCTCGGCACCGACCAGCAGAAGCTGGACATCATCCGTCCCCTGCTGCACAACGAGGTCATCTGGTGTCAGGGCTTCTCCGAACCCGGCGCCGGCTCGGACCTCGCTGCGCTGCAGATGAAGGCCGAGAAGCAGGACGATGAGTACGTCCTCAACGGCCAGAAGATCTGGACCACCAACGCGATGCACGGCGACAAGGTCTTCACCCTTGCCCGCACCGGCCCGTCAGAGGGCAGCAAGCACGCCGGCATCTCGATGCTGCTGGTCGACATGCACCAGGACGGCGTCGAGGCCCGCCCCCTGAAGCAGCTGACCGGGGAGAGCGAGTTCGGCGAGGTCTTCTTCACCGACGCCCTGTGCCCGACCACCGACGTCCTGGGCGGCGAGGGCAACGGCTGGCAGACCGCCATGCTGCTGCTGTCGTTCGAGCGCGGCTCGTCGGCCATCGGCCAGTACACCGAGTTCCGCAAGATGTGGGACGAGGTCGCCGCGGCGGCCCACCAGACCGACCGCGGCGGCCGCCCGGCGTCCGAGGACCCGATCCTGCGCCAGGCGCTGGCCGAGCAGCTCGTCGAGCTCGAGTGCCTGAAGTACCACTCCTGGCACATCCTGACCCAGGTCGGCAAGGGCAAGGACCTCGGCTTCGAGGCCTCGATGACCAAGCTCCAGTGGTCGGAGACGTTCCGCAACCTGTCCGACGTCTACAGCGACGTGGTCGGCCAGGCCTTCCAGCTCACCGGCGTGGGCCGGACCCGGCAGGAGCTCACGACCATGGCCCTCTGGTCGCGCTCGTGCACCATCTGGGGCGGCTCGTCCCAGGTCCAGCGCAACATCGTCGCCGAGCGCGTGCTCGGCCTCCCCCGGTAGGAGAAGCCGACATGGAGTTCGCCCTCACCGACGAGCAGCGCGCCCTGCAGGACGCCGTCCGCTCATACCTGCGCGACCGGTTCGGGCCGATGCAGGTCCGGGCCCTGTACGAGGACGCCGACGGCGACGGCGTGCCCGCAGAGCTGTGGAAGGCCGTCGGCGAGCAGGGCTGGCTCGCCGTCCTGGTCCCCGAGGAGCACGACGGGATCGGCCTCGGCATGCTCGACGCGTCCGTGATCGCCCGTGCGTTCGGAGCCGGCACCGTGCCCGGTCCGTGGCTCGGCACCGTCCTCGCCGGCGAGGCGATCCGCCTGGCCGGCTCCCCGGCCCAGCAGTCCGCCTGGCTGCCGCGTCTGGCCGCCGGCGAGGCCAAGGGCGCGGTCGCCCTCCTCGCCCCGAACGCCTTCCCCTCCCCGGAGGGCGCGCCCGCCACCGCCACAGGCGGCACGCTGTCCGGCCGGCTCGACTTCGTGGAGTACGCCCAGGTCGCCGACGTCCTCGTCGTGGCGGCACAGGACGGGCTCTACCTCGTCGGCCCTGCGTCGGCCGGCGTCGAGATCAGCCCGATCGTGGCCCTGGACCGCACCACCCGGCTGAGCACGATCACCCTGGACGGCGCGATGGGCGAGCGCCTCGAGGCGTCCTCCCGCGCGGCGGTTCAGGAGCTGATCGACCGGGCCGCGGTCCTCGTCGCCAACGACCTCGTCGGCATCGCCCGCAAGGCGCTCACCGACACCGTCGAGTACGACAAGACCCGCGTGCAGTTCGGCAAGCCGGTCGGCTCCTTCCAGGCCATCAAGCACGACCTGGCCGACCTGCACGTCGCGGTCACGATGGCCGAGCACGCGGCGACGTACGCCGCCCACGCCCTGGACATCGACGCACCGGACCGCACACTGGCCGTCTCGATCGCCAAGTCCAAGGCGGGCGACACCGCCCGCAAGGCGACGAGCGACATGATCCAGTACCACGGCGGCATCGGCTACACCTGGGAGCACGACGCGCACTTCTACTTCAAGCGCGCGAAGCGCCTCGAGTACGCGTACGGCGACGCCGCGCACCACCGCGAGCGGATCGCGCGCCTGCTCCTCGACGGCCGGACCGACAGCAAGCCGGTGAGCGGAGCTGTCCGTGCGGCCCAGCCCGGCGGCACCGCCGGCGTGCAGGGCACGGGCGTGGCGGCCGGCGCCGCGTGAGCGCCCGGGTCGCCCTGGTCACCGGTGGCGCTTCGGGGTTCGGCGCCGAGGTCGCCCGGCGGCTGGCCCGTCGCGGTGACGACGTCGTCCTCCTCGACGTCGACGAGGAGGGCGGCCGGCGCGTCGCCGACGAGCTGGGCGGCACCTTCCTGCGCTGCGACGTCTCGGACTACGCCCAGGTCATGGCCACGACGGCCGAGGCCGAGAAGGCGTACGGCGCGCTCGACCTCGTGTTCCTCAACGCCGGCGTCACGACCGGCTTCGGCGTCGACGGGGACTTCGACCCGGTCGCGTACCGCCGGGTCATGGGCATCAACCTCGACGGCGTCGTCTACGGCGTGCACGCCGCGCTGCCCGCGATGCGCCGCCGGGGTGGCGGCGCGATCGTCTGCACCGCCTCCATGGCCGGGCTGACCTCGGTGCCGCTGGACCCGGTGTACTCGGCGAACAAGCACGCCGTCGTCGGGCTGGTGCGCTCCCTGGGGCCCGCGCTCGCCCCGCAGAACATCACCATCAACGCGTTCTGCCCCGGCTTCGCGGAGACCGCCATCATCGGCCCGATCCGGCACATGCTCGAGGACAGCGGTGTGCCGATCATCCCGGTGGAGACGGCCGGCGAGGCGGTACTGCAGGCCTTCGACTCCGGCGAGACCGGGCAGGCCTACCTGCTGCAGGCCGGGCTCGAGCCGATGGTCTACCGGTTCCGCGGGATCCCCGGGCCGAAGAACGCCGACGGCACGCCAGCCCAGCCAGCCAACCCGCAGGGCTGGACTACCGAGTGAGCTCTACCGACTGACCAAGGGCGTCTGCGGCGGCCGGGACCCCGGCGGGAACGTCGACTCGACCGGCGCCGGGCAGGCCGTACCGAGGGCCGACAGGCGCCCGGTCAGGATGTAGGCGCCGGGCCCCGGCACCTGGATCCGCGAGTCGCCCTGGGTACCCGGACCCACGCAACCGACCGGGTTGCCGGCGGTGTCGGTCACGGCCAGCAGTCCGCTGTACGGCACCCGTACGTCCGCGCTGCCGGCCTCGTGGGCCTGCAGCTCGACCGTGGTGTCGGTGAGGCGTATGGCGGTCATGACGCCGCTCGCAACCGGCGCGGACACGAGAACCCGGTAGAGCTGCCAGTCCGGGTTGGACCACTGCAGGCGCAGGTACGGCAGCCCGCCGGTCACCAGCTCCCGCTCCCGGACCGCGCCGAAGTCCAGGTCGCCCGTGGGCACCGCAACCCAGCCCACGGCGTGGTCGACCAGCCACGTGCGGTACGCCACCGGATCGAGCGTCTTGGCGTAGAACAGCCCGTTGCTGGCGACGTCGACCTGACGTTCCCAGCCCCGGGCCAGCGGCACCTGCGTGGACAGGTAGTACGCCGCGCCGTGCGTGCGCGGGTCCAGGACCTCGACGCGCTGGGTGGACGTGCCCGTCGGCGGCAGCTGGGCCAGCAGCGGCCCGTAGAACCGCGCCTCGGCGCTCGGCTGGCTCGCGATGGCCATGTCGCTGGCGAAGCTGATCAGCGGCCACACCACGAGGGCGCCGGCCAGCGCCTTGCCCCAGCCCTGCCCTCGCCGGGCGGTCGCGATCACCACCGGCGCGGCAGCCAGCATGGGGATGCGCGCCGCGTTGCTCCCGATCGGCGACGGCACGGCGTACGCCGCCAGCGCGACGGCGGCGAAGACCAGGGCCACCACGCGCACCGGTCCCGGCACGGGTGAGACGGCCACCGCCCCGCAGGCGAGCAGGGCGAACACCAGGGTGTTGAGGCTGTAGGGCATGTACGACGGTTGCCCGAACAGCAGGGTCAGCCCCAGCACCGGCGCGGCAGCGGCAGCGCCGACAACCAGCAGCCTCCTGCGATCGGCGCTGCGGGCCAGCCACAGCCCGGCCAGGACCGTCAGCTCGAACAGCGCGCTGAGCGGGCTGACCAGCCCGGTGACCGCAGCGATGAGCGTGGCCGTGGCGAACCGCCCGCGGGTGAGGGCCACCAGCGAGCCGAGCGCGACGGCGGTACCCGCGGCGAAGGTGATGCGACCGGAGTACAGGTTGGCGCTGGCGGCGACGGCGATGGCGACGGCGCCCAGCCGCGGGCGGGTGCCGTGGCGCGCGAGGTACGCCCCGAGCACCGCGATGACGACGGTCGAGAGGACGCCGACGAGCCCGACGCCGACGAGGTTCATCAGCTTGGCGGACACCAGGCTGTACGTGGAGGTGTTGATGCCGCCGTACCAGTTGGCCCACCAGAGCCCGGCGCCCCGGGAGACGGCGCTCGCCCGCGCGAGTTGCGCGGGCAGGTCAGGCGCCTGCGGCCGGAGCACGAGGTAGACGGTGCCGAGCGCGACCGTCACCGCCGCGGCGACGTGGATCCCGGTCCGGCGTGGTCCGGAACGCCGCGGGGCCGGTGCGGGAGACACCTCGGTGAGAGTCACCTCCGGGGCCGTCGGCCGACGCGCAGGGGTGACACGGCACGACATCCTGAGCAGGGAGGACGCCGTGACACGCGGACCGCCTTTCGAGGAGCCGCTCGCGGCAGATTCACCAGCGCGTAGGCGGCTCCGGTCGTCTGACCATCCGCACGCCGCCGGACGGGTCGTCCGGGAGCTGCGGTGTCGTCACTTTACGCGGAGCGGCTGTCCCGCGGGAGGCGACCATGGCGTGACTGTCGTCAGTCGCGACGCACCAG
>JAOPWV010000027.1 GCA_025965475.1 Frankiales bacterium | reverse complement strand
TGGTCGACCAGGCTCACGGCTGACGCTCCCGGATCATGTCGGTGCTCACGAGGGTGGACAGCGCGCGGTCGTACGCCGGCAGCTGCGCGCCGGTCAGGCCCGCGTCGGTGCAGGCCTGCCGCGCGGTGGGTGAGTCGGACAGCCGCTGGACGACGTCGAGCAGCCGCGGGTCCTTGAGGAACGACAGCCGGCGGGTGCCGAAGTGGTAGAGCAGCGCGCCGAACGACTCGGGGCGGACCGAGACCGAGGGGGACAGCTCCCACGCCCGGTCGAGGACGCTCACCCCGGGCTAGTAGACGCCGCACATGCCGTCGATGGACACGTCCTCGACGAGCAGGTCCTCCTCGATCTGCGGGATCTCCTCGGCGTCGGTCTCGACGGTGACAGTGGTCGTGTCCACGTGATCTCCTCGGTAGCCGGGGTGTGACGCGGACCATACGGGCCTTGGCTGCCAAGGGAAAGCGTCCGTGAAGGTCGACGGTTGCGCGACGCGGCGTCACGTGAGTGTATGAGCTGCGTCACACGTCGGCAGTATCTCGGTCGATGGTCGGGCGGTGTCGCCCCTGCGCCTCCGGGGCTCTTCCCTTCCGCGGCCGTGCCGGGCCGAGGGGTGTCTGGGACCGTCCGCCGGGCTCGGCGGACGCCGACTCGACGAGGAGAAGGACCGCCCGTGAAGACCAAGGCTGCTGTGGTGCTCGAGTACGGAAAGCGCATCGAGATCGAGGAGCTCGACCTCGACGGCCCCAAGGAGGGCGAGGTCCTGATCCGCTACACCCACGCCGGGCTGTGCCACAGCGACGTGCACGTCGTGCACGGCGACCTGCCGGGCCGGCTGCCGATGGTGCTCGGCCACGAGGGCGCCGGGATCATCGAGGAGGTCGGCCCGGGCGTCACGCGCGTCAAGGCCGGCGACCACGTCGTGTGCTCGTTCATCCCGAACTGCGGGATCTGCCGCTGGTGCGCCACCGGCCAGCAGGCCATCTGCGACATGGGCGCCACGATCCTCGAGGGCTACCTGCCCGGCGAGCGCTTCGTGTTCACCGGAACCAGCGGCGACTACGGCGCGATGTGCATGCTCGGCACCTTCAGCCAGTACGCCACCATCCACCAGAACTCCGTCGTCAAGGTCGACGACGACCTCCCGCTGGACAAGGCCGTGCTCGTCGGCTGTGGCGTACCGACCGGCTGGGGCTCCGCGGTCAACGCCGCGAAGGTCGCGCCCGGCGAGACGGTCATCGTCATGGGCGTCGGCGGCATCGGGATCAACGCCGTGCAGGGCGCGCGGTACGCCGGCGCGAAGAACCTCATCGCCGTCGACCCGCTGGAGAACAAGCGCGAGAAGGCGATGGAGCTCGGGGCCACGCACGCCGTCGGCAGCGCCGAGGAGGCGCACGACCTCGTCATGGACCTGACCCGCGGCGTCGGCGCGGACAAGGCGATCATCACGACCGACCTGGTCACCGAGCCGCAGGTCACCTCCTGCTTCAACGCCGTCAGCAAGGGCGGCACCGTGGTCATCACGGGGCTGAACAAGCTGGACCTCAACAACATCCAGCTCCCGGCGGCCGTGATGACCCTGTTCAAGAAGACGGTCAAGGGCAGCCTGTTCGGCGACTGCAACCCGACCGCCGACATCCCGAAGATCCTCGGGCTCTACCAGAGCGGCGACCTCAAGCTCGACGAGATCATCACCAACACCTACACCCTCGACACCATCAACGACGGGTACGACGACCTGCTCGCCGGCAAGAACGTCCGTGGCGTGCTGGTGCACGAGCACGCGTGACCCTGGCTCCTGTGCCCGGCAGGCGGGACGCTCCGGCGACCCGCCTGTCGGGCCGGCCCGCCGTCCGCGCGGTCAGCGGTTCGGTCGTCGGCCGTCACCACCAGGTCGAGCTGCTGGTCGCGGTGCTCGACTGCGGTGCCCACGTCCTGCTCGAGGGGCCGCCCGGAACGGGCAAGACGACCCTGCTGCGTGCGGTCGCGGCGGCCGGTGAGATGCCGTTCGTCTTCGTGGAGGGCAACGCCGAGCTGACCCCGGGGCGGCTGGTCGGGCACTTCGACCCGTCCCGGCTGCTCGAGACCGGCTATCGGCCGGACGTGTTCGTCGACGGGCCGCTCGTCGAGGCGCTGCGCGAGGGCGCGTTGCTGTACGTCGAAGAGATCAACCGCGTCCCCGAGGAGACGCTCAACGTGCTGCTCACCGTGATGTCCGAGGGCGAGCTGCACGTGCCGCGGCTGGGGAGGGTGCTGGCCGCCGACGGCTTCCGGCTCGTCGCCGCGATGAATCCGTTCGACATCGTCGGCACGGCGCGGATCTCCTCGGCCGTCTACGACCGCGTCTGCCGGATCACGATGGGTTATCAGAGCGCCGAGGACGAGGCGGAGGTCGTCGCCCTGCGGGCGCCGCAGGTCGGGGAGGCGTGGCGCGCGCGGGTCGTCGACCTCGTACGGCGTACCCGCGAGCACCCGGACATCCGTATCGGCTCCTCGGTACGCGGTGCCATCGACACCGTCCGGCTGGCCTGCTCGCTGGGCGGCCTGCGCGAGCTGCCACCGGAGTCCTGGCGTACCGGCCTGGACGCCGCGACGGTCGCGCTGTCCGGGCGGATCCGTCTGCAGGAGTCGTGCGGACGGTCGCCCGAGGCCGTGGTCCGCGAGCTGTACGAGGCGGTCTTCGGGGCTGAGCCGACGGAGGACGACGGCGACGACGCGGGGGAGCGTGGTGCGCCGGGGGGAGCCTGAGCCCGCCGACCCCGGCGGGCCCCTCTCGGGAGAACCGCCGGCCGCGGGCCGGTCCGCAGGAGCGCACAACCCCGCGCAGTGAGCTGGCCAAGCGCGGCGGCTTCGCCGAGATCTCCCCGCAGGTGGGCGTTCTCGACGAGGACGCCTTCGCCGCGGCGGTGGCGGCCGACCCCGACGCCGCGCTGACCCTGCTCGTCGACCTGCGCTCGGCCACCGACGAGCGGCTGCGCGCGGCCGCGCAGGCGCTGTCCCGCCGGGTGGTGCTGGACCGCGCCCGGTCGGGTCTGCCCAGGCGTACCGGAATCGGCCGGCTCCGCAGCCAGCCCGCCGACCGCGGCGGCGAGCTCGATGTCGACGCCTCGCTCGGCGAGGTCCTGGAGGCGCGGGCTGCCGGGAGGCCGCCGGCGGTCGACGAACTGGTGGCCCGCGACTGGGCCCGGCCGGAGCTGGCGCTGTGCCTGGTGGTCGACGCGTCCGGCTCGATGAACGGCGAGCGGCTGGCCGCCGCCGCCCTCAGCGCGGCGGCCTGCGCGCTGCGGGCACCCGGCGACCACGCCGTGCTGTCCTTCCACCGGGACGTGCACGTGCTCCGTGCCATGGACAGCCAGCGCCCTGCGGAGGCCGTGGTCGACGCGGTGCTCGGACTGCGCGGTCACGGGGTCACGGCCGTGGCGACGGCGCTGCGGGCCGCGGGGGAGCAGCTCGCGCGTACCCGCGCGACACGGCGCGTCGTCGTGCTCCTGTCGGACTGCCGGGCCACCGACGAGCAGGACCCGGTGCCGGCAGCAGCCGCGCTGCCGGAGCTGCTGGTCCTCGCGCCCGCGGACGACAGCGACGCGGCCGAGGACCTGGCGCTGCGCGCGGGAGCCCGCTGGGCGCCGCTGCCCGGTGCCGCCGCGGCTCCCGAGGTGCTCGCCGGGCTACTCGAGTAGTCCGGCTCAGGGCACGAGCAGACGCTCCTGCAGCAGGCGTACCCCCTCCGGGTCGACGCCGCGGCTCCGCGCCCAGCCCGCGGCGCCGTCGTACCGGCTGTCCAGCTCGGCGAGCAGCCCCTGGATGACGTGGTCCTCGCAGCGGTAGATCTCCTCCGGCAGCCTGGCCATGTTGTCGGCGTAGCGCTGCCACTGCCGCAACCGGGCCAGGATCGGCTCCATGTTCGTCGCGGTGACCATGTAGTCCGCGACGACGTGCTCGCGCGGTACGCCGAGCAGGAGCTCGATGAGGGCGAGCACCACGCCGGTGCGGTCCTTGCCGGCCGCGCAGTGCACGACGGTCGGGAGACGGGAGGTGTGGGCCACCATCTCGACGGCCAGCGGAAGGTTCGGGTCGTGCTCGAGGTGCAACAGGTACTGCGTGAGCACCACCTGCCCCGGCGGACCGGCGGGTGCGTCCACGTCGACAAGCGGAACGTTGAGGTAGTTGACCGGATGGCGTCCCAGCGGCCCCCGGCCCTGCTGGACGGCCTCGTCCGCCGTACGCAGGTCGATGACGTAACGGATGCCGAGCCGGTCGACCAGGTGGGCGATGTCGGTGTCGTGGAGCTCCTGCAGGCTGTCGCTGCGGAAGAGCCGGCCCCCGCGGATCTGCCGCCCGTCAGTGGTCGGCAGGCCGCCCACATCCCGGAAGTTGGCGAGCTTGGTGAGGGCCGTCTGGGTCATGCGGCCCGCTCCAGCAACGTCGCGTTCGCCATCCCACCGCTCTCGCACATGGTCATCAGTCCGTACCGTCCCTCGATCCGCTGCAGGTTGTCGACGAGCGCGGCGAGCAGCCGTCCGCCGGATGCGCCGACCGGATGCCCGTAGGCGATCGCCCCGCCCTCGACGGTGACCGGGTCGAGGCTCACACCGAGGTCTGCCGCCCAGGCGAGCACCACGCCGGCGAACGCCCCGCTGACCTCCGCGAGGTCGATGTCGGCGATCCCGAGTCCGGTACGGGCCAGTAGTTCGCGGGTCGGCGGGACGCCGCTGAGCATGGGGATCGGGTCGGTGCCGATCGCCGCGAAACCGGTCACGGCCGCCTTCGGCTCCAGGCCGAGCTGCGTCGCCCTCTGCTCGCTCATCACCAGCGTCGCGGCAGCCCCGTCACTGACGGGGGAGGAATTCCCCGCGGTCACGTTCCAGTCGATCTCCGGGAAGCGGCGGCCGGTCCTTTCGCCGGTGAACGCGGGCGAAAGCGCGGCCAGCGCCTGCGCGCTCGTCGCCCGGATGCTCTCGTCCTGCGTGACGGCTCCGCCGACGGCGGACGCGATAGGGACGAGGGGGCCCGCGTCCCGCGCCGCCGCGGCCGGCAGGTGCGAGCGCAGCGCGAACGCGTCCGGCTCCTCGCGGGTGAGTTCCCAGCGCGCGGCGATCAGTTCCGCCGAGACGCCCTGGTGGACCAGCCCGTCCGGGAACCGGGCCCGCAGCTTCGGGCCGAGCTCGTCGCGGCCGATCCGGTTGGCTCGCATGGGCAGGGCGCTCATCATCTCGGCGCCACAGCCGATCGCGACGTCGTACGCGCCGGCGATGACGCCCTGCGCGGCGAAGTGCAGCGGCTGCTGGAAGGAGCCGCACTTGCGGTCGATCGAGACGTCCGGGACCTCGACCGGCAGCCCAGCGGAGTCGGCCGGCTGCCGGCCGCTGAGCGCGCCGCCGTCGCGGCCCTTGCCGAACGGCGTACGGACGACGTCGACGATGACCGCCCGTCGGGCCGTCACGCCCGGATCCCCGCGCCGGCTTCGGCTGCGCAGGCGGCCAGCAGCACAGGAAGCGGATGCTCGGTCACGATGATGCGCAGGCCCGCGCCGACTGCGGCCGCGATGCCCGCACCGCTGTCGAGCACGCTGCCGCGCGCGGCCTGCGCGCCCTGCACCGCGGCGGCCACCTCGGCGGGCTCCAGGACCTGCAGGGCGTCGAGGTCGACGTACGACGTCCCGTCCGGCGGCACGACGGTGACAGGACAGGCGGCCTCGGCCCACCGGGTCAGGCGTCGCAGCGCCTCGTCGTCCTCCGTCGCGACCGTGCGCAGCGGTAGTGCGCCGGCGAACACCTGACCGGACTCGCCGTCCACGGTGATCTGCTGACCGGACAGCGCCGCGACGCTCCCGGTGCCGCAGCCCACGACGGCCGGTCGGCCGAGCCCGCGGCAGACGACGGCGGCGTGGCTCGTCGAGCCGCCGGTCTCGGTGCAGACGGCCGCAGCGGCGATCATCGCGTGCACGTCCTCGGGACTGGTCGTGGTGGCGACGAAGACGACGGCCTCGCCCCGCTCGGCGCGCTCGACCGCCTCGTCCGGATCTCTCACCGCAAGGCCGGCAGCCGTTCCCGGGCAGGCCGGCTCGCCGGTGGCGATGACCGTGGCGCCGGCCCGGTCCTCGTCCATCAGCCGCGGCCGCAGCACGCCGCGAACCTGGTCCGCGGTGACCCGGCCGACCGCCTCCCGCTCGCTGATCACGCCGTCGTCGGCCAGCGCGACGGCCAGCTGGACGGCGGCCTTCGGACTGCGCTTGGCGGTGCGGGCCTGCAGCAGATACAGCCGCCCCTGCTCGACCGTGAACTCCACGTCCTGCACGTCCCGGCCGTCGGCCTCCAGCGTCCGGCCGGCCGCCAGCAGCTGCGCGTGCACCTCGGGCAGTTGGGCGGCCAGATGGTTGAGGGGGAGTGGGGTGCGCTCGCCGGAGACGACCTCCTCGCCCTGCCCGCGCGGGAGGTATTCGCCGTACGGCTCGGGTGCGCCGGTGAGCGGGTCACGGGTGAAGAACACCCCGGTCCCGGACCGGTCGTCGAGGTTGCCGAACGCCATCGCCTGCACTGTCACAGCCGTGCCGAGGCTCTCGGAGATCCCGCAGTGCCGCCGGTAGGCCTTCGCCCGGGCGGACTGCCAGGAGGCGAACACCGCCGCCACCGCTGCGGCGAGCTGCTCCCACGGGTCGTCCGGCACGACCGCGCCAGTCTCCTCGGCGGCCAGCGCGCGCAGCTGTTCAGGGGTTCCCGCTGCGTCGTCCAGGTCACCCTTGAGGACGATGCGTCCGTAGCTGGTGATGAACCGCGCGTGCGTGTCGCAGGCGTAGCCGGGATCGGCGGCCTCCGCGCCGAGGGCGCCCTCGACCGTGTCGTTCATGCCGAGGTTCAGGACGGTGTCCATCATCCCGGGCATGCTGACCGGCGCCCCCGAGCGGACGGACAGCAGCAGCGGCCGCGGGCCCGCGCCGAATGTGCGTCCGGTCTGCCCCTCCAGGTAGCCGATTCCGGCGTGCAGCGCCTCGATCGCCTGTGCGGGGAGGGTCTTTCCGGTCGCGGCGTAGGCATGACAGACCCGCGTCGGCAGGACGAACGCCGGCGGCACCGGCAGGCCGAGCTGGCACATCCGGGCCAGGCTCCACGCCTTGCCGCCGATCTCGTCCCGGCCGGGAAGGCTGGTCCCGTCGAGCAGGACGTGCCACCGCTGCATATCACTCCTCCCGGCTGCGGCCCAGGACCCGCAGCAGGTCTTCGTGCAGCTCGTGCCAGACGGTGTGGTAGCTGTCCACCCGCACGCCGCTCACGAAATCGTCGGCACCGCCCAGCGCCCGGTCGTAGGCGGCCGCCAGCCGGTCCAGGTAGGCGCGGTATCGGGGGACCTGCCCGGCGAGAGTTTCGAGCAGCGGCTCGGTGCGCTCGTGCAGCTCGCCGAGCTCGTCGAGGATCTTCGCGTCGTACGCGGGGTCGCTGTGGTCGTTCGGCACGTTCGTCCCGGCCCGCGAGACGGACTGCCAGCTGGTGAGCAGCGCGAGGAGCTTCTTGTTGACCGACTCGAAGCGGTCCGCGGCCGCGCGAAACCTCTCGTCCGCGCGCACCCTGCCATACGTCGTCGCGTAGGCGCCGTCCAGCCGGGACCGTCCCGCGGGTGTCGGCATGTACACGTCGCGGGCGCCGAGCACCTCACCGGCGGCGATGCCCTCGTCGAGCGTCGCGCGCACCAGGTCGGCGTCCTGCCCCGTCACAAGGGCGATCTGCTCGACCGTCCCCGACTTGCGCACGGCCAGGCCGTGCAGCACGAGCAGGCTCGCGTCCATGTCCATCAGGTCCCTCCGTGGGCGGTCGGCGTCTCGTGGTCAGCGCGCGCTGCGAGCACCTCGTCGCGGACGATGCGGCGCAGGATCTTGCCGGCCGAGCTCTTGGGCAGGCTGTCGCGGACGTGCAGCGCGCGCGGCCGCTTGTAGCCGGCCAGCCGGGGGCGGCTCCAGTCCAGGACCGCCGCGGTGTCGACCGGCCGGCGGGTGGAGACGACGGCCTGGACGACCTCGCCCCACTGCTCGTCGGGGATGCCGATGACGGCGGCCTCCCGGATGTCCGGGTGCTCGAGCAGCACGTCCTCCACCTCGCGCGGGTAGACGTTGAACCCGCCGCTGATGATGACGTCGTTGCGCCGGTCGAGCAGGTACAGGAACCCGTCCTCGTCGATGCGGCCGACATCGCCGGTGTGCAGCCAGCCGCCGCGCAGGGTGCGGGCTGTCTCCTCCGGCCGGTTCCAGTAGCCGCTCATGAGGATCTGGCCCCGTACGACGACCTCCCCGCTGCCCTCGCCCGGCACCTCACGGTCGTCGTCTTCGACGATCCGTACCTCGACCATCGAGTACGGCCGGCCGGCGCTGCCCACGCGGTCGTGCTCGTCGGGCCGCAGCAGCGTGATGGTCATCGGGGCCTCGGACTGGCCGTAGGTCTGGGCCAGCACCTGGCCGAACACCTTCTCGGCGCGGGCCGCGACGGACGGCGCGATCGGAGACGCGCCGTAGCAGAGCCGCCGCAGCGCCGGCGTACGGACCTGCTCGATCGACGGGTCGTCGAGCACCATCGCCAGCATCGTCGGGACGAGAAACGTCGCCGTCGCCTCCCGGCGCTGCAACTCCTCGATCAGCAGTCCGGCGTCGAACGACGGCAGCATGACGTTGTGCGCCCCGCGGATCAGGTGGGGAAGGAAGAACGAGCCGCTCGCGTGCGTCACCGGTGCGGCGTGCACCATCACGTCGCCGGCCCGGATGTCGGGCACGAGGTCCAGCAGGTAGTTCGTGATCTCGGCGTGTTCGCTGCGCATCGACAAGGTCACCGCCTTCGGCGGTCCGGTCGTGCCTCCTGTGTAGCCCAGGCGGTACGGCGCCTCGGCGTCCCGCGGGACGTCGCAGCGGCCCGGCGGCTCGTCCGCCGTCATCCGGGCCAGGTCGTCCATGCCGAGGTTCAGCTCGACGACCCCGTCGGACGTCCGGTCGCTGATCAGCGCGCGGCACTGCGCGTCACGCAGCCGGAACGCGTGGTCCGCGGGCGTGTCCCGGACGTTCAGCGATACCCGCACCAGACCGGACTTGGCCAGCGCGTAGTAGGCGATGAGCCCCTCGATGCCATTGGGCATCAGCACCGCTACCCGATCGCCCGGCGACAGGCCGCGGCGCAGCAGCGCGTTGCCGAGCCGGTCGGTGGCCGCGTCGAACTCGCGGAAACTCAGGGTCCGGTCGCCGCACGTGACCGCCGGCGCGTCACCGAAGCGGACCGCGGCGCGGCTCAGGAGGTCGCCAATCTCCACCCGGTACTCCTTCCATGGACGGTGGTGCGTGGAACGGGTCGGCGCGCCGGGGCTGCCGGCGCCGCCGTCCGGTCAGACCGGCTGGGCGGCGTGGGCTTGCTCGTCCGCCTCCCGCAGGGCGGCGATGTCCGCTCTGGTGAGCCCGGCCCCCTTGCCCGCGAGCAGTCGGGAGTACGCCTGGCTGCCGCGGTACAGCTCCTGCGCACGCGGGTCCCCCTGGTGGTCCTTGACCCAGCGGTCGTCGAGGAACCGGTAGGGCGTCTGGGCCGTCAGCGGGTTCATCGCCTTTGCGCGCTCGTTGACCTCGGGCAGCGTCAGCCGTCCCTGGGTCGTGGTCCAGGTCGAGGTCTTCGGTGGCAGCGAGGTGCTGCCGCTGAGCGGCTCGCCGACGGTCCGCGTGAACTCGTCGTCGGCGAGCACCGAGTACGGGATGGTGGACCACATGTCGCCGCGGGCGCCGGACCACTTGCTCATCACGTAGTCGTTGCCCTGCTGGGAGCTGAGCGAGATGTAGCCGACGAGTTCGGCGATCAGGTCGCGGCCGTACTCGTCGTTCATCAGCGGCTTGAAGCGCTGGGCCCGGTCCTCGATCGTCATCCACTCGTCCTGGTCGTAGACCCCGGCGATGTGGAACAGGTCCTTCGCGACGCTGTAGTAGACGAGCAGGCCGGCGTCGAGCAGCTGCTCGCGCCGCCAGTCGGCCATGACCGTCCAGAGCTGGGACGTGGCGCGGTGCAGCACGTCGCGCTCGTGCTCGAGAAAGTCGGCCAGGGTTGCCGGGTTGTCCATGGCGACCGGCAGGTAGCCGTCGCTGAGATAGTCGGACGTGTACAGCCCGACCGCGATGGTGTTGTCGTGGTCGTAGGCCGGTGTGGCCTCGAAGCTGGCCCAGTCGTCGACGATGTTGAAGTGCGTGTCCTTGAGCACCACGGGCAGGGTGTAGTTGTTGTGCGCCACCTCGGAGGCAACACCGTCGAGCCAGGGGAAGTCACCCTCACCGAGGTCGACGAAGTCGCGCACCAGCATCTCGGCGTTGTCGCCGATGCGGTACGGGCCGGAGTTGTTGATGCCGAGCCGGCACTCGCAGTGCGAGAGGAACGCGTACTGCGAGATCTGCGCGAGGAACCGGCCCATGGCGGTGTGCAGCCGGTCGCCGGGCCGGACGGTGAACGCGTCGGCGTCGAAGACCTGCACGGTCCGTTCGGGGAGCAGCTGGGCGCGCTGGTTCACGTCGCTGGGCAGGGTGTGCGCGTGGTTGCGGTGGTACGACAGGTTCAGTCGCTTGGCGAAGTCCAGGACGTACATCACGTCGTCGAGGGCGTCGGTCGGCTTGAGCATGCCCATGTCGATGAGGATCTGCCGGCCGCCGAGATAGAACTGCGTGAGGATGCCGTTGGTGATGATGTTCGCGACGGAGGACACCTCGCGGGCGCGGTCACCGAGCTCCTCGGCGGACATGTGCCGCTCGAGTTTACGGAAGAGCGCCGGGTAGCGGTACCACGCGTTCAGGTACGACATCGCGATGTACGGGTTGACCGGGAACAGCTTCGACTCCTGCACGGTGCGCGCGGTGCACTGCCAGTAGAAGGCGTCGCTGTTCTTGCGGATCCACGAGTTCAGGTCGAGCAGGTCGGCGTACGAGTGTTCGGTGGGCACCGGATCCTCCTTCAGACGATCTTGACGATGCGGGCGCGGGCGTGGGGGTCGTTGTCGGCGTACGCGTCGGCCGGCGGCTTGGTGAACTCCACCTCGACCCGATCGCCGTCGTGCAGACCGTCGAGGTCGGCGTCCATGAGGCAGGGGACGCCGTACTCGCGGGTGAGGATGCCGAGGTGCGAGCGGACGGTGCCGCCCATGCACACCACGCCCGCGAAGTTCTCGAGGATCGGCGCGGTCAACGTTCCGCCCGAGTCGTCGATGATCGCGATGGTGTCGTCCGGGACGCCGTTGACGAGCATGTCCATGACGGTCTCGACGGTGCTGACGAGGCGGGCCGTGCCGATGACGTCCTTGTCGACGCGGAAGACGTTCGCCCCGGTGCCGACGATCGTGCGGCCCTCGCCGTCCTGCGTAGCCGTCCCGGTGTCCTTGATCCTGCCGAGCGGACGGTACTTGTCCGGGTTCTCTGCCAGCGAGATCTGCGCGGACATCTCGTACCGGTAGCCGGTGTCGAGCAGCTTGCGCTCCACGGCCTCGAAGTCCTCACGGGACAGTTCGAGATCGGGCTCGGCCACCGCCTGCTCCCAACTGCGACCCGAGGCGGCCAGGCGATCGGCCACCACCTGGCGGACGTGCGAGTGGAAGAACTCCACCGTCTGTGTCATCGCGGGCTTGGCCCACTTCTCGGTGGGCTGTCCGGGCTCGCTCATCGGTCCTCCTTCAGGGGACGTCGATCGTCGGGACGGGCGGGTGGGGCGGGCTGTCTTGGTCGCGCAGGCGGCGGCGCAGGGTGAGCTCGAAGTCGGGACGGCGGATGTGCACGTACGTCGGGCGCTTCATCTCACTGGCCTGCTGGATCAGGCTCAGCGTGTCGGCGGGGCCGTCGCGGAACACATAGGTCGGAGAGGGCGGTCCAGCCGCGCGGGTGGCCTCGGCGTCCTCGAGCGGCACGAGGTACCGGGACAGCAGCTCCTCGTCCGTCAGGTGCTGCCCGCCGTACTGGTCGCGCAGTTCGGTCAGGGACGGCTGGGGTGGCTCCCACTCGGCGTAGTCACGGCCGCGCGGCGTGGACAGGATCCGGTCCCGCACGTCCTCGTCGATCGGCGCCGGCGTGCTGCCCAGGTGACCGAGCACGTAGATGATGACCTCGTCCGGTACGACGCTGTAGCGCTGCCCGGTCACGATATTGAGCACCGACTGGATGCCCATCAGCTGGGAGAACGGCGTCGCGGAGATCGGGTGCCCGAGGTCCTCCCTGACCCGGACGACCTCCTCGAGGACCTCCGTGAGCCGGTCCTGCATGCCGTACTG
>JAOPWV010000012.1 GCA_025965475.1 Frankiales bacterium | reverse complement strand
AAGGTCAGGCCGAGCGGATTGACCGTCGCCGGGGCGTTGGCCTTGGCCATCTCCTCGTCGTAGATGGCCTTCATCGTCGGGGTGCCGCCGCGGCCGCCGTACTCGGTCGGCCACTGGATCCCGGCGAAGCCGGCCTTGGCCTTGCCCGCCTCCCAGTCGCGGCGGATCTGGAACTGCTCGTCGTCGCTCTTGTCCGCCCAGAACGCGGGCTCCCGCATCTCCTGCGGCAGGTTGGTGTCGAGCCAGGCCCGGAGCTCGCGGCGGAACTCCTCGTCCTGCTCGCTGTGGCTCAGGTCCACCGGATCCTCCAGGTCACGTGACTGCGGCGACAAACCGAACAGCGTTCTGTTTCTACAGTACGGCGGTACCCGGCGCCACGGCGCACGGCGTGCAAGAGACTGGCGCGGTGACGCACCCGGATCATGCCGCCCTGCTCGACCTCGCCACCGCCCTGGCGCGGGAGGCCGGCGCGCTGGCCCTCGAGATGCGCGAGGGCATCGAGACGCTCGCGACCAAGTCCAGCCCGACCGACGTGGTGACCGCCGCCGACCAGGCGGTCGAGCGGCTGCTCGCCGAGCGCATCCGCGCGGCCCGCCCTGACGACGGGCTGCTCGGCGAGGAAGGCATGAGCCGGGCCGGCACGAGCGGGCTCCGGTGGGTCGTCGACCCGATCGACGGCACGGTCAACTACCTCTACGGGATCCCGCAGTGGGCCGTCTCGATCGGCATCGAGGTCGACGGCAGCGCGGTCGCCGGTGTCGTCTTCGACCCGTCCAAGGACGAACTGTGGCAGGCCGAGCTCGGCCAGGGGTCGACGCTGAACGGCCGGCGGCTGCGGTGTTCCTCCGTCGACGAGCTCGGTCAGGCCCTGGTCGCCACCGGGTTCGGGTACGACGCGCGGCGCCGTGCCGCGCAGGCCCGGCTGCTGCCGGCGCTGCTCCCGGCTGTCCGCGACATCCGCCGCCAGGGCGCCGGCGCGCTGGACCTGTGCTCGGTGGCGGCCGGCCGGGTGGACGCGTACTACGAGCAGGGGCTGTCCCCGTGGGACCTGTCTGCGGGTGCGCTGGTGGCGCGGGAGGCCGGCGCGCGCGTGGAGGGGCTTCGCGGCCGGCCGGCGTCGGGCGCGCTGGTCCTGGCGGCTGCCCCGGGGGTTTTCGACGCCCTGCACGACGTGCTCGCGGCGGCGGGGGCCGACGCGGACCCGTTCGACTGACGGCTGCTCAGCACTGACGGCCGCTCAGGTCGTGCTGCTCGGCTCCCGGTTCCGCAGGACCTGCTCGTAGACCTCGAGTGTCCGCTTGGCGATCGCCGCCCAGTCGAAGTGCTCGACCGCGCGCTCCCGCCCGGCCGCGCCCATCCTCGCCGCGCGCGCAGGGTCCGACAGCAGCTCACCGACACGGGCGGCCAGCGCCGTCTCGAAGGCTGCCGGCTCGGCCTCGTCGTACGCCGCCAGGAGCCCGGTCTCGCCGTCGACGACGACCTCCGGGATCCCGCCGACGTCGGAGGCCACGACCGCCGTCCCGCAGGCCATCGCCTCCAGGTTGACGATGCCGAGCGGCTCATAGACGGACGGGCAGACGAACACCGTCGCGTGGGACAGCAGCTGCGCGATGTCCTGCTTGGGCAGCATGTCGCGGATCCAGATGACGCCGCCGCGGGACCGCTGCAGGTCGGCCACCAGCTGCTCGGCCTCGGCCGCGATCTCCGGGGTGTCCGGCGCGCCGGCGCACAGCACAAGCTGGCCGGGCAGGTCGGCGGCCGCCCGCAACAGGTGGGCCAACCCCTTCTGCCGGGTGATCCGCCCGACGAAGACGGCGTACGGCACCGAGGGGTCGACGCCCTGCCGCTCCAGGACGTCCGTGCCGGCGACAGGCGCGTACTCGTCCGCGTCGATCCCGTTGTGCACCACGTGTACCCGCGCCGGCTCCAGCCCCGGGTAGGCCGCCAGCACGTCGCGCGCCATGCCCTCGCTGACCGCGATGACCGCGTCCGCGCCGAGTACGGCGGTCTCCTCGGCCCAGGACGAGAGGCGGTAGCCGCCGCCGAGCTGCTCGGCCTTCCAGGGGCGCAGGGGTTCGAGCGAGTGGACCGTCACGACGTGCGGCTGCCCGTGGAGCAGTGCGGACAGGTGGCCGGCCATGTCGGCGTACCAGGTGTGCGAGTGCACGACGTCGCAGTCACCGGTCGCGGCGGCGATGCGCAGGTCCACCGACAGGGTCTGCAGCGCGGCGTTCGCGTCGGCCAGCGCCTCGTCCGGGCTGTGCGCTGTCGCGTCACCGCGCGGCCGGCCGAAGCAGTGCACATCGACGTCGGCGAGCTTGTTCAGCTCGCGCGCCAGGTATTCGACATGGACCCCGGCCCCGCCGTACACCTCGGGAGGCCATTCTCGCGTCAAGAGGCCTATACGCATGGGGGGAACGTAGTGCGAGACTCCGGTTCATGGCACAACGACCGCGGGTTCTCGGCATCGTCCTCGCCGGCGGCGAGGGCAAACGGCTCAACCCTCTGACCGCGGACCGCGCGAAACCCGCGGTGCCGTTCGGCGGGATCTACCGGCTCGTCGACTTCGTGCTGTCGAACCTGGTGAACGCGGGCTACCTGCGCATCGTGGTGCTGACGCAGTACAAGAGTCACAGCCTCGACCGGCACATCACCACGACCTGGCGCATGTCGACGCTGTTGGGCAACTACGTCACCCCGGTGCCCGCGCAGCAGCGGCTCGGCCCGCAGTGGTTCCGAGGCTCGGCCGACGCGATCCACCAGAGCCTGAACCTGGTGTACGACGAGCGGCCCGAGCACGTCGTCGTCTTCGGTGCCGACCACGTGTACCGGATGGACTGCGAGCAGATGGTCCGCCAGCACATCGAGAGCGGTGCCGGCGTGACGGTGGCGGGCATCCGCGTGCCGCGGTCCGAGGCGAACCAGTTCGGCGTCATCCAGACCGCGGCGGACGGGCGCACGATCGAGGCGTTCCTGGAGAAGCCCGCCCACCCGCCGGGGCTGCCGGACAATCCGGACGAGACGTTCGCCTCGATGGGCAACTACGTCTTCACCACCGAGGCGCTGCTCGAGGCCGTACGGATCGACGCCGGCGACGAGGGCTCCGTGCACGACATGGGCGGCAACATCATCCCGATGCTCGTCGCCAAGGGGAACGCGCAGGTCTACGACTTCGCGGACAACGAGGTGCCCGGTGCGACCGAGCGGGACCGCGGCTACTGGCGGGACGTCGGCACGCTCGACGCCTACTACGACGCGCACATGGACCTCGTGTCGGTCCACCCCGTCTTCAACCTCTACAACCGCAAGTGGCCGATCCTCACGAGTGCGCCGGCCCTGCCGCCGGCCAAGTTCGTCTTCGAGGAGCCCGGGCGTACGGGGCACGCCATCGACTCGCTGGTCAGCCAGGGCGTGATCCTGTCCGGTGGGCTCGCCCGCGCGTCGATCCTGTCGCCCGGCGTACGCCTGCACTCCGGGTCGGACGTCGGATCCAGCGTGCTGATGCACAACGTGGACGTCGGGCGGGGAGCCGTCGTGCGCAACGCGATCCTGGACAAGAACGTGGTCGTCGAACCCGGTGCACAGGTCGGCGTCGACCTCGCCAAGGACCGCGAGCGCGGCTTCACGGTCACCGACAACGGGGTCGTCGTCGTCGGCAAGGGCGAGCGCGTCCCGCTCTAGCCCAGCTGCGCCACTCGGGCGACCGGGAGCAGGCGGCGGCCGCCTTTGCCACCATCCGTTCCGGCTGCCGTAGGTCCACCGCCGTCAGGACTCGACACTCGGCGAAGGGAGGCGCCCCGCCGATCAGGCGGGGTGGTGGCTGCGGAGGCGGTGGGTGAGGCTGGCCGGGTCGAGGGCTGCGGGTTCGGTCTCGGTGAGGAAGCGGGACAGCACCTCCACGAGCCGGCGCGGCTCGGTCAGGTGGGGGAAGTGCCCGGACCGGTCGAAGATCTCGAGCCGGACCTCCGGAACCTGCTCCGCGAGTAGCCCGGCGTGCTCCACCGGGATGATCGCGTCGCGGGCACCCCACACGACCAGCAGCGGCAGATCCGCGGCCAGGTAGAGCCGGTCGCGGGCGTCGACCCGCTGCCCTCTGGGGTCGAGCACGCTGCGTGCGGTGTGCACGAACGCGGACCGGGTGGCCGCGTCGGCGAGCGACGCGAACCCGACGAGGCACTCGGCCAGCCCGGGCGGCAGGGTGATGCGCGCCTTGCCCAGCAGCCGGCCGAGGGCACCGCCGGCGCCGCGTACCCAGGCGTGCGTCATGAGGGGCAGGAGGAACTCGGAGCCGGGCAAGGTCGCCGCGCGCAGCCAGGCGCTGACCTCCGGGCCCAGCCCGCCGCTGTTGACGAGCACCAGGCGTTCGGCGCGTTCCGGGAACTGGTAGACGAACTGCATCGCGACGCCGCCGCCGAGGGAGTGCCCGACGAGGGTCACCCGGTCGTGCCCCAGGGCGGCGAGCAGGTCCCGGAGGCCGCAGGCGTGCGCGCCGAGGGAGTAGTCGCCCCGGGGCTTGGCCGACTCGCCGTGGCCGAGCAGGTCGGGCGCGATGACGTGGCAGGTCTCGCCGAGCATCTCCATCACCTGGTGCCACTGGGCGGCGCGGGAGGCGATGCCGTGGACGAGGACGACGACCGGGCCGCCCGAGTCCGCCCCCGCCTCGTCGTACCGCACGACGTTGCCGTGCACGGGCAGGGACCGAGCGGTCACGGAGGCCATGCCCTCAGCTTGTTACCGGTGGTAACAGGCGTCAAGCGCAGCGTCCGGGCCTTGACACCAGCGGCCCGAGTCGCCAGTGTTACCGGCGGTAACCCCTCGACCGCCTTCCCACGTACAGGAGCTCGCCGATGACCGGCTTCAGCCTCGCGCTCACCGAGGACCAGAACACCCTGCAGAAGTGGGTGCACGAGTTCGCCGCCGACGTCATCCGGCCGGTGGCCGCGGAGTGGGACGAGCGTGAGGAGACCCCCTGGCCGGTCATCCAGGAGGCGGCCAAGGTCGGGCTCTACTCGCTGGACTTCTTCGGCACCGCCTGGGCCGACGAGAGCGGCCTGTCGGTGCCGCTCGTCATGGAGGAGCTGTTCTGGGGCGATGCAGGCATCGGGCTGTCGATCGTCGGCACGACGCTCGGCGTGGCCGGCATCCTGTCCAATGGCACCAACGAGCAGATCGGCGAGTGGGTCCCGCGGTGTTTCGGCACCGCCGACGACGTCAAGCTGGCCGCCCTCGCCGTCTCCGAGCCGAATGCCGGCTCCGACGTGTCGAGCATGAAGACCCGGGCCGTGTACGACGAGGCGAGTGACGAGTGGGTCCTCGACGGCGTCAAGACGTGGATCACCAACGGCGGCATCGCCGACGTGCACGTGGTCGTCGCGGCGGTCGACCCGGCGCTCAAGGCGCGCGGCCAGGCCTCGTTCGTCGTGGGGCCCGAGTTCAAGGGCAAGGGGCTGTCCCAGGGCCAGAAGTTCAAGAAGCACGGCATCCGTGCCTCGCACACGTCCGAGGTCATCCTCGACAACCTGCGGCTGCCGGGTTCGGCGCTGCTCGGCGGCAAGGAGCGGCTGGACGCGCGCCTGGCCAAGGCCCGCGAGCGGGCCGAGGCGCTCGCCCGTGGCGAGAACGTGCAGAGCGTGCGGGAGAAGGGCGGCCAGGCCGCCATGGCGACGTTCGAGGCGTCCCGGCCGAGCGTCGGAGCCCAGGCGGTCGGCATCGCCCGGGCCGCCTACGAGTACTCCCTGGAGTACGCCAAGACCCGTGAGCAGTTCGGCCGGCCGATCGTGGCCAACCAGGGGATCGCGTTCATGCTCGCGGACATGAAGACGAAGATCGACGCCGCGCGGCTGCTGGTCTGGCGGGCTGCGTGGATGGGGCGCAACGGCGTCCCCTTCACCGCCGGCGAGGGCTCGATGAGCAAGTTGTTCGCCGGCGAGGCAGCGGTCGACGTGACCGAGAAGGCGATCCAGATCCTCGGCGGCAACGGCTACACCCGGGAGTACCCGGTGGAGCGCTGGCACCGCGACGCGAAGATCTACACGATCTTCGAGGGCACCAGCGAGATCCAGCGCCTCATCATCGGCCGGGCCATCTCGGGCGTCCAGATCCCGTGACCGCGGCATGACGCTGCCCCTGCCGGACCGGTCGGCCCGCCGGGAGGCGCTGCTCGAGGCGGCCGACCGCATCGTGCAGCGTGACGGCCCGGCCGTGTCGATGGCGTCGATCGCCGCCGAGGCGGGCATCACCAAGCCGATCCTGTACCGGCACTTCGGGGACAAAGGCGGGCTGTACGCCGCGCTCGCCGAGCGGCACACCGACCGGCTGCTCGCCGCGCTGCAGGATGCGCTCGCGGGCGCGGGGACGCCTCGCGCGCGGGTCGAGCGGACCGTCCGCACCTACCTCGCGACCATCGAGGAGGAGCCGCAGGTCTACCGCTTCCTCGTGCACTCCGCGGAGGGCGAGGCGGCGTCCGCCCACGGGCAGGTCCGCTCCTTCCTGCGCCGGCTGTCCGAGCTCCTCGCCGTCGGGATCGCCGCCGAGCTGGGCCTGCCGGCCGGCGCGTTCCGCGCGGAGATCTGGGCCCGCGGGATCGTCGGCATGGTGCAGGCGGCGGGTGACTGGTGGCTGCTCGAGGGCGGCGCGGACCGGGAGGAACTGGTCGGCGAGCTCACCGACCTGCTGTGGGGGGCGTACGCCGAAGGCGTGCGGCGCAGCTCCCGTGGTGGGGGAGACTGACCTTCCACGGGAAGGGGTGCGGGTGCGGATCCCGGTCGCCTGCCGGCCGCACACAGGCCTGCTGGTGGCAGCGTGCACCCGCCAGACCTGGTCGACACCGTCGGTATGACGAGCGCCACCCTCGAGAGCAGCCCGATCACGCTGCGCCCGCTGGCCGGATACGTGCACCGGTGGACACTGCCTGGTGATCCGGTCGACGCCAGCGCCCGGATGTGGGCCTTTGCCGGGATGGACGGCTGATCGCGGGCTGATTGAGGCGCACCCCGCACGCTCACCCCGCTCAGCGACCGCTCAGGGCATGCGGCTAGCCTCTGGCGCTCCACCCGGGCGGAGTAGACCGGCCACTGGCGGCTACATCACCCCCTCCCGGTGGGCACAAGACGGCGCTGTCGTGCGTTGTCCCCGCGCCGGATACGACAGAGAGGGCCCCACACATGGCCACCGACTACGACCAGCCCCGCCGTTCCGATGCGGACGAGCAGGGCGACGACAGCCTCGAGGAGCTCAAGGCCCGTCGGGCGGAGGCGCAGGCCAGCAGCGTCGACGTCGACGAGGCAGACCTGGCCGAGACGCTCGAGCTTCCTGGCGCCGACCTGTCGGGCGAGGAGCTCACGGTGCGGGTGCTGCCGAAGCAGAGTGACGAGTTCACCTGCTCGAGCTGCTTCCTCGTGCACCACCGCAGCCAGCTCGCCTCGGACAAGGGCGGGCGTCTGACCTGCCGCGAGTGTGCCTGAGCCGGATCCCAGCGATCCGGTGACCGGAGACGTCGCCCGGCGCCACCTCGTCGGGGAGCTCGTCTCCCGGCTCTCGGCGGAGGATCTCGACCGCCGGGAGCGCGGCCGGCTGCTGGTGCGGCTGGCCGGCCTCGTGGGGTCCGGCGCCCGTGCCGCGGGCACCCGGGCCGCCATCAGTGGGCGCTGGCTCTCCGACACGGTCACCGAGATCGCACCGCACCTGCCGGTGCGCGACCTGCTGACCCTGCGCGAACACCATGGCGGCCTGTCGGGTGACGAGCTCGCCGACGCCCTGGTGACGACGGCGTCCCGCGCAACTGCCGCCATCGGCGCGGCCGGGGGCGCCCTCGCCGCGGCCGAGATGGCCGCACCGCCCACGCTGCTCGCCGCACCCGTCCAGCTCGCCGCGGAGACGCTCGCCGTCGTGGCGGTCGAACTGAAGCTGGTCGCCGAGCTGCACGTCGTCTACGGACGGGCGCCCGTCGGCACCCGCAGTCAGGTGGCCACCGCCTACCTGATGTCCTGGGCCGGCAAGCGCGGCATCGACCTGCGGGGCGGCGGCCCGTCGCTGAGCACGGTCCTCGGCACCGCCGCACGACAGCAGCTGCGCAGCCGCCTCGTACGCCGCCTGGGACGCAACGTCACCACGCTCGCGCCGTTCCTCGCCGGGGCGGTGGCCGGCGCCGAGTTGAACCGGCGGGAGACCCGCTCCCTGGGCGAGAAGCTCCTCACGGACCTGCGCCGGGGGCGCTGAGCGATCGGCCGGGCGGTACGACCCCGCACGATGTCGGCGAGCACCTCCGGACGGGCCGTGACGACCAGCGTCGGGTGCGGTAGCCGCCGCGGCCAGGCGTGATCTCGATGGTCCAGATCCCGCCGCCACCGGTGGCGGACACGACGTTGGCGGTCCGGTCCTCGAGGACGGTCGCCTGCAGACCGCGACCGACGTGGCTGGCCAGCAGCACATCCAGGTCCACCGCCTCGTACGCCCTCGGTGGGGGAGTGTCGACCGGGCTGACCACGTCCGGACCGCACCTACCGGCGGGGTGCGGATCGCGCGGCACGCCGTCAGTCCAGGGGTGGGCGGCGCTGCGGCCAGCCGAGGGAGGCCTCGAGCCCAGCCGCAACCTGCAGCAGCAGGGCCTCCTCGCCGGGACGACCGACCAGCTGTACGGCCAGCGGCCGCCCGTCGGAGGTCAGGCCCGCGGGCACCGACACGGCCGGCTGCCCGGTGACGTTCCACGGGGCGGTGAACGGGGTGACCCGGCCGGCCTGAGCGAGGGTGCGCAGCCCGGTCATCGCGCCGATGCGGTGCGGCGGCTGGGGGAGCGTCGGCAGGACCAGCAGGTCGGCGCCGCCCGGCAGGACGGCCATCCGCCGCTCTGCCTCCGCGCCGAGACGACGGGCCCGTGCCAGCAGGACGTCGGGCATCCGTGCGCCCAGCGCGGCGACGGCCCGGGTCCGTGGCTCGGTCATCGCAGGCTCCGCCAGGTGGACCAGGTCGTCCCGCACGCCGCGGGCGTAGCGGACCAGGAACGACTCCTGGATACCGGCGTACGACGGCGCGGCCTCGACGACCTCGTTGCCCTGGCCGTGCAGGACGACGAGGACGTCGTCCAAGGCGCGGCGGACCTCGGGGTCGACCGACGTCGGGACGCCGCCCTTGACCGACCAGGCGATGCGCAGCGGGCCGGGGGCGCGGGTCACCGCGTCGGTCAGCCCCAGCTCGCCGCCGGTGAGGACGTCGAGCAGGAGCGCCTGGTCGGCGACCGTGCGGGTGAGGACGCCGGCGACGGACATCCCGTGCCAGTGCTCGACCTGGTCGTCCGTGGACGCGCCGAGCGGTACCCGGCCGCGCTGCGGCTTGAGCCCGACCAGTCCGCAGCAGGCGGCCGGGATCCGGATGGATCCGCCGCCGTCGCTCGCCGTCGCCGCCGCGACCAGCCCCGCCGCGACCGCCGCGGCCGAGCCGCCGGAGGACCCGCCGGGCGTGTGGCCAGGCGACCACGGGTTGCGCGTCGGGCCGTACGTCGCCGACTCGGTGAACGGCCACAGGGCCAGCTCGGGCAATCGGGTCGTGCCGACGATGACGGCCCCGGCCGCGCGCAGCCGGGCCACCAGCTCCGCGTCCCGCTGCGCGACCGGCTCCCGGGACCCGGTGCCCATCGAGGGGGCGTGCCCCTCGACGGCGATGTTGTCCTTGACCGCCACCGGCACACCCAGCAGCGGCCGGCCGTCGCCCTCGGCCAGGGCCCCATCGGCCGCGGCGGCCTCGACCTGGGCGCGCTCCCGGAAGACGGTGCGGAAGGCGCCCAGCTGTGCGTCGTACCGGTCGATCCGGGCGAGGCACAACTCGAGCAGCTCGACCGCGCTGAGCCGGCCCTCCCGCAACAGGGCGCGCTGACCGAGGACGCCGGCGTACGCGACCTCGGTCGGGTCGAGGTCGCTCATGGGCGGGCGGCCCGTGGCTGCGGGGGCGCGACCATCTTGCGCATCAGCCCCACCAGGGTCTGCTGCTCGTCCGGGGACAGCGCCGCGATCGGCGGCAGCTCGGCCACCCGCGCCCCGAGATCGTCCCGTACCCGCCGGCCCGCTTCAGTCGGCACGAGCGCCTTGACGCGCCGGTCGGTGCTGCTGGTGCGGCGCTCGACCAGGCCCGCCGCCTCGAGCCGGTCGCCGATGCCCGTGATGTTGCTGGCGTCGCAGCGGAGCACCGCGGCGAGCTCCCGCATCGGGCGCCCCTCGTCGGTGAGCTGGTGCAGGGTGACCGCCTGCTGCGGCGTGAGATCGAAGTCGGCGGCCACCGCCCCGAAGTCCTCGCGCATCCGGTCCATGAGCGCGAACAACAGCTCGACGGCCTCCGGGCCGCGCGGCCGGCCGTCCGCGGCGGTGGGCAGGACGCGCGGTTCGGGCATCCGGCCAGCGTACGGCCGGACGGCGGACGACGCGCGGCTCAGGCGCCCACTTCCTCGGCGCCGGGCGGCAGGGATCCGGTGGCCTTCTTCCAGGCCTGTGCCGCTGCACGCGTGGCGAGCAGCCGGGACAGGCCCATCGCGACGCCGCTGGCGACGGCCCATGCGGCAGCCTCGCTCCAACTGGTCCCGGGCGCTGCCGGGTTGCGCGGCGGTTCACCGCCCTTCGTCTTGCGCCAGCTCAGGTCGAGCACCGCCTTGCTGGCCTTTGCTGCCAGCAAGCCGGCCACGATCCCGACGACCTTCCAGCCGACCTTGGCGAGTGCCATCCCTGTTCCTCCTCGTGGTTGCACACGTGCTGTGCGCCCCCTGCCCTGCGCGGACCGGCCGGACACCCGAGGATGGCGGGGTGATGGTCCTGCTGCGGGTGCTGCTCGGGCTGGCCGGTGCCACCGCTGTGCTCCTGACGGTGAACAGCGCACTGCGTACCGTCGTGCTGCCGCGGGGCGTGCCGGCGCGGCTGGCCGCCCTCGTCTTCGGGGGACTGCGGGAGCTGTACGAGCTGCGCATGCGCCGGGCCCGCCGGTACGAGGACCGCGACGCGATCATGTCGACGTACGGCCCGATCGCGCTCTTCGTCCTCCTCCAGGTCTGGCTGCTGGTGGTCTGGGCGGGCTACACGGCGATCTACCTGGCGACCGGCGTGCAGTTCCTGGGCGCCATCCGGGAGTCCGGTTCGAGCCTGCTGACGCTGGGCTTCGACCGGCCGCCGGGGACCGCCGAGGTCCTGGTCGCCTTCACCGAGGCGGGCACCGGGCTGGTCCTGCTCGCCCTGCTCATCACCTACCTGCCGAGCCTGTACACGGCGTTCAGCCGGCGGGAGGCCGCCGTCACCAAACTGTCCGTGCGCGCCGGCGAGCCGCCGACCGGCGTGGAGCTGATCATCCGGGCCACCCGTCTCGACCGCGGCGACATGCTCCATCAGGTCTGGACGAGCTGGGAGGAATGGTTCGTGGAGGTCGAGGAGACGCACACCTCGTTCCCCGCGCTCACGTTCTTCCGGTCGCCCCAACCCGACCATTCGTGGGTGACGGCGGCCGGTGCCGTCCTCGACGGGGCGGCCCTCTACAACAGCACCGTGGACGCGGAGCGCGACATCGACGCCGACCTCTGCCTGCGGGCCGGCTACCTGGCACTGCGCAGGGTCGCCGCCTTCTTCGGCCTCGCCTACGACCCCGACCCCGCGCCGCAGGACGCCATCAGCATCAGCCGGGCCGAGTACGACGAGGCGGTCCAGCGGATGCGGGACGCCGGGGTGCCGGTCCGGGCCGACACAGACGCCGCGTGGCGGGACTTCGCCGGCTGGCGGGTCAACTACGACGCCGTACTGCTCTCGCTGGCCACGCTCACGATGGCGCCGTACGCGCCCTGGTCGTCCGACCGGTCGGCGGCGTTCCGGCGCCCGCCGGTGTTCCGGTCGGGCCGGCGGCGCTAGTTCGACGCCGTCAGCGCGGCAAGCAGTTTCTCGGGATGGCGGGTGCCGACGACCCAGTACGGCGTGACGTCCTCCGGGTCGGTGACCATCACGCGTACGGCCGTGTGCAGCCACGGGCGGCTGACGAGGAACGACCGCCGGTCGGCCATCGGGCCGGTCTGCCGTCGCAGGGACTCCCTGTCGAGGACGGCGCCGTCAGCGAGATGCACGACCGGGATCCGCGCGCCGGGTACGTGCAGCACACCGTCGCGGACCGTGATGCGGCCGCGGGAGCCGTAGGCGAGCAGCACCACCGTCAAGGGCAGGAGGATCGCGTACGGCAGGACGGCTCTGGTGCCGGGTGCGCCGCTGTGGAGCTCGGCGGCGACCAGCGCTGCGAGGCCGAGCCCGGACAGGAACCACCACCAGGGCACGACGAGGCGTTCCTCGTAGGCCACGGCGGGAACGGTTTCGTCACGACGGCCCTGGGCGGGGGCGCTCCGGTCGGTGGTCACGGGAACGACGGTACGGCGGTAGGGTCCCTGCCCGTCCAGGGGCGTACGAGGAGGAGGTTCCGTGCTGGAGGTGCAGGTCACGCGGCTCGATCCCGACGTGCCTCTTCCGGCGTACGCGCACCCCGGAGACGCGGGGTGCGACCTGGTCACGACCGTCGACGCCGACGTCGCGCCGGGGGAGCGGGTCGTGCTCCCCACCGGCATCGCGCTGGCCCTGCCCGAGGGGTACGCCGCGTTCGTGCACCCGCGCTCCGGGCTGGCGGCGAACCACGGCGTCGGGCTCGTCAACAGCCCTGGCACCATCGACGCGGGGTACCGCGGCGAGGTGAAGGTGATCCTCGTCAACCACGACCCGGTGAAGCCGGTGCACCTGCGCCGTCTCGACCGGGTTGCCCAGCTCGTCATCCAGCGGGTGGAGCAGGTCGTCTGGCGCGAGACCGGCCAGCTGCCCGGATCCGAGCGCGGCGAGGGCGGGCATGGCTCCACCGGCGGCCACGCCATGAGCGCCGGTCAGACAGCAGAAGGCGGTTGAGGAAAGTGTTCCGACGCAAGAAGCAGGATGACCTCGAGAACTACGCGCTGAGCCCGGAGGACCAGGCTCTGGAGGACGCTGAGCTCGAGGCCGAGCTCGACGCGTCCGAGGCCGCCGGCGACGAGACGCCCGCCGAGCTCGTTCGCCCGCAGGGCCCGTGGGACGTCGACGACGTGCCCGACGACGACATGCAGCGCCTCGACCTCGGTGGCCTGCGCATCCCCGTCCCGGACGGTACCGAGGTGCGCGTCGACGTCAGCCCCGAGGGTGACGTCGTAGCTGCCACCCTGGTGCAGGGTGAGTCCGCCATGCAGGTGAACGCCTTTGCGGCCCCGCGTCGTACCGGCATCTGGGCCGAGGTGCGCCAGGAGATCGGCGCGTCGCTGGGCGAGACCGGCGGGGGCGCCGAGGAGGCCGAGGGTGCCTACGGCACCGAGCTGCGCGCCCAGGTCCCGACCGAGGTCCCGGGGCAGGGCGTCGTGCTCGCACCGGCCCGCTTCCTGGGGGTCGACGGCCCGCGCTGGTTCCTGCGGGCCCTGGTGACCGGCGCCGGTGCGGCCGACCCGGCGCAGGCCGCCGGCCTGGAGGCGGTGCTGCGCGACGTCGTCGTCGTACGCGGTACCGAGGCGATGGCGGTGCGCGACCCGCTGCCACTGCACTTGCCCAAGGAGGTCGTCGACGCCGCCGCGGCCGCCGCGGAGGACGAGGAGACGCCGGTGACCCTCCCGATGCCCGAGCGTGGGCCGGAGATCACCGAGACCCGCTGAGACCCCGGCCTCACCCGGCCGTACGCTTGAACGGTGACGGCACCCGAGAAGGAGCCAGGCCGCCTGCGGCGCGCCCTGTCCCGGCTGACGGCCGACGAGCAGGAGCTCGACAACCGTGAGCTGCAGGACGATGCCGTGTCCGCCGGGGCGACCCACGTGGCGCAGTGCTCGGTCGGCGCCCCGGTGTGCGTCGCCGGTCAGGTGCGCGCGGTCGTGCTCCGGCCACGGGCCGGCGTCCCGACCCTCGAGGCCGAGCTGTACGACGGCACCGGGACGGTCACGCTGATCTGGCTGGGCCGCCGGCGCATCCGGGGCATCGACCCCGGCCGGGCCATGGTCGCGAACGGGCGCCTGACCCGCCACGAGGGCCGGCCGACCATCTACAACCCCGCGTACGAGCTGCGTGCCGGTGCCTGACGGCGATCCCGTCGCGCCCGAGGACACCCGCACCCTGTCCGGCGAGCGTCCGCTCGGTCCGGCACTGGTCGAGCAGCTCGGCGGCCGGCGCGGACTCGTCGACAGCGGGCTGCCCGCGGTCGTGTTCGTCGGCGTGAATGCGCTCGTCGACACCGTGGCCTCGCGGCACACCGCGCTCTACGTCGCCATCGCAGCCGCGGGCCTCACCGGGCTGGGCACCGTCGTGCTCCGGCTGGTGCGCAAGGAGCCCGTCCAGCAGTCGCTGTCCGGGTTCCTCGGGCTCGCGCTGGCGGTGTTCTTTGCCGCACGGTCCGGCGAGGCGCGTGACTTCTTCAAGCCCGGGATCTACATCAACGCCGGCTACGGGCTGGTCTTCCTGGCCTCCGCAATGATCGGGCGGCCCCTCGTCGGTGCGGTCTATGCCGCCGTCGACGGGCTCGGTACGACCTGGCGGGAGGACCGCCGGCTGCGCCGGATCTTCTCGGTGGCCACCGTCGGGTGGGCCCTCGTGTTCGCCCTGCGCGGGGTCGTCCAGACCCTGCTCTACAACGCGAACCGCCCCGACCTGCTCGCCGTCAGCAGGCTGCTGCTCGGCTGGCCCCTCACCATCGCCGCCGTCGCGGCGACGATCGCCTATGTGCGCAGGTCACACCGCAGGGCCGCCGAACGGGGACCCGGTGGGCCGGCACCGGCCTGAGGTTCACGGGAGCAGCGAGGCCAGCTTCTTCGGCATCGTGCTCTTGACGTCGCTCCACTCGCCTTCGTCGACGTTGCGACTCAACGCGAGGAACACCGCCTGCGGGACGAGGTCGATGTCGCCGTCGAGCTCGAAGGTGAACTCCTTGCGGACCGCTTCGAGGAACTCCTCCAGGCCCATCGTCTCGGGCTTGCCCGTCGGGTCCCAGCCCTCGAAGTAGATGCCGCGCACGAGCATGGTCAGCTGTGCGGAGAACTGCGCGGCCTCCTCCACGGTCAGCCGGTCCCGCAGCGCGTGCAGCGTCGCCCGGAGCGCGGCGTACGACTGGTTGCGGCGCTCCTTCGGCCAGCCGAACTCCTGCTCGATCTCCTTGAGGATGGCGTCCGTCTTCTGGACGGTCGTGTCGAACGACCGGTAACCGGTGGCGGACATCTGCGGTCCCTTCTGCGGTGGAGTTCGCGGGCGCCCCGGCCGGCGCGCGGGGGGCCGGGCCGCAAGGGCGCTAGGCGTGTGTGCGGCCTCCGGCGACGAAGTGCCAGACGACGGCGATCACGGCAGCGATGAGCAGCAGATGGATGACGAACGTCGTGACGTGGAAGGCCAGCAGGCCCAGCAACCAGAGAACGAGCAGCACGGCGGCGATGGTCAGCAGCATCCCGGACCTCCTCATGCGTCGCGGATGGGCTCGGGGTCCCCGCGGCCTTCGGACTCAAACCGCGGCCTGCCGCGGGTCAGTCGGGCGGTCGCTCCGGCATCGCGATCCGCTCGTGCTTGCGGTCCCGCGCCCGCGCGGCCCGCTCGGCGTCGCTCAGGTCGATGAGGTCGGTCTTGGCGGAGCGGGCCACCTCGTCCTTGTTGTGGTAGTCCACCGGCGGCATCCCGCGCAGGGCCTTCAGCACTTCCGGCGGCGCGCCCTCCCGTTCGGCCTCCTGGACGATCTCGTCCCGGGGCGCGGGGAAGTCCGCCGCATCGAGGTACCTGAGCACTTCCGGAGCGGTCACCATGAGGGTCGTCCTCCCTCGTCGCCTGCAGAGGCTCGGGCCGTACCCGCCGCCGGGCCGGTCACCCCTCGGCACAGGCACCGGAGGCTCTCACCGCCACGAAGCCATGGCGTCATGCCGCGAAACCGTATGCCCGGGTATGCCCTATCTTGCGCGATCGGATTCTCCAGTGCTGTAACGACTCTTCCGTTACTCACGATGACCGGACTGTCACCACATGTGGCCGGCCCATCTCGACCGCTCCGCGGCGAGCAGGGAGGCCGGCACCTGCGCGACACCCCCGGTGGGTCGTACCGACGCCCGCCTCGCCCCTCATGGAGTACCCGCGTGAAGATCCGTCCTCTGCAGGCCGCGGCCTGCGCTGTCGCCGCCGCACTCTCGGTCGTCACGGTGACGAGCCCCGCGCTCGCCGGCGGCAAGCAGACCCGGCAGGTGCAGAAGCCCGCGACGGCCAAGGCCGCCGCCTTCAGCCTGAACGGCATCGTCGTCAGCAAGCAGGGCAACCAGATCAAGGTCCTCACGAAGACCGGCAAGATCGGCCGCACCAAGGTCGGCAACACGCTGCAGACCCTCACGGCGACCTCCCGGACCCGGACACACGGCACGAAGCCGGTCGCCCGCGCCCAGCGGGTGAGCGCGCAGAGCGGCGTCGCCGCGATCGTGCCCGGCCTGCACATCAGTGCCACCGGCACGGTCTCGGGCACCACCTTGACGGTCGTCGACACGACCGTGACCCCCGTTCCCGACGCCGCGGTCTACGGCCGCATCCAGTCCGTAGCCGGTGGGCTCGTGACACTGCTGGCGCGTGACGAGGCCCGGGGTGACGGCGACCGTCACGGCCACGGGGACCACGGACGCGGCGAGCGCACGGTCGTGCACGTCGAGTCGGCAACCATCAGTGGTGCCGCGACCAGCGCCGCCGGTCTCAAGGCCGGGCAGTACGTCGTCGCACTCGGCGAGAACGACGACCACACGATGCTCGCCGCGAACGTTGCCGTCTTCGACGCGGCGCCCCAGGTGCTGCTCGGCAAGGTGACCGCCGTCGACGCGACGGCCCGGACGCTCACGGTCGAGTCGCACGACAGCCGGCGCGACGACGACGACGAGGACTGGTCGGGCACGAAGGCGCCCGTCACGGTCGACGCTTCGCAGGCCCAGGTGGTGCTGAACGGCCAGGCGGTCGCGGGTACGGCGTTCCCGGCCGTGGGCGACTACGTCCTGGTCGTGGCCCCCGGTACGACGCCCGTGTCGACCTCGCCGAGCCCGACCGCGACGCCGACCTCATCCCCGACGGTGGACCCGACCGCGACGCCGACCTCATCCCCGACCGCCAGCCCCGTCGTCGGGTCTGTCCAGGCGACGCTCGTGTTCGCCTTCAACCGGGGCGAGCACGGCGAGCACGGCCAGCACGGCCAGTCCGGCGGTCACGGTCACGACGGGAACGACGACTGACCGGTGCCCTGCATGACGAAGGCCGGACCCCGCGGGGTCCGGCCTTCGTCATGATGTCGCGAGGTCAGTTGCCGCCGAGCAACCGGTCCAGTTCGGTCTCGACCTCGGTGGTGGCGACGAGCAGCAGCTCGTCCCCACCCTCCAGTGCGATGTCGGGGGAGGGCACGATCACCCTGCCCTCGCGCAGGATGGCGACGAGCGCGCTGTCGGTCGGCCAGGGGACCGTGCCGACCAGCTTGCCCACGAGAGGTGCCTCTGCGGCGAGAGTGAGCTCGACGAGGTTGGCCTGGCCCTGCCGGAAGGTCAGCAGCCGCACGAGGTCACCGACCGAGACGGCCTCCTCGACGACCGCAGCGAGCAGTCGCGGCGAGGACACCGAGACATCGACGCCCCAGGACTCGTTGAACAGCCACTCGTTCTTCGGGTGGTTGACGCGGGCCACGACGCGATCCACGCCGAACTCGGTCTTGGCCAGCAGGGAGACGACGAGATTGACCTTGTCGTCGCCGGTGGCGGCCACGACCACGTCGCAGCTCTGAATGCGGGCCTCGACGAGGGTATCGAGCTCACAGGCGTCGGCCAGCAGCCACTCGGCTCCGGGCACTGTGTCGACCTTCAGCGCGCGCGGCTCGCGCTCGATGAGCAGGACCTCGTGGCCGTTGCCGAGCAGCTCGGCCGCGATGGAGCGGCCCACATTGCCGGCGCCGGCGATGGCGACGCGCATCAGCGCTCACTCTCCTGCGGTGCGGCCGCGCAGATCGCTACGACCTCGTCGAGCCGGGTCGACTCCACGAGCAGGTGCACGAGGTCGCCTTCCTGAATCAGCGTGCCGGCGTCGGGCAGCTTGCCCTCCCCGAGGCGGGTGAGCAGCCCGACGCGGGCGCCCGTGGCCTGCTCGAGCCTGCTGACGTGGGTGCCGACCCAGTCCGGTGAGACGGCGACCTCCGCGAGCGCGACCTTGCCGCTCGGGTCGCGCCACTCGCTGAGCAGACCCTCGGGGATCAGCCGGCGGATGACCTGCTCGGCGGTCCAGCGCACCGTGGCGACCGTCGGGATGCCGAGTTTCTGGTAGACCGCCGCACGGTTGGCGTCGTAGATGCGGGCGACGACGTTGTCGACGCCGAAGGTCTCTCGGGCCACCCGGGCCGCGATGATGTTGGAGTTGTCGCCGCTGCTCACGGCGGCGAAGGCGTCGGCCCGCTCGATGCCGGCCTCCACCAGCGTGTCGCGGTCGAACCCGACGCCGGTGACCTTGGTGCCGGCGAACTCTGGAGCCAGCCGGCGGAAGGCCGACGGGTCCCGGTCGATGACTGCGACGCTGTGGCCCAGCTTCTCCAGCCCGCGGGCCAGGGCCGAGCCGACGCGACCGCAGCCCATGATCACGACGTGCACGGGTGGACCTCTCGCAGACATGTTGCCCCGGCGCTTGCCAGGGCCGCGCCGCACGCTACACGCGGTGAGGCAGCCGCCACTGCGTCCCCGTACGCTTTCGGCCGTGTCCACTGCAGGCGACCTCCTCAAGCGCCTCGTCATCGGCCGTGCGCTCCGCAGCGACCGGCTCGGCGAGACCCTGCTGCCCAAGAAGATCGCCCTGCCGGTGTTCGCCAGCGACGCGTTGTCGTCCGTCGCCTACGCGCCGGACGAGATCTTCCTGACGCTGTCGATCGCGGGCCTGGCCGCCTACAGCTTCTCGTGGAAGATCGGCCTCATCGTCGCGGTGGTCATGCTGACCGTCGTCGCGTCGTACCGGCAGAATGTGCACGCCTACCCGAGCGGTGGCGGTGACTACGAGGTCGCGACGGTCAACCTCGGCCCCCGGGCCGGGCTGACGGTCGCCAGTGCGCTTCTCGTCGACTACGTGCTCACCGTCGCGGTGTCGGTCTCGTCCGGCGTGCAGAACGCCGCCTCCGCCATCGGGTTCGTGCGCGGGCACGAGGCGATCGTCGCGGTGGGGCTCGTCCTGCTGCTCATGGCCGTCAACCTGCGCGGCGTCAAGGAGTCGGGGTCCGCCTTCGCCGTCCCGACGTACGGCTTCATGATCATGATCCTCGGGATGACGGCGTACGGGCTGAGCCGGCACTTCTTCGGCACGCTCCCGCTTGCGGAGAGCGCCAAGTACACGATCGTGCCGGAGAGCGGGTTCCAGCACGGGTTCACCGGGCTGGCCTCGGCGTTTCTGCTGCTGCGCGCCTTCTCCTCGGGCTGTGCGGCGCTGACGGGTGTGGAGGCCATCAGCAACGGCGTCCCGGCGTTCAAGAAGCCCAAGAGCCAGAACGCGGCGGCGACGCTGCTCCTCATGGGCGGCGTCGCGGTCACCATGCTGATCGGCATCATCGCGTTGGGCAACATCACCCACCTGCGCTTCGTCGACTCGGTCAACACCGGCGCCCGGCTCATGCTCGACGGGCGGCTGCTCCCGGCGGACGTCCACCAGGACACCGTGATCAGCCAACTGGCCAGGGCGGTGTTCGGCGGCCAGTCGCTGTTCTTCTACATGACGGTCGCGTTCACCGGGATCATCCTGATCCTGGCGGCGAACACGGCGTTCAACGGCTTCCCGGTCCTCGGCTCGATCCTCGCCAAGGACGGCTTCCTGCCGCGTCAGCTGCACACCCGTGGCGACCGGTTGGCGTACAGCAACGGCATCGTCCTGCTGGCCGGGTTCGCGATCGTCCTCATCATCGCGTTCAACGCGCAGGTGACCCGGCTGATCCAGCTGTACATCGTGGGCGTGTTCATCTCGTTCACGCTCAGCCAGACCGGCATGGTCCGGCACTGGACGCGCCTGCTCCTGACCGAGACCGACCCGGCCGCACGGGCCCGGATGCAGCGGGCCCGCATCATCAACGGCTTCGGCCTGGTCATGACGGGCACGGTCCTCGTGATCGTGCTCCTCACGAAGTTCACCCGCGGGGCCTGGATCGCGCTGGCCGCGATGGCCGTGCTGTACGTGCTCATGGGGACCATCCGCAAGCACTACGACCGGGTCCGCGTCGAGCTCGAGCCCGACGACGAGCTCGTCGCGCAGCCCAGCCGCAACCACGCGATCGTCCTCGTGTCGAAGATCCACGCGCCGACGCTGCGCGCCCTCGCCTACGCGCGGGCCACCAGGCCGCACGACCTCACCGCGCTCACCGTCGCGGTCGACCCGGCCGACTCCCGCGCGTTGCAGGAGGAGTGGGACCGCCGTGGACTGCCCGTTCCGCTCACGATCATCGACTCGCCGTACCGCGAGGTCACCCGGCCGGTCCTCGACTACGTACGCCGGATGCGGCTGCAGTCGCCGCGTGACGTCGTGACCGTGTTCATCCCCGAGTACGTCGTCGGGCGATGGTGGGAGCAGTTGCTGCACAACCAGAGTGCCCTGCGGCTCAAGGGTCGGCTGCTGTACCAGCCCGGCGTCATGGTCACCTCGGTGCCGTACCAGCTGCACTCCTCCGACCGCCGCAAGGACGACGACGACTCGGGCGTCGCCCCCGGCGACGTCCGGCGCGCCCTCGACGCTGCGTCGTCCGGCACGTGACCGACGAGGACGTCCTCGAACTGCAGGTCGGTCAGGTCGCGGCGGGCGGTTCGTGCGTCGCCCGCGCGCCCGACGGCCGGGTGGTCTTCGTGCGCCACGCGCTTCCGGGGGAGCGGGTCCGTGCGGTGGTCACCGCCACGACGTCGTCGTTCCTACGTGCCGACGCGGTCGAGGTGCTCGAGGCCTCGCCGGACCGTGTCGAGGAGCCCTGCGTCTATGCCCGCCCGGGCCGCTGCGGCGGTTGCGACTGGCAGCACGTGGCGCTGCCACGGCAGCGGTTGCTCAAGGCCGAGCTCGTCGAGGAGCAACTCCGGCGGCTCGCCGGCCTGACCCTTCCGGTCACGGTCGAACCGGTGCCGGGAGACACCGACGGCCTCGGCTGGCGGACCCGGGTGCAGTTCGGCGTACGGTCCGACGGCACCCCCGGGTTGCACAGGCACCGGTCGCACGACCTCGAGCCGGTCGACGCGTGCCTGATCGCGACGCCGGATGTCGAGGCGGTCGAGGCGGAGCGGCTGCGGTGGATAGGGGCGCAGTCGGTCGAGGTCATGGCCGAGGGGGCCCAGCGGGTGGTGCATGTGACCTCCCGGCGCCGCGGCAGCGCCCAGCTTCCCGAGGTGGATGCCGGGCTCGTCGTGGACGGTCGGCCGCTGCGCGTTCCGCACGGGGTACGGCACGAGGTGCTGGGCCGGTCGTTCGAGGTCGCCGCCGGCGGCTTCTGGCAGGTGCATCCGGGTGCGGCGCAGGTGCTGGCGCGCACGGTGCTCGAGGTGCTGGACGCACAGACCGGTGAGCGCGTCGTCGATCTGTTCGCGGGTGTCGGCCTGTTCGCCGCGCTGCTGGGGGACCGGGTCGGGCCCACCGGCTCGGTCCTGGCGATCGAGGGAGATGCGCGGGCCTGTGCGGACGCGGCACGCAACACCGCCGACCTCCCGCACGTCCGCGTCCGGACGGCGGCGGTCGATGCCGACCTGGTGGCGCGCGGGGTGGGCCGGCCTTCGCTGGTGGTCCTGGACCCGCCGCGTGCCGGGGCCGGGCTCGCCGTATCCCGGGCGCTGGTCGAGCTGCGTCCCCGCCGGATCGCCTACGTCGCCTGCGATCCCGCCTCGTTCGCCAGGGACCTCAAGGTGTTCCTGGGCGCCGGATGGTCGATGCCGGTGCTGCGCGCGTTCGACCTCTTCCCGATGACCGAGCACGTGGAACTCGTGGCCTTGCTGGAAAGCCCCAGATCAGAAGCCATCTGAGCGCGTAGAAGATCTTGCTCTGCGCCAGCTTTGTCTCTGGCGGCCGCACTGCATCGGCTCCACCTGTACCGCGCCTCCGACAGCGTCAGTGACGCGTGGAAGGCATGCATCAAGACCATCCGCGGCATGCGACCACGCGAACCCGAGACCGAGCAGCTCGCGGTCGACCGCCTGCGCGACTCCACAGGGCCTGCGCCGCGGACCTTCGGGACTGCCCAAACTTCGGTTGGCTCGGTCGGGTAGGTGGAGTCAGGCCCCGTGAGCGGTCTGGGTGAGTGTCTCGCACTCGATCGGCGTCAGGCGGCTGAGTGTCTTGGCGCCGGCGGCGGTGGTAGGTCCTCTCGATCCAGACGACGATCGCGAGCCGGAGCTGCTCGCGGATCTCCTCTGGACCGAACGGTGGCAGGCGGGGTGCGTACTCAACCCGGCTTGTACGGGTCGTCGTTCCCGGGCGCGCGCATCACCTGACCGGGCCATAGGGGCTTTCGCGCATGGCTACGAGCCCCACCCTTCATGATCATTTAGCCGCCGTATGCGACTTCGTAGCCCTGGGAAGAACTAGCGTCCGGCCAGTGCTTTCACCTACCAGCCATGACCTCGCTGAGATGCTTCGCCGGCATAACCCGAACCGCTACGGGACAAGCCTGTTCCGCGTCTACGAAGACGCACAGCGCATCCTCGACGGCCACCCCACCAGCGC
>JAOPWV010000011.1 GCA_025965475.1 Frankiales bacterium | reverse complement strand
AGTTGCGTATGCACCGAAGGCAGCCCATCTCTGCCTTCGACCGCCTCTCGAAAGGCCTCGCGAAGCAACTGCGAGAGGAGCAGGAAGTTGTCTCGGACGCCGCGGTCGGCGATGAGGATGACGTCGGAGTCGAGGCGTCGCTGAGTCGTCATGCAGTGCAGCGCACGTGCCGCGATCGGATGCACCTGTTCGACGTCCGGAACTGACTTCACCTCGACATCCTCGGGTAGTCCGGCGTCACGAAGGTCTCTCAACGCTTCCACGGACTCTTCAACCGCGTCTAGCGCCCTCACATAGACCTCGCGCCGCTCTGACCGGAGCCGCTGGAAGCGAGCCTCCCTGATGTCGCGATCACGGACCTCGCGATCGTGTTCATGGATCAGCGCAAGGTCCTCCAACGCCCACACGCGCTGGCGCTGCGCGAGCCGGGACTGTCCGGTCCACGCGATCGCGGCGCCCAGGACGGTGGTGCCCGCGCCGCCCAACCAGAGTGCTGCCTCAGCAGAGTCCACGGACGAAACCTACTGGGGGTGTCCTAAGACGTGGTGCATTCACCGCCTAGGCCACCTGACCCGGCACGTGACTCGCCAAGCCGAACCCGTGCACTGGCTGGCACGGGGGGATGGCTTATTGATTGACGAGGTTGGCCAGGTCGGTCCGGCCGCTGCGCGACGATGCCGATGTCAACTGCATCAGGGAGTGACAGCGGTTGTGGCGACGGTGCTGAGCGGCCACGTAGCCGGCCGGCCCGGCGCCGCCCGGTCGCGGGCGGCGGCGGACCGCTGCGGGTCAGATCAGCGACTGCGCCTTGGTCAGCACCGCGCGCAGGATCTGCTCGATCTCGTCGAACTCGGACTGCTCGCTGATCAGCGTCGGGGCGAGCTGGATGATCGAGTCGCCGCGGTCGTCGGCCCGGGCGATCAGGCCGGCGTCGAGCAGTGCCGGCCCGAGGAAGCCGCGCAGCAGCCGCTCGCGCTCGTCGGCGTCGAAGCGCACGTGGCCGTTCTTGTCCTTGACCAGCTCGAGGGCCCAGAAGTAGCCGGCCCCGCGGACGTCCGCAACCATCGGCAGGTCCCGGAGCTTGTCGAGCGTGGCCTGCAGGGCGCTCTCCTGCGTCCGCACGTGGCCGAGCAGGTCCTCGCGGTCGAAGACCTCGAGGTTCGCCAGCGCCACCGCGCAGGAGACCGGGTGGCCGCCGAAGGTGATCCCGTGCACGAAGGATGCCGTACCGGACTGGAAGGGCTCGGCGATCCGGTCGCTGACGACCACGCCACCCAGCGGGGCGTAGCCGCTGGTGACGCCCTTGGCGAAGGTGATCATGTCCGGCTGGTAGCCGTACCGCTCGGCGCCGAAGGTGTGGCCGAGCCGGCCGAACGCGCAGATGACCTCGTCGGAGACGAGCAGCACGCCGTACTTGTCGCAGATCTCGCGGACCCGCTGGAAGTAGCCGGGCGGGGGCGGGATGCTGCCGCCGGAGTTCTGCACCGGCTCGAGGAAGACGGCGGCCACGCTCTCCGGGCCCTCCATGAGCAGCGCGCGCTCGATCTGGTCGGCGGCCCACTGGCCGTACGCGACCTCGTCGTCGGCGTGGTCGGTCGCCCGGAAGAAGTGCGCGTTGGGCACCTTCACCGCACCCGGCACGAGCGGCTCAAACGGCGCCTTGATCGCCGGGACGCCGGTGATCGACAGGGCGCCCATGGTGACGCCGTGGTAGGCCCACTGGCGGCTGATGACCTTGTGGCGGCCGGGTTGGCCGGTCATCTTGAAGTATTGCCGGGCCAGCTTCCATGCCGACTCGACGGCCTCGCTGCCGCCCGTGGTGAAGAACAGCCGGTTGAGGTCACCGGGCGCGCGGGCGGCCAGCCGCTCCGCGAGCTCGATGGCGGCCGGGTGGCCGTAGCTCCAGATCGGGAAGTACGCCAGCTGGTTGGACTGCTTCGCCGCCGCCTCACCCAGCTCCTGACGCCCGTGACCGATCTGCGAGACGAACAGGCCGGACAGCCCGTCGAGGTAGCGGCGCCCCGCCGAGTCCCAGACGTACGAGCCCTCGCCGCGGACCATGACCGGTACGTCCCGCTCGGCGTAGGAGCCCAGCCGGGTGAAATGCATCCACAGGTGCCGCTTGGCGGCTTCCTGCAGGGCGTCGTGGTCGAGGTTGTGGTCCGTCGTCACGCAGAACTCCTCGTCGGGTCGGGTCCGCCCAGGTTCCGCCCGATCGCGGGGGCTGGCAACGGCCATGCTGCCCGATCCGGTCCTGGAGCGGGGACAGCAGGTGCCGGTCCGCGTGTCAGTCGCCGAGATGACGCGCCGCGGTCAGGGCCATCCACACCTCGGTCATGGCGGCGGTCGAGGCGAGGTCGCGGCCGGTGATGTCGCCGAAGCGCTTGAGCCGGTACGACAGCGTGTTCGCGTGCACCCCGAGGGCGCGGGCCGCCTCCTCGGTGTGCCGGTCGCGTTCGAGCCAGGTGCGGACCGACGGCACGAGGCTGCTGCCGTGGCGGGAGTCGTAGGTGAGCGCGGCGCCGAGGACGTGTTCCACGAGGCCCGCCAGTACGCCGGCGTCGCCGGGCAGCCAGCGGCCGGTCACGTCGTCGTCGCCGTACGCCACCACCGGCCGGCCGGAGTCGACGGCGCGGGCCACCGCCCACAGCGCCTCCCGGCGCGGGACGTCGAGCGGCTCGCCTGCCGCGAACGGCTGGCTGACGCCGACGTGCACGTCCGCGGCGCCACCCAGGGCGGCGAGGACGTCGGGGTCGTGCGGGACGAGCGCGTACAGCACGTCCTGCTGGCGGAGCAGGAGTACCGGCGCGCCGGCCTCGTCCACGGCGCGCACCACGGCCGGCTCGACGACCGCGTCCGGGGGACTGGTGCCCGCACCGCGTACGACGCAGAGCGCCACCGGCGCGCCAGGCGGGAAGCCGGCGCGCTCGAGCCGGCGCCGCGCGGTCGTCGGCTCCAGCACGTGCCGGAGCAGTTCGGCGAGGGTCTCGGCGCCCTCGCGGAAGCGGATCTCGCGCTCGTGGCGGCGGAAGGTGAGCAGCAGGGCTGCCACGGTGGCGACGTGCTGGACGACGGCCAGGCCCGCGGGATGGGCCCCCTCGCGTTCCTGGGCGAGCAGGAAGCCGGCGGTGTCGCCGGGCGCGGGTACCGGCAGGACGAACCCGCCCGGCACGGTCGGCGGGGCGTCCGCGGAGGCCGGCAGCAGCGCCGCGAGGTGGGGCGGCGGCACCGAGGTGCCCTCCAGCAGCACCCGGCCCTGAGGGGTGCACAGATAGAAGGTGTAGCCGGACAGGCGCTCCAGCCGGGCGAACACCTCGGCCACGTCGAGGTCCTCGGCGGCGAGCCAGCGGACCGCGCCGAAGACCTGCAGCTGCGCGCCCAGCCGCTGCCGGACGTTGGTCTGGAGGGCGGCCGCCACCTCCTGGGCCACGGCGATGAACGGGACCGGCAGCGGCACCTGCAGGACCGGCATCGACCGCTCCTCGGCAGCCGCGAAGAAGGCCGGGTGCAGCGGCGGTACGTGGAGCTGGGCGGACAGCGCAAGGGCAGCGACGCCCGCGTCGTCCAGCCGCTCGACGTACGCGCGCTGCCGGGCCGCCGACCGGGGGACGGCCAGGCCGGTGGTCATGATCAGCTCGGCCCCCAGCAGCCACGGTGTCGGGTCCTCGAGCTCGCTGACGTGCGCCCAGGACAGGGTGCGGGCCAGGCCGCCCTGCCCCGCGAGCACCGTGAGCTGGAGCGCGGGGGAGCGGATCAGTTCCTCGACCTGGAGTCCTCGGGTTGTCACGGCGCGCAGCATCCCTTGTGGCCGGCCACAAAGCCAACAGCGAAGTCCGTGATCGTCACGATGGACAGGCCAGTGAGGGCCTCCGCATACTTCCGCCGCCACCACGGCGCCGCTTCCGCGTGCGCCGCGTCCGGATGAGGAGAGTTCGTGACCGCCAGCAGCGCCACCGAGACCGCCACGCCGCGCGTCGCCTCGGCCATCGAGGTGCGGTCGATCGACTACGTGCCCGAGGACGAGCGGCACGGCAAGGTCTGGCAACAGGGACCGTTCTGGTTCCTCGGCAACTTCCAGCCGTTCACCCTCGGCATCGGCCTCATCGGGCCCGGGCTCGGGCTGAGTCTGACCTGGACGATCGTGGCCAGCCTGCTCGGCATCGCCTTCGGCACGTTCTTCATGGCGTTCCACGCCTCGCAGGGACCGCAGCTCGGCCTGCCGCAGATGATCCAGTCGCGGGCGCAACTGGGCTACCAGGGCGTGCTGCTCGCGCTGGCCGCCACGGCGTTCACCTTCATCGGCTTCAACGTCATCGACGTGGTGATCATCGACCAGGGCCTGCACAACATCTTCGGCTGGAACCCGACCGCGGTCGGGCTGGCCATCACCGCGCTCGCCGTCGTACTGGCCATCTACGGCCACGACTGGCTGCACCGGGCGTTCCGGATCCTGTTCTTCCTCTCGCTCCCGCTGTGGGCGCTGCTCACCCTCGGGGTCTTCCTCGGCCACGCAGGCGGTTCCACGCCCGCCAAGGCAGGGTTCACCCTCGTCGCGTTCATGGTCCAGTTCACGGTCGCCGCGTCGTACAACATCACCTACGCGCCGTACGTCTCGGACTACTCGCGGTACCTGCCGCGGGACACCAAGACCTCGCGCATCGTGGCCGCGGTCTTCTTCGGTGCGGCGGGCTCGCCGATGTGGCTGATCCCGCTCGGCGCCTGGATGGCCTCCCGGCTCGGGACGACCGACGCGCTCACCGGCATCCACCACGCCGGCAACTCGTTCATCGGCGGCCTGGGCAGCCTGCTGGCGGTCATCTCGGTGCTGGCGCTCGTCGCGACGATGGGCCTGAACGCCTACAGCGGCATGCTCACCTTCATCACGGCGTTCGACTCGTTCCGGCCGATCACCCCGACCCGCCGCCTGCGGGTCATCACGATCCTGGCGCTCGGCGTGATCTGGGCCGTCATCGGCATCGGCGTCATCGGCGACAAGAACGCCACGACGGTGCTCAACAACACGCTGCTGATCATGCTGTACCTGCTCGTGCCGTGGACGGCCGTGAACCTCGTCGACTACTTCTTCGTCCGGCGCAAGCAGTACGCGATCACCGACATGTTCCGGCCGGACGGCGGCATCTACGGGCGCTGGGCGTGGCGCGGACTGGCCGCATACGTCATCGGCATCCTGGCGGAGATCCCGTTCGCCGTGCTGGGCAGCTTCTACACCGGGCCGATCGCCAAGGACCTGCTCTCCGGCGTCGACTACTCGTTCGCCGTCGGGCTCGTCGTCGCCGGCGGGGCGTACTACCTGTTCAGTCGCAGCCTCGACCTGTCCGCTGAGCGCACCGACGTGGCGCGCAGCGAGGCCGCGCTGGCCGGCGCCGGCAGCGAGCCGGTGGTCGTGTGACCGCGCCGAAGGACGGCGTGGTCGGGGAGGTCCTGGCCACGGCGGCCGACCTCGTCGAGGCCTTCGGCGCGCACGACACCGGCAGGTACTTCGCCGCGTTCGCGCCCGAGGCGAGCTTCGTGTTCCACACGACGCCGCAGTGGCTGCCGTCGCGTGCGGACTACGAGCGGCTGTGGGCGTCCTGGGAGGCGGACGGCTTCCGGGTGGAGTCGTGCGTGTCCACCGAGCAGGCCGTGTCGGTCGTCGCCGCGGACACCGCGGTCTTCACCCACCGGGTGCGGACGCGGCTCGCGGGGGAGGACCAGGACCTGCGCGAGCGCGAGACCATCGTCTTCCGGAGCCAGGGCGACGGGACCTGGACCGCCGTGCACGAACACCTCTCGCCCGACCCGGACGCCTGAGCGCCGGGCCGGGTCGAAAGACCAGCTCAGAGGTCGAGACCCGACAGGACGAGCACCCGTTCGACGGTCATGTCCTCCATGGCGGCGTGCAGGCCCTCGCGGCCGACGCCGGAGGCCTTCGCCCCGCCGTACGGCATCTGGTCGGCGCGGAACGTCGGGACGTCGCCGATGATGACGCCGCCCACCTCGAGCTCGCGGTGCGCGCGGAACGCCGTCGTCATGTCGTGCGTGAAGACGCCGGCCTGCAGGCCGTACTGGCTGTCGTTGACCCGCGCCAGGCCCTCCGTCAGGTCGGCGACGCTCTCCACGAACAGCACCGGGCCGAACACCTCCTCGCGGGCCAGCGTCGCGTCCGCCGGTACGCCGGTGAGGACCGTCGGGGCGTACGTCGTGCCCTCGCGCTGACCGCCGGTGCGGAGTACGGCGCCCTTGGCCATGGCCTCGTCGACCCAGGCCTCGACGCGCTCGGCGGAGGCGAGGTCGATCAGCGGGCCGACGTCGGTGGCGGCGTCACGCGGGTCGCCGGTGCGCAGCGCCTCGACGGCCTTGACGATCTCAGCCAGCAGCTCGTCGTGCACGCCCGCGTCGGCGTAGACGCGCTGGACGGCGACGCAGGACTGGCCGGCCTGGTAGTTGGAGAAGCGTGCGATCCGCTCCGCGGCGTAGCGCAGGTCCTCGGGGGAGGACCAGTCGGCGGCCACGAGGACGGCGCCGTTGCCGCCGAGCTCGAGGGTGACGTGCTTGGTCGGCACCGACTCGCGGATCCGCCAGCCGACCGGGCCGGAGCCGGTGAAGGAGACGACGGGCAGTCGCGGGTCGGCGACCAGCTCGGGCATGCGGGCGTCGGGCACGGTGATGACCGACCAGGCGCCGGCAGGCAGGTCGGTCTCGGCGAGCAGCTCACCGAGCAGCAGCGCCGACAGCGGGGTCTTCGGGGCCGGCTTGAGCACGATCGGCGCGCCGACGGCGAGTGCGGGCGCGACCTTGTGGGCCACCAGGTTGAGCGGGAAGTTGAAGGGCGAGATGCCCAGCACGGGGCCGCGGGGGAACCGGCGGACGACGGCCATCCGGCCCTCGCCGTTCGGGTCGGTGTCGAGCCGCTGCAGCGCGCCGGACCAGCGGCGGGCCTCCTCGGCCGCCCACTGGAACGTCGACGTGGCGCGCCCGACCTCGGCCAGCGCCCACTTGAGGGGCTTGCCGTTCTCGTTGCTGATGAGCTGGGCGAACTCGTCCGCGCGCTCGGCGATGCGCCGCGACACGTGGGCCAGCGCCGCGGAGCGCCGGTGGGCCGGCAGGCCGGCGAGGGCCGGGCCGACGGCGACGGCGGCCGCCACGGCGCGCTCGGTCTGCTCGGGGCTGGTCACCGCCACGGTCGCCAGGTGGCTGCCGTCGTAGGGCGCGCGGACCTCGAAGGTCTCCTCCGCCGTCTCCAGCTGTCCTGCGACCCAGAACTCACGGACGTCCGTCATGTGACCACCTCTCGTTCGGTCCGCAGACGCTACCGTCGCGATCACGCTCGCGGACGCGCCGATCTGGAGTGTTCGCCGAATCGAACGCGCCACTTCGGCCACTCGTCACGCGGGGTCCGCGTCCGTAGCGTCGTCGTGTCTGTTGGCTACCTGGAGGTTCCATGAGCACCGCGTCCACGTCGTCCGAGCCCGTGGGTGGTCCGCGCCTGCCGCAGGAGCTCCGCCTCGTCACCGAGATTCCCGGCCCGCGCTCGCGTGAGCTGATGGCCCGCCGCGACAAGGTGGTCGCCCGCGGCGTCTCGACGACGCTGCCGGTGTTCATCGAGGCCGCCGGTGGCGGCGTCCTGGTCGACGTCGACGGCAACTCGCTGATCGACTTCGGCGCCGGCATCGCCGTCGTCAGCGTCGGCAACGCCGCCGACCGCGTCGTGAGTGCCGTGCAGGACCAGGTCGCGCGCTTCACGCACACCTGCTTCATGGTCACGCCGTACGAGGGGTACGTCGAGGTCTGCGAGGCCCTCGCCCGGGTCACCCCGGGCGACTACGAGAAGCGCTCGGCGCTGTTCAACTCGGGCGCGGAGGCCGTGGAGAACGCGATCAAGATCGCCCGTTCGTACACCGGCCGGCAGGCCGTCGTCGCGTTCGACCACGCCTACCACGGCCGCACCAACCTCACGATGGCCCTGACCGCGAAGAGCATGCCGTACAAGCACTCGTTCGGGCCGTTCGCCAACGAGATCTACCGGGTGCCGATGTCCTACCCGTACCGCTGGCCGACCGGGCCGGAGAACAGCGGCACCGAGGCCGCGGCGCAGGCCATCGACACGATCCAGAAGCAGATCGGTGCCGACCAGGTCGCGGCCGTCATCATCGAGCCCATCCAGGGCGAGGGCGGATTCATCGTCCCGGGCGAGGGCTTCCTGGCCGCGATCGCGCAGTTCTGCCGCGACAACGGGATCGTCTTCATCGCCGACGAGGTGCAGACCGGCTTCGCGCGTACCGGCGACATGTTCGCCTGCGAGGCGGAGGGCGTCGTGCCCGACCTCATCGCGATGGCCAAGGGCATCGCCGGCGGCTTCCCGCTGTCCGCGGTGACCGGCCGCGCGGAGATCATGGACGGCCCGCACGCCGGTGGCCTCGGTGGCACGTACGGCGGCAACCCGGTCGCCTGCGCCGCCGCCCTCGGCGCGATCGCCACGATCGAGGAGGAGAACCTCGTCGAGCGGGCCCGGCACATCGGCGAGATCATGCTGCCGCGTCTGCGCGCCCTCCAGGAGAAGTACCCGGTCATCGGCGACGTTCGCGGCCGTGGCGCGATGATCGCGATCGAGCTCGTCCAGGGCGCCGACGACCGCACGCCCAATCCGGCGGCGACCGCGGCGATCTCCAAGGCCTGCCACCAGCTCGGCCTGGTGACCCTGACCGCCGGCACGTGGGGCAACGTCCTGCGTTTCCTGCCGCCGCTGGTCATCTCCGACGCCCTGCTCGACGAAGGCCTGTCGATCCTCGAGCAGGCCTTCTCCGAGCTCTAGCCTGCTGTCCGTCCCACCCGCCCGTCCTCACTGGGGAGCCTCATGGTCTCGGTCCTGCGCAACGTCGTGAACGGCAAGAGCGTGGAGGCCCTGTCCGGGCGCACCAGCGAGATCATCAACCCGTCCACGGGTCAGGTCTTCGCCTCCGCCCCCGTCTCGGGGGCGGAGGACGTGGATGCGGCGTACGCCGCGGCGGAGCAGGCCTTCGAGGTCTGGCGTGACGTGACGCCGGGGGAGCGCCAGCGGGCGCTGCTGCGCATCGCCGACGCGATCGAGGCGCGGGCCGACGAGTTCGTCCGCGCCGAGTCGGAGAACACCGGCAAGCCGCTCGGTCTGACGGCGACGGAGGAGCTGCCGCCGATCGTCGACCAGATCCGGTTCTTCGCCGGCGCGGCGCGGCTGCTCGAGGGCCGGTCGGCCGGCGAGTACATGGCCAACATGACGTCGATGATCCGGCGCGAGCCGGTGGGGGTCGTCGGCCAGGTCACGCCGTGGAACTACCCCATGATGATGGCCGTCTGGAAGTGGGCGCCGGCCATCGCCGCCGGCAACACCGTCGTCCTCAAGCCGTCCGACACCACCCCGGTCACGACCGTGATGATGGGCGAGCTGCTGGCCGAGTTCCTCCCGCCGGGCGTCTTCAACGTCATCTGTGGGGACCGGGACACCGGTCGCGCCCTCGTCGAGCACCCGACCCCGCAGATGGTCTCCATCACCGGCTCGGTCCGCGCCGGCATGGAGGTCGCCTCGTCCGCCGCGCGTGACCTCAAGCGCACCCACCTCGAGCTCGGCGGCAAGGCGCCCGTCGTCGTGTTCGACGACGCCGACATCGCCGCCGCCGCCGAGGCGATCGCGATCGGCGGCTACTTCAACGCCGGTCAGGACTGCACCGCGGCCAGCCGGGTGCTCGCCGCGCCCGGTGTCTACGAGGACTTCGTCGCCGCCCTGGCCGAGCAGGCGCGCGACTCCGCGCGCACCGGCATGCCGGACGACGAGGACGTCCTGTTCGGCGCGGTCAACAACGCCGGCCAGCTCGAGCGCGTCCAGGGGTTCCTGTCCCGGCTGCCCGACCACGCCGACATCCGGGCCGGCGGGCACCGCGCCCTCGGCAAGCTCGCGCCCGGCTTCTTCCACGAGGCCACCGTGGTGAGCGGCGTGCGCCAGGACGACGAGATCGTGCAGAACGAGGTCTTCGGCCCGGTCATCACGGTGCAGCGGTTCACCGACGAGGACCAGGCCGTCGCGTGGGCCAACGGGGTCAAGTACGGCCTCGCGTCCAGCGTCTTCACCAAGGACCACGGCCGGGCGATGCGGATGGCCAAGCGGCTCGACTTCGGCTGCGTGTGGATCAACACCCACGTGCCGCTGGTCGCCGAGATGCCGCACGGCGGCTTCAAGCACTCCGGGTACGGCAAGGACCTGTCCATGTACGGCTTCGAGGACTACACGCGCATCAAGCACGTCATGACCAACCTCGACGCCTGATCGTCCCGGGCCCGGCGTCGCTGCCGCGCCTCGCGAGTGTGTGGCGGCGGGCCGATGGGGGTCAGCGGCGCCCGGCCAGCGACCGTCACTCCGGTCCCGGCGGGAGCAACAACATCCACCTCCTGCCGGTGGCTGCGGGCCAGCCCGGCCGTCCGGGAGGTGGATGCATCCGCCCACGCCGCGGTGCGCGCCGGCCGGACGAGGTCGGGCCCGGCAGGTGCGCTGGCTCAGGTCTGCTGGCTCAGGTGTGCCCGGCCAGGTCGCGGGCCTCGAAGGCCAGCAGCAGCTCCATCCGATCGTGCCCGGAGTCCAGGCGGCGGCCGGACAGCTCCTCGACGCGGCGCAACCGCTGGCGCAGCGTGTGCCGATGCACGCCGAGCCGTGCGGCGGCCTCCTCCCACGAGCCGTTGCACTCGAGGAAGGCGCGCAGCGACGACAGGAGCGCGCCCCCACGACCGCCCGCCTGCTCGACCGGTCCGAGTACCGCGTCGGCGAAGGCGGCGACAGCCCCGTGCGGCTGCAGGGTGAGCAGCAACCGGCTGCTGGCCAGCGCCAGGACGTCGACGACCCGCGGGCCGGTGGCGCGGGCGACCTCCGCGGCGCGACAGGCCGAGCGCGCAGAGCGGGCCGCGGCCGACGGTGCGACGGTGGCGCCGATGCCGGCGGCCGCGTCCGCCGTGGCCCCCACCGCCTCCTGGACCAGGTCCGCGAGCCCCTCCGGCGGGTCCGGGACGAGCAGCAGGGCGCGGTCGCCGTCGTCCGCCGTCAGCGCGTCGGGCAGAGCCTCCAGGAGTCGGCCCAGCGTCGCCTCGACCGGCCCCGGTCCGGCACACGGCTGGGACGCCACGACGGCGACCACGCGCACCGTCGCCGCACGCAGCCCCACCGATGCCAGCAGGTCGCGGGCGGCCGGCTCGTCCCGCGTGCCGGCCAGCAGGGTCCGCGCGACCTCCGAGCGCCGCCTGCGTTCGGCGTCGCCCGCGCGGCTCAGGTCCTCCAGCTCCAGGGTGAGCAAGCTGACCGCCGCGGCCGCGAGCTGGCGGTCGAACCCGGTCGGGGCGGTCGAGGCCGCGCAGACGAGGAAGCCGCGCAGCTGCTGCGAGCCGAGCGGCTGGACGCGCACGTCGCGGCCCGGGGACTGGAGGCTGGCCGTCGCGTGGAGGCCGTGCGCCCGCAGCCGCGGGAGTTCCGGGAGCAGGTCGGCGCGCAGAGCCGGCCCGTCCGGTGACGACGCGATCGGACGGCCCGCCAGGTCCGTGACCAGCACGTCCATCCCGGTGAGGTCCGCGAAGGCGCTGACGACGGCCTGCGTGCCACCTGGGTGCACCGCGGAGGCGGTGAGGGTGCGCTGCGCCTCGAGGGCCCGGACCTGCTCGGCGTACCGGGCGGCGGCCAGGTGCGCGAACACGGTCTCCGTCACCGCCAGGAACGGTGTCCCCTCCGGGACCTCGAGCACCGGAAGCCCGACCCGCAGCGCGGCCTCGCTCAGTGCAGCGGGCACCCGGTCGAGGGTGAGGCGCGGACCGATGCCCACCGCGAGGCAGGCCACCCCCGCCGTGGCCAGCCGTTCGACGTACGCCGCCAGGCCTGCGTCGTCCTGGTCGAGCTGCAGCCCGGTGGTCATGAGCAGTTCGCCGCCGTGCAGCCAGGGGGTCGGGTCGCGCAGCTCGCTGGTGTGCGCGGCGAGTACGCCGCGCGACATGCCCTCGCCACCGGCGACGACGCGCAGGCCGAGGTTCCGGTCGGCCGCGACGACAGCGACGGTGGGGCCGGCCGACGGCTCGGCCGGGAGCCCGGTGCGGTCCTCGGCGGCGTCGGTCACCGGCACATCCTCCACCTCCGACCCGCCGCCGAGCTGACGCCGGTCGACGGTTCCGGCGGATAATCTGGGACGAACATGAGGCGCTCGCGTGAGGACCCCGGTGCGCCCCGCGCACGCCGCCTGCGGCTGGGTGCCCTCCTGGGGGCGCTGCTCGTCCTGCTCGTCTGCTCCGCGTGTGGCGGCGCACCGGCCCCGACCGCCGGCTGCTCGGCGGCGCTGCCCGGTCGTAGCCCCATGCTGCTCGATCTCGAGCAGGCGCAGAACGCCGCCACCATCGCGGGGGTCGGCAAGCGGCTCGGCATGCCCGACCACGCAGTGACGGTGGCGCTGGTGACCGCGCTGCAGGAGTCCAAGCTGCACAACCTGGCGTACGGCGACCGCGACTCGCTCGGGCTGTTCCAGCAGCGGCCGTCGCAGGGCTGGGGGCCCGCGGACCGGATCCTCGTACCTCGGCTGGCTGCCGCCGCCTTCTACGTCCGGCTGCGCACGATCCCGAACTGGCAGACGCTACCGGTGACCGTGGCCGCGCAGGCCGTGCAGCGCAGCGGGTTCCCCTCGGCGTACGCGCAGTGGGAAGAACAGGCCCGGGTCCTGGCCAGCGCCCTCACCGGTGAGATCCCGGCCGGCCTGGCCTGCACCCTGGTTGATCCGGTGACTCCGGCCGGTGCGGCGGCCGTCAGCGCGCGTGCCGCACTGGAACTGGGCACCGGCGCGCTGGCCACGCAGGTCGAACAGCCGTCGTGGGTGGCAGCCTCGTGGCTGGTGGCGCACGCCTCAGATCTCGGCCTGCAGGAGGTCGCCGTCCGCGGCCGCCGGTGGACCGCGAAGTCGGGGCAATGGTCGGCGTACGCCGCCGCTGGCCTGGCGATCCGGTACGCCTGACCGTCCCGCGTGGAGCCGCGTCGGCGAGGCGGTGAGCGTGCCGGGGCCCGCGTGGGCAAAGATGTGCGCATGAGTGAGCAGTGCGCCCCCTGTCTTTCCGACCTCGCGCTCGTGCGCGAGGCCGTCACCTCCGTCGGCGGAACCGCGACGTGTACCGCCCACGCGGTCCTGATGCGCCACCCCGGCGACGATCCCGGCCGTCGCCGTCGGCGCCTCGCCGACCTGCGGACGCTCGCGGAGAGCCGCGTCGTGGACGCCACCGGCACCGAGAAGGAGCGGCTCGAGCTGCTCGTCCAGGAGTACGCCGTCGCCGAGGCGATGGACCTGGGCGCCCCGGACCGTCAGGGTCCCGGCCGCGGCAACGAGCCGCGCGGCCGCCGGCAGGGCAAGGAGCGGCGCCCGGGTGAGCCCCGTCAGCCCGGTGAGCCCCGTCAGCCCGGCGAGCCCCGTCAGCCGCGTCAGCCCGGCGAGCCCCGCCAGCCCGGCGAGGCCCGACAGCGCGGCGAGCGGCCCGACCGTCGGCCGGAGCGCGCCGAGGGAACCGGTGACGTCGAGCAGGCCGCACCGGCCGAGGCGCCCGACGGCTCCGCGCCGTCCACCGCCGCTGAGCCCAGCACCCCTGTCGAGAGCACACCGTCCGCCCCCGTAACAGCGGACGCTCCCGTGACGACGGATGCTCCCGCGCCGGCTGCCGAGCCGGCCCGCAGCGGGGACGGCTCGTCGACCGCCGACCCCGGCAGCTCGACGCCCGAGTCGGTGGCCGTGGCCACCGCGACGGAGCCGGCAGTGGCACGTGACGACAGCGCCTTCGGCGGTACCGGCGACAACGCCTGATCTGATCGCGGTTCGCGAGCCGGCCCCCCTCATCGGGTGCCGGCTCGCCGCATTCGGGGGCCATTCGCGGAACAGCACCCCGGCAGGGCTGGTTGACTAGAGGTGCCGACCCATACATGGCCCCCGGTCCCAAAAATGTCGCTACGAGCGACGCACCGCCGAGAGGCGACCTGAGGGTCGGTGTACTGCGGCCGTTCCGGGCAACCGGGGCGGCCGTACGTGCGTGTGGCACCTGTTCGTGGAAAGGATCCTGTGGCTTCCGAGCGTCCCCCTCGCTGCCGTCCGCTGCCGCCAGCCGTCGTGGCGGAGGTCATCGACACGACCCCGACGACCTCCCGCGCCGAGCTGCTGCACCGGCTCGAGCTCGCGCTGGCTGCGCTGCCAGCGGAGGAGCGCACTGCCGTCGTGGCGGCGCACGGCTACGGCGAGGGGCCGGTCGGTGCCGCCGTGGAACTGGACCTGGACAGCGCGGACGCCGATGCGCTCACCCGCAACGCGCTGCAGCTGCTGCGTGCCGCGCTGGCCGACGTCGACATCGACGACGCCTGACGTCAGCCCGCGGGCAGGGCAGGATCACGGCATGGAGCAGGTCAGCTGCGGATCCTGTGGGCGGGTCGCCGAGGAGCGGCCGCCCACCTGGTCCCTGCAGGTCGAGGAGCGCGGTCCGGTCTGGCTGTGCGATACGTGCACGCGCGACAACCTGCGGTCGATCGAGGCCCGGCTGGACGAGGCCTGGTGGTAGCAGGCGGCGTCAGCCGCTGAGCAGGGTGTCGTCCGGTGGCGGCTCCACGATGCACGTCTGCTCAGGTGTCGGGACCCCGGCCGGTGGCTCAAGCCGCCGCGCACTTGCCGCCGCGGCCTCGTCCGCCGCTGTCGAGCCGGGTTCGGCGAATCCGGGCTGCCAGCGCTCCATCTCGCTGCGGAACGACGCCTCGCCACCGAGCTGGCACAGCACGCCGATGGTGCCCAGCGTCACGCGGTGGATGAGCAGGTACGCCGGCGGGAGGTTGAGCTGACGCCCCAGCTGGGCCGCGGGGGAGCGCGGGTCGCCGATCCGCAGCGCCTGGCCGCGCAGCCAGGCACGGCTGAAGCGGAACGTGGGGGCAGCCACCGGTTCGAGCAGGGGCCGCAGGTAGTCGAGCACCGCCTCGGCGTCGACCTCGATGTTCGCCTTGACGAAACCCTCCTCGCGCAGCGCCTCGAGGACCGCCTGCGCATCCCCTGACAGCGCCAGCCGGGTGATGCGCCCGATGGGTTCGGGGGCGCCGTCGGGGAGCCGGTTGACCGCCCCGAAGTCGATGACGCCCAGCCGGCCGTCGGGCAGGAGGCGGAAGTTGCCCGGGTGCGGGTCGGCGTGCAGCAGGCCCGCGAGCACCGGCCCGGAGAACAGGAACCGGGCGAGCAGGACCGCCGCTCGATCGCGCTGCTCGGGCGTCCCCTCGTTGATGATCGTGGACAGCGGCGTGCCTTCCAGCCACTCGGTGACCAGCACGTGCTCGCCGCCCGCGACGACGTGCGGCACCCGGATCTCCGGGTCGTCGTCGTACGCCTGTGCGAAGGTCTCCTGGCTCTCCGCCTCGAGCTTGTAGTCGAGCTCCTCGGCGACCCGGACCTGCAGCTCCCTGAGCAGCGGCTTGAGGTCGAGGCCGGGGGAGAGCGCCGAGAACATCCGGGCGACCCGGCCGAGCTGCTTCAGGTCGGACAAAAGCGCCGGTCCGGCACCCGGGTACTGGATCTTCACGGCGACCTCGCGGCCGTCCGCCCAGACGGCCCGGTGGACCTGCCCGATGCTCGCCGCCGCTGCCGGTGTGTCGGAGAACTCGACGAACCGGTCCCGCCAGTCCTCGCCCAGCTCCGTGGCGAGCACCTTGTGGACCGCGGCCGCAGGCAGGGGGGGAGCCGCCTCCTGGAGCTTGGTGAGGGCGGCCCGGTACGGGGCCGCGACCTCCTCGGGCAGGGCCGCCTCGAACACCGACAGGGCCTGGCCGAACTTCATCGCGCCGCCCTTGAGCTGGCCCAGGACCTGGAACAGCTGCTCGGCGGTGCGTGCCTGCAGCTCGGCCGCGACCACCTCGGCCGGCCGGCCGCCGATCCGCTTGCCCAGCCCGAGCGTCGCCCGCCCTGCCACTCCGAGGGGCAGCGAGGCCAGCTTGGCGGTACGGGTCACCGCACGACGGGGGATGTCACTCACCTGGACAGTGTGGCCCGGCCGGCGCCCGCCCGCTCGTCGGGTCAGCCGGCCTCGCGCCACGCACAGGGGCAGTCCGGGTGGATCTGCCAGCTCCGGCGCCGCCAGCGCCAGTCCGGCAGGGCCAGCTCCAGGGTGCCGCCCACCGTCGCGGGTACCGCCGCCCCGTCGACCAGGGTCAGCACCTGGAGTGCCGTCTGCGCCACCACCGCCAGCGCCAGCCCGGCGTCACAGGGAGCCACCCCGGCGGCCGGCAGGGACAGCTGTGCGGCGACCGCCGGCCAGTCCGGATCCCGGTCGGTCCGGGCCAGGTCCAAGCAGTGCAGGCAGGCGCTGGCACCCGGCTGGACCAGCGGTCCGACCACCCCCGTCCCGTCGCGGACCTCGGCGAGCAGGTGCGGGACCAACCGGGGAGCGTCCGGCGGGGGCAGCCCGGCGGCCGGTGCCAGGACCACCAGGTCGGGCAGGCACAGCGTGCCGGTCCGGACCGACGGCGCCACCGTCCGGAGGAGGTCCCGGGCGGCGTCGCCGCGCCGCCGCCCCACCTGGTCGAGGCCGAGACCGCCCACCCCGCAGTCCTCCGGCCGGACCGTCCCGTCGTCGGCCACGTCGACCGCGCCCACCCCGGACGCGGCGAGCAGGCCCGCGACCGCAGCCCCGACCCGTCCCGCGCCCTCGACGACGACACGCGCCTCGAGCCTGCGCCGGGCCACCGGCAGCGCTCCGTCCGGCCGCACGAGCTGCAGCGAACCCAGGTCGGCCGCCAGCCGGTCGCGCTCGGCACGCGCGAGCCGTGCCAACGCGGAGCGGTCGTCTGCGGCGTCATCGAGCAGCCCGGCGTCGGCGAGGAGGGTCAGTACGGCCGCGGTGCGCGGCCCTGGGCACCCCGCGTCCCCGGCCGCGCGGAGCACGCCCGCGTGATCACGGGTGCCGTCGAGGAGCGCCAGCACCGCACGCAGTGTCGGGTCCACCCCCGCGAGGACGACGGCGCGGCCGGGGTTCCTGCCGAGCTGCAGGGTCTCGCGGTCGCGCCAGAGCCGGCGGGCGAAGGGCGTCAGAAGAGGTCTCACCCGGCAGAGGCTGGCACCCGTGGCGACGGTCCGCCGTACGCCGTCCACAGCGCGGGGGACCTTCCACAGAAGCGCCCTCGGGGGAGACGGGGCGCGTCCTGCCGGGAAGGCTCTACCGGCCGAAGCCGCCCGACAGGAACGCGAGGAAACCCAGGGCGGACAACGGCACGCAGGCGGCGGCCGCGAAGACCCGTTGGCGCAGGCTGCGACCTGCCGCCAGTACGACGGCGAGCTCGCGCACGGGGTCCCGTCCACCCTCCAGCTGTCTGCCCCGCCGAGCTCGCCACGTAGGTCGAGGGCCTCCCCGTCCACGGCCCTACAGCGACACGCCGAACCCGGCAGGGCTGTCGGAGGCGGACCGTGCCGCCGGCATCCGCCCGGCGCCGGGATCCGAATGGGCTGACGATCGCTGGACAGCGTGATCAAGGTGCGGTCATGTAGGGACGATGACCATCGTGCTGCTGGCCTCGGGCGGGTCCGCGCCCGCATCTTCCGGGTCGGACGGCTGAACGCGACGAGGGCGGCGCCCCCGTACGGGTGCGCCGCCCTCGTCGGACGTGCTGGGGATCGGCCCTGTGTCAGGCCTTGCCGAGGATCCGGTTCATCTTGGTGCCGCAGACCGGGCACAGGCCCTGCGCCATCCGGCGGCCGGAGTCGCTGACCTTGACCTCGCCGTCGAAGTCACGCTTCTCCTTGCACTTCACGCAGTAACCGTTGTAGCTCTCGGCCACGGGGTCCTCCAGGTCAGGTCTCGACGGGGCCGTGCCCCGAGTTCGCGCAGCCGGTCGGCGCGCGACGATCAGTTCAGCCTAGCGTGAGCGTGGCGGCAGCCCCGGCATCCGCGTCCGGGCGTGGCGCGACGAGGTCCCGCGGCGCCATCGTGCGGGGTCCGCGCAGGCGCGCCACGGCGGTCGCCGGGTCGCCGAAGGTCGGCCGCGAGGCCGCGTCCCGCGTCGCCGGTGCGGCGGCCGGCCTGCCGTCGACGGGCACGACGGCCAGCGCCACGGAGAACGCCGAACCCACCCCGAGGCTGGACCGGCACGTCAGCGTCGCGCCCATCGCCGCAGCCAGCTCCCGTGCGATGTAGAGCCCGAGGCCGGTGCCGCCGGTCGTCATGCGCATCGGGTCCTCGACCCGGTGGAACTTCTCGAAGACCCGATCGAGCTGGTCGGCAGGGATGCCGCGCCCGTGGTCCTCCACCTCCACGATGGCCCGGCCGGCGCTGACGAGCAGGCGTACGTCGACCGGGGTGCCGGCGCCGGAGTACTTCAGCGCGTTGCCGACCAGGTTCGTCAGGATCTGTACGACGCGCATGGGGTCGCAGGCGACGGTCACGGGGCCCGGCGGCAGGGTCAGCGTGAGCCGATCGCCGTCCGTGCCGAAGTCCGCGCAGGCGCGCGAGGTCAGCGCGACGAGGTCGCCGGTGGACATCTCCACCTTGGCGGCGGCCGCGCCGGCCCGCGCGGAGATGTGCGACGCGAGCAACAGGTCCTCGACGAGCCGGGCCAGGTGCTCGGTACGGCTGCTGATGATCTCCAGGCATTCGAGTCGCTTCTGGGGCGTCATGGCTTCCCCCCGGCGCCGCAGCAGGTCGGCGTACCCCTTGATCGGCGTGATGGGGGTGCGCAGCTCGTGCGAGACCGTCGCGATGAAGTCCGCCTTGAGCCGCTCGACCTCCCGCTCCCGCGTCACGTCGTGCACGATCACGACGTCGCGGACCAGCAGGCCCGCGTCGTCGTACGCCGCCGCGTGGGCGCACCGGATCACGCGCTGCTCGCCGTCCTCCCGCAGCACGGTGAGCTCGACGGTCGCCCGCGGCTCGGCCGGGGTCAGCAGCGAGTGGCCGGCGACGAACGGGTCGACCGGCACGCCGTCCGCCGTCAGGGTGGCCATGAGCTGTCCGAGAGGGCGAGCCAGGGCGGCGTGCTCGGACCGGCCGGTCAGGTGTTCGAGCGCCGGGCTCCAGAGCTGGACCCGGCCCGCCCCGTCGAGCACGAGGATGCCGTCCGAGGACTGGTCGACGACGGCCTTGAGCTTGCTCGTCTCCTCGGTCAGGCGCTGGACGTGCGCCGCACCACGCAGCGCGACCGCGAGGGCGCTGGCCAGCGGGGTGAGCAGCGTCAGCTCCCGGCGGCCGAGCGCCTGGTGGCGGTCGCGGGTGAGGAGGACGAGCGCACCGAGCCGGCGGCCTTCGGCCTCGAGCGGCGCGACGATGGTCCGTACCCAGCCCCCGGGCAGGTCCTCGTCGAGGGCCAGCACCCCCTCCTGGGCGGACCGCAGCAGCAGGAGGCGCTCGACCGGATCGGTGGAGCGGCTGGCCCGGCCGTCCTCCCGGTCGTCGACGACGCTGGTCAGTACGGCGCCGGCGGCCGTCGTGACCTCGCGGATGGCGACGGCGCGGTCGGCCCCGAAGGCCTGCCGGGTGAGGTCCAGGAACGCCGCGACCAGATCCTCGGGTTCGAGGCGACCGGCAAGGACCTGGGACAGCGCCAGTAGCCGGGAGGACCGCTGGCGCTCCTCGGACTCCTGCGCCGCGGCCCGGTAGGCGAAGGTCAGCGCGACCGCCGGGATGACGGTGAAGGGCAGCAGGGCAGGCGCCGCCCCGGCGAGGGTCGCGGCGGTGCCACCGACCCCGACCATGCCGAGGGCCATCACGAGAGACAACCGGACCCCGTCGCGGACCATGGACCACGGGTCGTCGCCGAGCAGGCCGTAGATGCGGGAGAGCGCCACCAGGTTGGCCATGGTGAACGCCAGCGTCCCGACCACCAGCGCGAGCACCACGCGCCAGTGCAGCGTCTGCCCCGGCTGCCCGGAAAGCGGGTGCACGATCGCGACGAGGATCGCGGTGGCCGCGGCCTGGTTGGCGGCGTTGAAGACGGTCTTGACCAGCTCGCGCCGGCGGATGACGGAGCACAGGACGCTCGCGGCGACCGGCACGAGCAGCGCCCAACCGGCCGGCAGCAGCAGGACGTCGATGACGACGGCGGCCTCGAAGAGGGTGAGCTCCTCGCTCTCCTCCCCATGGCGGACGCGGACCGAGACCAGGTCGCCGACCATGGTGAGGCCGAGCAGCAGGACCAGGAGCAGTGGCTCGTGTGCCCAGGGCATCTCGCCCTCGAGGGAGATGACCGGTCCGGCGCCGTGCAGGACGAACCCGACGCCGACCTGGAAGGCGACCCCGATCAGGACGAGCGACGTCACCAGGCGGCGCAACCCGGGCACGTGCTCACCTCCTCGTCGCGGGTCTGCCCCCTCCGGCGGGAGGCAGGTCCGGCGGAACTACCTCCAGATGCCGGCCCAGTTGCGGGCGGACCAGCTGCTCGCGGCCCAGTTGCGGGCGGCCCAGTCGTCGTCCGACCAGCTGCTGGCGCTCCAGCTGCTCGCGGCCCAGTTGCGCGCCGCCCAGTTCCGCGCGCTCCAGCTGCTGGCGCTCCAGCTGCTGGCGGCCCAGTTGCGGGCGGCCCAGTTGCGCGCCGCCCATTCCTCGGCGGTCCCGTCCGCGCCGGCCCAGTCGCGTCCGGCCCAGTTACGCGCCGCCCAGTTGCGGGCCTCGAAGCTGAGCGAGGACCAGCTGCTGGCCGCCCAGTTGCGGGCCTCGGGGGAGAGCCTGGACCAGCTGCTGGCGGCCGCCTTGCGGTCGCCGGAGATCACGGCCGACAGGAACGTCGCCCAGAGCTCGGGGTCGCCGGGGACCTGGACCGACGTGTTGCCGGGGTCGGCCGGGGTCGGCGCGGCGAGCGCCTTTGCCAGGTCCAGACCGCCGGCGCCGGCCGCCCTGCGATCGGCAAGACCGGGGGCCTGGTACGCGGTCGCGGTCAGCAGCGCCTTGACCTGGTCGGGCGTGAGGCCGGGGCGCTGGGAGAGCAGCACGGCGACCGCCCCGGAGGCGACGGCCGTCGAGAACGAGGTGCCCGATCCGCGGAAGTAGGAGCCGTCCACCCGGCTGCCCGGGTTCGCCGAGTCGATGACGCTGCCGGGAGCCCGAAGGGACACGACGTGGGAACCGGTCGCCACCAGATCGGGCTTGGCGACGCCCTGTGCGGCGGGGCCGCGGCCGGAGAACTCCACCACGGTGTCGGCGCTGTGGTCGGCGGCGGCGCCCTGCTCCAGTGCACCGAGGGTGAGCAGTACGGGGTCGTTGCCGGGGGAGCTGACCTGGTCCGGGTCGTTGCCGGACGGCACGACGACCGTGACGCCCCTGTTCCAGAGGGCCTCGAGGGCTGAGCTCAGGGGGTCGATCTGGTACGGCAGCGGGCTGCCGGACGCCAGCGACAGGTTGAGCACCGAGACCTTGTGGTTCTCGTTGTAGTTGGCGACGGCCTGCAGGCCCCGCAGCACGGTGATCAGGTTGGAGTTGCCCTGGGCGTCGGCGACCCGGACGTCGAGGACGGAGGCGCCGGGGGCCACGCCGGTGTGCTTCCCCTGGGAGCTCGTGCCGTCGCCGGCGACGAGACCCGCCACGAACGTGCCGTGGCCGAAGCCGTCGCCGCTGCCCCGGCCGCTCACGTTCAGGTGGGTCACGCGGCCGCCCAGGTCGGCCACGTCGGCCACACCCGTGTCGACGACGGCAACGGTGATGCCGTTGCCCGCGCCGGACACAGCGGAGCCGGCCTTGCCCGCGCCGCCCTTGTTGCCGTTGCCGTTGCCGTCGCTGTTGTCGCCGCGACGGTCCCGAGCCGCGGCGACGCTGAGCGGCCGGTCAGGGGCGACGCGGTACGCCGGGGCGAGGACGGTGCCCGCCGGCAGACTGGCCGTCACGCCGCCGATGAGCGGGATGCGGTCGAGGATGCGGCCGCCGGCGGCGCGGACGGCCGAGGCCGCCGCCGCCACGTCGCCCGACAGGGCGGTGACCACGACACGATGTTCGGCGCTTGCGCCGGCGGCCGTGACGGGAGCGGCGGCCAGCACGGTGGAGGCCGCGAGCCCGGCCGCGAGCAGAGCGGCCGTGTGCCGGAGCGTCAGCGTGGAGTTGTGTGGCATGAACCGTCCCTCGTCCTCAGCATGGCCAACCGTTCACCGGCCATGTCATGTGTCGGGTCCGGCACCGGCCGACCGGTCACCCGGACGGGTGACATGGGGACCGAAGAGGCGGCGGCGCCGCGACGGGCGAGGGGGCGCGGTGCCGGACGCCTGCCCGGACGACGGCGCAGAAACGACGGCGCAGAAACGACGGCGCCCCCGGGCTGCCGGATCCGCTCGCCTTCCCCTTGCGAGCGGGTCCGGAGCACCGGGGGCTCCGTCGCCGTGGACGCTACGAGGCTGCCGCTGGCAGCGTCAACGTCCCCCGGCGTACCCCTGTGGACGGACCTGTGGGGGAGGTGGGGACAAGGTGGCGTGTCCCTGTGGAGACCCGCCGGACGCAGCTGTGCAAGAACTTGTGGACACCGTTGTCATGAGGCCCCTGACCTGCGCAAACGCTCTCCACGGGCTGTGGATGAAAAGAAAGTCCGGAGCCGTGATACATCGGTGGCCAAACGCCGGGCGACCCCCGGGGCGCCGTTGCGCCTTGGGCGCGTCGATCTGGACGTCCGAGCGTGAAGCCGTAGCGTCGTGGCCATGCCCCCGGTCCGCCGCACCCGTCCGGACGGGGTGGAGGTCGTGCGCAGCGACCGGCGACGCCGGACGGTGTCGGCGTACCGGCAGGACGGGCGCACCGTGGTGCTGCTGCCCGGGCGGATGTCGCAGGTCGACGAGGACAGGTGGGTCGCCGAGATGGTCGGGCGGCTGGCCCGGCAGGACGCCCGGCGTACGCCGGACCGTGAGGCGCTCGAGGAGCGGGCCGGACGGCTGTCCGAGCGCTATCTCGAGGGGCGCGCGGTCCCGGTGAGTGTCACCTGGTCGACCCGGCAGAACGGCCGCTGGGGGTCGTGCACGCCGGCCGACCGGACCATCCGGCTCTCGAGCCGGCTGCAAGGCTTGCCGGACTGGGTCGTCGACTACGTGCTCGTCCACGAACTCGCGCACCTGCTCCAACCCGGCCACGACCCGGCCTTCTGGGGGCTGGTCGGCCGGTACCCGCGCACGGAGCGGGCCCGCGGCTACCTCGAGGGCATCGCCGCAGGGGCACAACTCGACCTGTCGGACGAGTGAGCGGCCCCGTCGTTGGCGGGCTAGGAGTCCCCGAGTCCCCGGAGCTCGGCGTCCCAGTCGACGCCGCTGTCCTGGTGGGATCCCGAGCCGCCCGCTCCCGTCCGGGCGATGAAGCCGGCCGGGTCGTCGAGGTCGTCCGGCCCGGGCAGCAGGTCGGGGTGTGCCCACAGCGCGTCCCGGCCCTCGATGCCACGGGCTTCCGCGACCGCGGCCCACAGGGCCGCCGCCTCCCGCAGCCGGCGCGGACGCAGCTGCAGGCCGACGAGCGTGGCGAAGGTCTGCTCGGCCGGCCCGCCCGAGGCGCGGCGGCGACGCACCGTCTCGCGCAGCGCGGCGGCCGACGACAGCGTGCCCTGGGCTGCGGCGTCCACGACCGCGTCCACCCAGCCCTCGACGAGCGCGAGCGCGGTCTCGAGCCGCGCCAGCGCCGCCTCCTGGGCCGGTGTCGGCTGCAGGTCGAACACGCCCTCGCCCATCGCCCGCTGCAGGCTCTCCGGGTCACCCGGGTCGATCGACTCGACGGCCCGCTCGATCGCGGCCGGGTCGACCTCTATGCCGCGCGCGTAGGCGTCGACCGCGTCGAACAGGTGGGACTTGAGCCACGGGACGTGGGCGAACAGCCGTTGGTGCGCGCTCTCGCGCAGCGCGAGGTAGAGCCGCACCTCGTCCTCGGGGACCTCGAGTCCCTGCGAGAACTCGGCGATGTTGGCGGGGAGCAGTGCGGGCCGGCCGGGGTCACCGAGGGGCAGCCCGATGTCGGTGGAGGCGAGGACCTCCGCGGCCAGCGCGCCCAGGGCCTGACCGACCTGGGCGCCGAAGACCAGACCGCCCATCTGCTCCATGACTCCCTTGAGGGGACCGGCGCCGGCGAGCATGCCCATCATCTCGGGGGGCACGGCGCCGCCGAACCCGCCCTGCAGGCCCTTCTCCATCGCCCCGGCCATCGCGGCGACGACGCGCCCGGCGACCGGGTCGACGAGCTGGCGCCAGACCGGCAGGGTCGTCTCGATCCAGCCCACCCGCGTCCAGGCCTGACCTTCGCCGCCGGAACCCGGGAGCGTGGTCAGGGGTTCGAGCCACAGGTCGGCGAGTCGACAGGCGTCGGCCACGGCGCGCGCCTCCTCGGCCGTCGCTGCCCGGTCGTGCTCCTTGGCGGCGGTCGTCGCGACCTGGGTGGCGAGGTCCCAGTTGACCGGGCCGCCGCTCCAGGACATGAGCGAGGTGAGCTGGGCGAGCAGGTCGCCGCCGCCCGCGCCCGCGCCGAACAGGGCGGACAGGCCGAACGGGTCGTCGCCGCCGTCCCCGTCCTCGGGCTCGTCGGGACGGCCGGACGGCCCGAAGCCGAACGGAGGGCGCGTCACGTCGTGCTCCCAGGCATGTGGTCCACGCTAACCCTGTTGGCGCCCCAGGGCATGCCGTGGTGATCCGCCGTCGGCGAACGCGTCCGGTCGTTGCCGTGACCGGCGCGGCCGGAGGGCTCGGCCAGGCCCTCCTGGAGCGGCTGGCCCGGCGCGACGATCTCGGCGGCCTGATCGGCGTCGACGCGGCTGCCGGCCGGACCGAGGGCGTCACCTGGCGGACCGCCGATGTCCGCGATCCGCTGCTGGCCGACCGGCTGGCCGGCGTGACCACGGTGGTCCACCTCGCGACGACGTACGACGGCGGGCTCGACGGCACCGTGCGCCGGGCGCTCAACGTCCGCGGCACCGCGGCGCTGCTGGAGGCTGCCCGTCTCGCCGGTGTCGTCCGGGCCGTGCTCGTGACGTCCGCGGAGGTGTACGGCGCGCTGCCGGGCACCCCGGTTCCCCTCCCTGACGGCGCGCCGCTGCGGGCCGAGCCCGACGACGGTCTCGTCGGCGACCACGTCGAGGTCGAGCGGCTCGCCGCCCACGCGGTCCGCACCGGACTGGAGGTGACGATCCTGCGGCCGGCCACCCTCGTCGGGGGTGCGCTGGGTCCGGCGTACGACGGGACGATGCTGCGCCAGCTGTCCTCGCCGCGGCTGCTCGCGGTCCGGGGGATCGAGCCGCTCTGGCAGCTGTGTCACACCGACGACCTGCTGTCCGCCCTCGAACTGGCCGCGGTCGGGGAGGTCGACGGGCCGGCGACGGTGGCCTGCGAGGGATGGTTGCCCCAGACGGTGGTGGAGGAGCTGAGCGGCAAGCGGCGCGTGGCGCTCCCGGCCGGCGTGGCGGTCAGCACCGCCGAGCGGCTGTACCGGCTCGGCGTCACGACCGGATCGCCGCGCGAGCTCGACCACCTGCAGGCCCCACTCGTCGTCTCCAGCGAACGGCTCCGCGCGGCCGGCTGGGCCCCGATGTGGACGAACGAGGCGGCCCTGCGTGCGCATCTGGCGGCCCGCACGGGGGACAGCCGGACCGCCGCGTACACCGCGGCCGGGGCCACGGTCGCGCTGCTCGGAACCGCCGCTTTGGTCCGCCAGACGCGCCGCCGGCGTCGCGGGCTCTAATCTCTGCCCGTGCCTGATGTCGTACGCCTGCTGGCCCTGCGCGACACCCCGCTCGACGTGGCGGAGGTGCTCGCTGCCGTCGAGGACGCCGGTGCCGGGGGTGTCGTCTCGTTCACCGGCCTGGTCCGGGACTCCGACGGTGGCCGCGACGTCACCGAGCTGGAGTACGTCGCCCACCCCGATGCGGAGGCGGCGCTCCGCCGGGTCGCGGAGGCGGTCGCGGCGGATCTGCCGGTCCGCGCGCTGGCCGCGGTGCACCGCACCGGGCTCCTTGCGGTCGGTGACATCGCCGTCGTCGTGGCGGCGTCCGCCGCGCATCGCGGGCAGGCGTTCGAGGCGGCCCGGCGGCTGATCGACGACCTCAAGGAGCAGACGCCGATCTGGAAGCGGCAGGTGTTCCGCGAAGGCGACCAGGAGTGGGTCGGATCACCGTAGAAGTCGGGCATCCCGGGGTTACAGTGGCCGCGTCCTCACGTCCGCCTTCGATCCCCCGGAGAACCGGATGCCTGCCTGGCTGATCTGGCTGTCGCCCGTTCCGTTGGCGACCCTCGGCGCCATCGCCTGGACGTCCTGGAGCAGCCGGACCCGTGGCCCGGTCGAGGCGATCGACTCGGTCGAGGCCTACGACCGCTTCCGGCAGGCGATGACCGCGCCGGTGCCCGCGCCGCGCGCCGACAAGCCCGCCAAGGCCCGCTAGTCCCGGGTCCCCGCGCGACAGGCCATTACGCTCGGAACGTGTCCCGGCGCACCCTGACCCTGCTGCTCGCCAGCCTCTTGGCGGTCGGGATGGTGCTCGTCGTCGCCGTGGCCAAGGTGCCTTACGTCGCGCTGGCCCCCGGGCCGTCGTACGACACGCTGTCCAAGGACGACACCGGCAAGCCGGTCATCTCCATCGTCGGGCGCCCGACGTACACCCACACCGGCCACCTGAACATGACGACGATCAGCGTCGTGCCCAGCCTGACGCTCGCGCAGGCGCTGCGTGGCTGGTTCCAGCACGACCTGGCCGTCGTCCCGCGGGACGTCATCTTCCCGCCGGATCAGACCGACGGTGAGGTGCGCAAGCTCGACGCCGCCGCGATGCGCCAGTCTCAGGACAGCGCCACCAGTGCGGCTCTGCGGGAGCTCGGGCTCGGCAAGGTGCACGTCGAGGTCACCAAGGTCGAGCCGACCGCGCCGGCGAACGGCAAGCTTCAGGCCGGCGACGAGCTGGTCGCGGTGGACGGTACGGCGGTCACGGACGCTGCCCAGCTGCGCACCCTCATCGGCAAGCGGAGCCCCGGCCACACGGTCCGACTGACCTATCTGCGCGGCGGTCGGACCGCCGAGGTCACGCTGACGACCGCGTCGGCGACCGGCGCCGACGGCACCGTCCGGCCGGTGATCGGGGTGGAGACCCGCGAGCGGTCCGAGTCGCCGGTGAAGGTGACGATCAGCCTGACCGACGTGGGCGGCCCGAGCGCCGGGCTGATGTTCGCCCTCGGCATCTACGACAAGCTCCAGCCCGGGTCCCTCACCGACGGCCGGTTCATCGCCGGGACCGGCACCATCGACGCCGCCGGGGTGGTCGGACCCATCGGCGGCATCCAGCAGAAGCTCATCGGGGCCCGCGAGAAGGGCGCCACGATCTTCCTGGTGCCGGCGGCCAACTGCGCGGAGGCGCTGTCGTCACCGCCGGCCGGCCTGCGGCTGGTCAAGGTCAGCACGTTCAAGAGCGCCCTGTCCGAGCTCGGCCGGCTCCACAGCGGCGCCGCCACGACGGGATGCGCGAGCTGACCCGCATGGCGGCCGCGCACTCCTAGACTCCGCGCATGGAGGCCGGGGTCCCGTTCGCACTCCTCGGCGCCGTCCAGCTGCTGCTGGTCACTGCCTGGGCCACCCTCGGTGGTGCGGCGCTCGCCCTGCGCCGGGGCCGGCACGGCGCACTGCTGGTCGCCGCCGGCTGCCTCGTCCTCGCGGTCGTCGAGATCCGGACGGCCCTGCAGTTCGGCACGTCCACCTCGGACGCCCTCGCCCTCGGCCGGGCCGCCGGTGCGGTCCTCCTCGGGGCCGGGCTGTACGCCGGTGCGCTCGCTCCCGCCCGGCGGCGGACGCTCACGCCGCCGGCCGCGCTGGCCGGCGTCGTCGTCCCGCTCGGGTCGACCCCGGCAGCCGCCTGGCTCGTCGGAGCGTGCGGCCTGCTTGCCGCCGTGGCGTCAGTGCGTACGCGGCGCGATCTGGCCGGGGCGCTGCTGGCCGTGGGGCTGCTCGCCGCGGCGGCTGCCGGCGCCGCAGCACCGCTGGCGGACGGCAGCGCCCGCGGCGCGCTGGCCGTGATCGCGCTGCGCGGGCTGTGCGCGGTCGCACTCCTCGTCGCCCTGGTGCTCCTGGCCCGCCGCAGCCTGCTGGCCAAGGTCGGGGCCGCGGTCCTCGGTGGTGTCCTGGCGATGGCCGTCGCCGCGGTCGGTGTCGTCGGCACGGTCGTGGTGTCGTCGTTCCAACGCCAGTCCAACGTGCTGGTCGAGGACGCGACCCGGGACCGGGTCGCGAACGTCACCCGGGTCGCGGACGCGGCCCGGATCTTCGCTCCGATCGCCGCCCGGGCCTGCACGGCCGGGCAGTGCCAGCAGGCGCTCGAGCAGTTCACCAGCGGGGAGACGACCGGCGACTTCGTGGTCCGGGTGACCCGCGACGGGCGGACCCAGCGACTCGGCGGGCGCTCGCCGTTGAGCCCGTCGGAGGCGCTCGGACTGGCCCAGGACCCGGCCCTCGAGGCGGTCTTCGCCAGTACGGTCCGGCTCAACGAGGTCCCGACCGACAGCGTCCGACTGGTGGGGTCGACGCCGCGACTGGCGGTGGTCGCCGTGGCGGTCGACCGGCCGGTCGCGCCCACGTCGGCCGTCGTCTACGGCGTCCGCCTCGACGACACCTACACGACCAACGACATCGACGCCGGCGGTGAGTACGGCCTGTCGTTCCTCATCGACGGCCGGATCGTGGCGAGCAACCTGCCGGCGGGGCAGCGGCGCGGCCTCGCGCAGATCGCCACCGCAGCCGGTGTGCGCCAGGGCCTGCCCGACGCCGGTACGACCGTGCCGGCCCAGGGCGCGCGGCCCACGGTGCACTTCGCGCCGGTGCTCAGTGGATCGGGACAGCCGGTCGGGGTGATCGCGGTGTCGCGAGACGCGAAGGTCGCCCTGGCCGCCCAGCGCGACGCCCTGCGTGCCCTGCTCGTCACGGCGCTGCTGGCCACCGCCCTGGTCGGCGGCCTGGCGGTCCTGCTGGGCCGGCGGACGGTGGAGCCGGTACGGCGGCTGACCTCGGCGGCCAACCGGGTGGCTCGCGGCGACCTGACGGTGACGGCCGCCGTCGCCAGCCCCGACGAGGTGGGGACGCTGGCGAGGACGTTCGACGCGATGACCGGTTCGCTGGCCCGGCTCACCGACGACCTGCGGTCCTCGGCGGCCCGCCTGCAGACCGTTCTCACCTCCATGTCCGACGGCCTGGTGGCCACCGACGCCGAGGGCCGGGTCACGAGCATCAACCCGGCGGCCCTGGCGATGGTCGGCCTCGCCTCCGCGGAGCAGGCGGTCGGGCGTCCGCTCGGCGACGTGGTCGACGTACGTGACGCCGCGGGTACCGCCCTGGCGGTGCCCTCGCTCCGGCTGCTCGACGCCGCGGGGGAGGTGCACCGGGGCGGTGCACCCGATGGCGAGGGGACCGTGCCGGTGCGAGTCGCGTTGGCGCCGCTCGACAGCGGCGACGGCGTCGTCCTCGTGCTGCGCGACACGACCCGGGAGCGCGAGGTCGAGCGGATGAAGACCGAGTTCCTGTCCAACGTGAGCCACGAGCTCAGGACGCCGCTCACCCCCATCCGCGGTTACGCCGAGATCCTGCTCGCCCGCCCGGACCTCGAGCCGGAGAAGGTGACGGCCTTCGCGACGACCATCCGCGACGAGAGCCTGCGGATGGGCCGGGTGGTCGACCTGCTGGTCGACGTGGCCGCGATCGAGGCCGGCCGGGTCACCGTCAGCCCTCGGCCGGTGGCCGTGCAGGAGCTGGTGGACGGGCGGCTCGCCGCCTGGCGCGCGAAGGCCCCTGCCCGGGCGGCCGATCTGACCCGGCGGCTGTCGGCGGGGCTGCCCCCGGTGATGGTGGATCCGACCTGGGTGGGCAAGGCTCTCGACGAGCTGATCGACAACGCGGTGAAGTACACGCCGCAGGGGACCGCCATCACCCTCACCGCGCGGCTGAACGGCGGCGCGGTGCGCGTGGCGGTGCGCGATGCGGGCCCGGGCATCGCCGAGGACGACCGGCGCACGCTGTTCACGTCGTTCGAGCAGGTGGACGGGTCCGCCACCCGGCGGGTCGGCGGCCTCGGCCTCGGCCTGTCGTTCGTACGACGGCTTGCTGACCAGGCCGGCTTCCCGCTGTCGTTCACGTCGGCCGTCGGCCGAGGCTCGGAGTTCGGGCTGGACCTGCCGCTGTCCGACGAGCCTGTCAGTCCAGGGTCGCGAGCAGCGCGTCCGCCAGCGCCGGCGCCAGATCGGGTCCGCTGAGCCGGTCGTCCTCGCCGTCCGAACCGGCGCGCAGGCGCAGCACCGCCTCGCGGGATCCGTCACGCAGCACGCCGACGACCATCCGCACCTCCCGGCGGTCGGGGTGCGTGGCGGCGTACTCCACCGGGTCGGCCTCGCCGACGGCCGCCTCCGCCGCCGGCGGCAGGACGACGACCTCGTGGACCAGCACCACCCCCAGCACCTCTGTCCCGAACACGATTCCGGCCAGCGCCTCGTCGAGCGGCCCCTCGGCCAGTGGCTCCTGCGCGATCGGGGTGAGGCCACCGGGGACGGCGGCGACCAGGCCCATGGTGCCGGCCAGCTGGGGCTCGGCCCGCAGCAGCTCCTCGGTGTCGACCAGCGCGAACAGCTGAGGCGGCTGGTCCCAGCCCGCCTCCGCGACGTGCTGCTCGACCTCGCCGACGACATGGAAAAGCGGTGCGGGCATTGCGCCATTGTGGGGGGCCCGGTCAGGCCGCCGCGGGCGGCCCTCGGAAGATCTCGCCCAGACCGGGAACCCAGCGGCCTGTGGTTGAGTTTGCTAGCTGAGAAGTCGCTGAAGGATCCGAACAACGGAAGTGAGACGCGTGGCCATCCGCACCCCAGGGGCGGGTCTGCCCGCCCGCCCACGCCTGCTGACGCCGGTGCTGGTCATCGTCGCGGTCCTGCTGATCCTGGGCGGCGTCGGCGTCGCCCTGTACACCGACCTGCTGTGGTTCCGCGAGGTCGGCTTCAGCGAGGTCTTCACGACCGTCCTGCGCACGAAAGTGCTGCTCTTCGTCGCCTTCGGTCTGCTGATGGCGGTCCTGGTGGGGATCAACGTCGCGATCGCCTACCGGACGAGGCCACCGTTCCGGCCGATGTCGGTCGAGCAGCAGAACCTCGAGCGCTACCGGGTCGCCGTGGAGCCGTACCTGGTTCCGGTGCTGCTGGTCACGAGCGGCATCTTCGGGCTGTTCGCCGGGCTGTCCGCTGCGAGCCGCTGGCAGCTGTGGATGCTGTGGCGCAACGCCACGCCGTTCGGCCAGGTCGACCCGCAGTTCCACAAGGACATCAGCTACTTCGCGATGATCTACCCGTTCCAGCGCTTCGTGCTGGGCTTCGTCATCACCGCGGTCGTGCTGTCGCTCATCGTCGCGGCCGCCACCCACTACCTGTTCGGCGGCCTGCGTCTGCAGACGGCCGGGGACAAGGTCAGCGCCGCGGCCCGGGTGCACCTGTCGGTGCTGCTCGGTCTCGTGGTCCTGCTCAAGGCGGCCGCCTACTGGCTCGACCGGTACGGCCTCGCGTTCTCCTTGCGCGGCGTGGTGCAGGGCGCGTCCTTCACCGACGTCAACGCGGTGCTCCCGGCCAAGAACATCCTGGTCGGCATCGCGGTGATCTGCGCGCTGCTGTTCTTCGCCAACATCGTCGTCCGCAACGTGCTGCTGCCGGCCGGCGCCCTCGCGCTGCTGGTGGTCTCCGCGGTCGTGATCGGCGGCATCTACCCGGCCTACACGCAGCAGTTCCGCGTCAAGCCCAACGAGGTCCAGCGCGAGGCGCCGTACATCAAGCGCAACATCGAGGCGACCCGGGCGGCGTACGCCATCGACAAGGCCGTCGTGACGCAGTACGCCGCGAGCACCACGGCCACCCCGTCCGCGCTGCGCGCCGACACGGGCACGATCCCGAACGCCCGGCTGCTCGACCCGAACGTCATCGCGCCGACCTTCCAGCAGTTCCAGCGGATCCGGTCGTACTTCGGCTTCAACAACCAGCTGGACATCGACCGGTACACGATCGACGGCAAGACCCAGGACTACATCGTCGCGGCCCGCGAGCTCGACCAGAGCGGCCTCAACCCGGATCAGCGGAACTGGATCAACCTGCATCTGACCTACACGCACGGCAACGGCTTCGTGGCCGCGCCGGCCAACACGGTGGACGCCGGTGGACGGCCGGTGTTCGCCGTCGGCAACGTGCCCCCCACCGGGCTCAACGGCGGCCCGTCGCCGATCCGCATCGACCAGCCGCGCGTCTACTACGGCGAGAAGTCGCCGGAGTACTCCGTGGTGCGGACCAAGCAGCTGGAGATCGACGGGCCGGGTGGCAACAACAGCACCGACCAGGCCACGTCGACATACGACGGGACGGGCGGCGTCCAGCTGTCCAGCCCGATCCGCAAGCTCGCGTACGCCCTGAAGTTCCGCGAGAAGAACCTGCTGCTGTCCAACGCCCTGACCTCGGAGTCGCGGCTGATGTACATCCGCACGCCGAAGGAGCGGGTGCAGAAGGTCGCACCGTTCCTGCAGCTCGACGAAGACCCGTACCCGGCCGTCGTGGACGGCAAGATCGTGTGGATCGTCGACGGCTACACGACCAGCGACGGCTACCCCTACGCCCAGCGCACCAACTTCGGGACCGCCACGGCCGACAGCCGCAACGGGGGACAGGGCCTGCTGCAGCAGCAGGTCAACTACATCCGGAACTCGGTCAAGGCCACCGTCGACGCCTACACCGGCAAGGTGACCCTCTACACGTGGGACGAGAAGGACCCCGTCCTCAGGACCTGGGCCAAGGCGTTCCCCGGCGTCATGCAGCCCAAGAGCGCGATCAGCCCGGACCTGCTGTCCCACCTGCGCTACCCCGAGGACCTGTTCAAGGTGCAGCGCGACCTGCTCGCCCAGTATCACGTCCAGGACGCCCAGGCCTTCTACAACAAGGAGGACTTCTGGGCCGTACCGGCCGACCCGTCCGGGGCCGCCAGCCTCGCCGCCAACTCGGACACCACCAATGCCGCGGGGCCGGCCGTCGGTAGCTCCGGCGACCAGCCGCCGTACTACGCGCTGTTGCAGGTCCCCGGCGGCACCGGGCCGCGGTTCTCGCTGACGACGTCGTTCGTCGCGCGCGGCCGGCCGAACCTGACCGCCTTCGCGGCCGTGTCCTCCGACACCACGGACTACGGCAACATCCGGGTGCTCCAGGTGCCGCGGGACACGGCGATCAACGGGCCCGGGCAGGTCGCCGGCCTGTTCGAGTCCTCGCCGCAGGTGGCCGAGTCGCTGTCGCTGCTGCGCCGCGGTGGTTCCCAGGTCACGCTGGGCAACCTGCTCACGCTGCCGGTCAGCAACGGCCTGCTCTACATCGAGCCGGTCTACGTCAAGGCCAGCGGTGGGGAGAGCTACCCGCTCCTGCAGCGCGTCATCGTCTCCTTCGGCGACAAGATCGCCTTCGAGCCGACGCTGCAGCAGGCGCTGGACGCGCTGTTCGGCCAGGGCGCCGGCGCCGGCGTCCCGGCTGGTGGCCCGTCCGGCAGCCCGGCTCCCTCGGCGCCGCCGGGGACCACCGTGGTGCCGGCGACCGGCGACCTGGCGCAGGCCATCGCCGAGGCCGACGCGGCCTTCCGGGCCGGCCAGACGGCCCTGCAGCAGGGCAACTTCGCGGCGTACGGCCAGGCACAGGAGCGGCTGAAGGCCGCGCTGCAGCGCCTGTCCCAGCTGGCCCCGAAGGCGTCGGCGGCGGCTTCGCCGGCTCCGTCGACCAGCGCTTCGCCGCGCTAGTGCCCGTCCAGTAGTTCGAGGACCTTCTCCGGCGGCCGGGCCACGACGGCCCGGTCGCCGTAGATCACCACGGGCCGCTGAAGCAGGACCGGGTGCGCCGCGAGGGCGTCGAGCACCGCCTCGCGATCCGCACCGGCCAGGCTGAGCTCGGCGTACTGCGGCTCGGTCGTACGCACCAGGACTGCCGGGTCGTCGGTGCCCAGCAGGCGCAGGACCCGCTTGAGCTCGTCGCGGCTCGGGGGCTGCTGCAGGTAGGGGATGCGCTCGTACGTCAGGCCGCGCTCCTGGAGCAGTGCCTCCGCGCCCCTGCTCTTGCTGCAGTGGTTGTTCGCCCACACCGTGATGTGCGTCATGGCCACCAGTTTGCCTGCCGGGCAAGGGGCGACGTATGCTGATGGAACACCGACGCGGGGTGGAGCAGCTCGGTAGCTCGCTGGGCTCATAACCCAGAGGTCGCAGGTTCAAATCCTGCCCCCGCTACAACGCAAAACGCAGGTCAAGGGCATGATCACCGAAGCTGGTGATCATGCCCTTGGTCGTTCTGGTCAAGGGTTGGTCAACGGGCTACGCGTCCGGATTCGCCCGGACGGCGGCGGCGGCAGGCGGACGGTAGGCACTGGAGCTGGCGATCGCAGGCCAGACCCTCGGGGTCGCTCGTCCGGATTGGCGTTACTTGTTGCTGTTCTGACCGCTCGTACCCCGGTTGCGGCGAGGATGCCGCTGACCCTTGCAGTCGAGGGGCTGCCTGACCCGCTCGCGCAGAGCCGGTCTTACGGCCGGCTTGTCCAGCCGATGGGAACACGCGTGCAGTCCTCGAAGAGCACGAGGTCGGGCTGCTCCAGGATCACGGCTGCAAGGGCCGTTCGCGTGGGTGTCGATGACGTCCACGTCCACGCCCACGTCGATCAGGCGGCTCGTGACCGTCTCCCTGAGCCAGTTGTGGCGATGCGCGACGACGGACCGCGCCGCACACCCTCGGTGATGCCGGTCAATCCTCGTCAGGGTTGCCCGATCAGGCAGGCTCATGATGTCAGCCACTCCTCATGGGTCACGACGAGCGGACCGGGACGACGCGCAGCAACGCCGTACGCCCGGATACCGTCCCGGGTTCGGCTGCCGGTTCGTGTCGTCGTGCCAGGCGCCGGTAGGTATCGCTCAGTCCTGCAGCTTGCTCCGATTGCGGTGAGGCTGTCGTCGTACCCGCCCATGCCTGCATCGTGGCGCCGCGCGGCGCTGCCCGTGCTCGTGCTCACTCGCAACCCGTCGTCCATGCCGTACCGGCGCGACGTGGAGGGTCTGCGCGCGGTCGCGGTGCTCGCGGTGCTGCTCTACCACGCCCGGCTGGGCCCGCTGGGCGGCTACGTCGGGGTGGACGTCTTCTACGTCCTGTCCGGCTTCCTCATCACCGGGCTGCTCCGGCGCGAAGTAGCCACGACCGGCCGGATTGCACTGGTCGCGTTCTACGCGCGCCGGGCCCGCAGGCTCCTCCCGGCCGCCCTGGTGGTGCTGCTGGTCACCCTGGGCGTCTCACTGCTCCTGCTCTCGCCGTTGCGGGCGCGGCCGGTGCTCGGCGACGCTGTCGCGGTCGCGTTGTACGTCGGCAACTACCGGTTTGCTCTGCTGGGGACCGACTACCTGGGGGACGCCGCACCCTCACCGCTCCAGCACTACTGGTCGCTGGGGGTAGAGGAGCAGTTCTACCTGCTCTGGCCGGTATTGCTGCTGCTGGTGCGCCGGGCGCGTCGCCCGGCGGCCTCCCTGGCCGTTCTGGCGGTGGGGGCCGGCTCCCTGGCGGTGTGCGCCTGGCTGGCCAGCGCAGCGCCGCCGTGGGCCTTCTTCTCCCTGCCGGCCCGGGCCTGGGAGCTCACGGCCGGCGCCACCGTGGCGCTCGCGGCCGAGCGGGGCCGACAACTGCCCTCCTGGCTGGCCACGCCTCTGGGCTGGATCGGGTTGCTGACGATCGTGGCAAGCGTGCTGCTGCTCGGCGGCGCGACGCCCTTTCCCTGGCCTGCAGCGCTGCTGCCGGTGGCCGGCACCGCCGCTGTCCTGCTGGCCGGGGCATCCGCGCCACGCGGGGGCGCGCAGGTGCTCCTTGGCCGCGGGCCGCTGCAGCTGACAGGCCGGCTCTCCTACCCCTGGTACCTGTGGCACTGGCCGCTGATCGTGCTTGTCCCCGAGGCTTTCGGGCGCCCGCTACCGCCGGTCGGTCGGCTCCTGATCGTCCTCGGCAGCGGTCTGCTCGCGGCCTTGACAGTGGTGCTGGTCGAGAACCCGGTGCGGTTCGCCCGCCGGCTGCGATCCCCGGTCCGCGGCCTGGCCCTGGGCGGCGCGCTTAGCGCGGGCGCCGTCTTCGTCGCAGCAGGCTCTGCCGCCGTGCTGCCGCCCGTGGACGCCGGGCCCGCCGTGCCGGCGCCAGCACCGCTGGCACCCTCAGCCCGCGCTGCGACCCCTCTGCCAGCCCGCCCGCAGCGTTCCGCGCCGCCGGGCGCCGAAGCCCGCGTCACGAGCACCATTGCCCAGGCGGTCACCATCCGGACGCTGCCGGCCAACCTCCTGCCCTCGCTGGAGCAGGCGCACCAGGACGACGCGCTGCCGTTCCTCGACGGCTGCAACCTCGCATTCCTCGACAGCCGGCAGCCGGCCTGCGGCTACGGCGACGTGCGTTCACCCACGCGGGTAGTTGCCTTCGGCGACTCGCACGCGGCCCAATGGTTCCCGGCACTACGCGCCGCGGCGGAGCAGCACAACTGGCGGCTGGAGTCGCTGAGCAAGTCCACCTGTCCTCCGCTGGACGTGCCGATCTTCAGCCCCGTGCTGAGACGACCGTTCACGGAGTGCGTCCGATGGCGGCGCGCTGTCCTGGCCCGCCTGGCGTCCGAGCGCCCGGCGCTGGTGGTACTTGGGGTCGCTCGGCACTACGGGCCGGAGTACACCTTCCGGGTGTACGGACGTGCCTGGCTGACTGCGCTGGGCTCGACCGTGCGCCAGTTGCGCGCCAATGGCTCGCAGGTGCTGGTGCTCGGGCCCACCCCCAAGCCGGAGTTCGACGAACCGGACTGCCTAGCGGCGCATCCACGCGATCTCGCTCGCTGCACCCCCTCCCGCGCATTGGCCGTGAACGAGCAGGGCACCCGCGCCGAGCAGGCCGTCGTGCAGGCGGCGGGAGGGACCTACCTGGACGTGTCACCCTGGGTCTGTACCTCGCACACCTGCGCCGTCGTCGTGGGGAATCTGCTGGTGTTCCGTGACGACAACCACCTGTCCACGGCCTTCACCCGGTGGCTTGCACCCGTTCTCGGCGCCCGACTCCAGCGGGCGCTCAAGCCGACCGAACGGTAAACGCCCGAGCTCCGCGACCACCTGATGCAGTCGTGGCGGGAACAGCTCAGCCCGGCAGACGGGACCTTGGGCCCTACCCGGTTCCGGCGGCGAGGACGACGCTGCGGTCATGACCTCGAGCACTCGTATCCGTGGAGGACCCATGAGCAAGACCCTTGTCGCCGCCGAGGTCATCGCCGCCTTCGGCCTGCAGTACGGCTTGTCCCGGTTCCTGACAGCCGCGAGCAGCTACGCCGAAGACTGCGAAGAGCGGGAGCTGGCCACCCGCACGACAGCCCCAGCCACACCCTCTGCCGCAATGGCGGCGCGTCCGGCACCTCAAGGAGAGCACCATGACCAACCTGCAATCGTCCGCACCGGCTGACCAACCCCGCGACCTCGGCCACCCTGCTATCGCGCCGACCCAAGGCGCCCAACCGATCGTCGTGGTGGGCATCGACGGCTCGGCCGCCTCCGACCAGGCCCTGCTGTTCGCCGCCCACGAGGCGCAACTGCGCCACGCCGTCCTGCGCATCGTCGCGAGTCACGACGTCCGGGCGGGGGGCTACGGCTACTCGGCCGGGCTCAACCTCGCCCCGTACGAGGACGGCCTCCAGCAGGCCTGCGAGTCGCTGGTCAAGGACGCCGCCGACACCGTCGCGAGCAATACCACCGGCGCGTCCGTGCTCGTGGAGACAACCGTCGTGCGCGGCCGCGCGAGCCAAGTGCTGCTGGAGGCCGCGAAGGACGCTGCGCTGCTCGTCGTCGGCGCGCGCGGCGCCGGCGCGTTCACCCGGCTGATGATGGGTTCGACGTGCACCGAGGTCGTTCACCACGCCAGGGTTCCCGTCACGGTGGTGCCGGGTCGGGCGGACGAGGCCACTCAGCCCAGCTGAGCGCGTCGCGAGGGGGAGCGGACGGTCGACCTTCCCATCCCAACATGTGGGAAAGCAGTGTCAAAATGTGAGATGCGCGGCTAACGTCGTGGCATGACCACCTACACGCACGGACATCATGAGACGGTCCTCCGCTCACATCGCTGGCGGACGGTGAGCAACTCGGCGGCGTATCTGCTGCCCTTCCTGGGCCCTGAGCAGCGCCTCCTCGACGTGGGGTGTGGCCCCGCCACGATCACTGTGGAATTCGCCGACCTGGTCGCGCACGTGACCGGCGTCGAGGCGACCGACGGCGCGGTCGCGATCGCACGTGAGCGGCTGGCGGGAGTCGCCAACGCCGACGTCGTGCGGGGAGACGTGCATGCTCTGGACATGCCGGACGACACCTTCGACGTCGTCCACGCTCATCAGGTTCTGCAGCACGTCGCCGATCCCGTCCATGCCCTGCGAGAGATGGCTCGGGTCTGCAAGCCGGGCGGGCTGGTCGCGGTCAGGGACAGCGACTACCTGGGCTTCACCTGGTTTCCGGCCTGCGCCGGTCTGGACCTGTGGATGGACCGGTACCAGAAGGCGGCTGCCGCCAACGGGGGTGAGCCTCAGGCCGGCCGCCGGCTCCTGTCCTGGGCCCTCGAGGCCGGGCTCACCGACGTCGTGCCCAGCTCGAGCACCTGGTGCTTCGGGACGGCGGAGGACCGCGCGTACTGGGGCGGCATGTGGGCCGAGCGCGTCCAACAGTCCGCCCTCGCCGACCAACTGCTCACCTCCGGGCTGGCCACCCAGGACGACCTCGACCTCATGACCGCCGGGTGGCGAACCTTTGTGAACCGCGAGAACGCCTGGTTCAGCGTCCTGCATGGGGAACTGATCGTGCGGATCCACTGACGCGAGGCGACGAGCTGTGCAGGGAGGGCGGAA
>JAOPWV010000199.1 GCA_025965475.1 Frankiales bacterium | reverse complement strand
GGTCGTCGAGCGTGGCCGCGGTTACGTCAGCTCGGTCCAGAACAAGGGCGCCGACAACGAGATCGGCCGGATGCCGGAAGACTCGAACTACTCGCCCGTGCTCAAGGTGACCAACAACGTCGAGGCCACCCGCGTCGAGCAGCGCACCGACTTCGACCGGCTCGTGCTGGACGTCGAGACCAAGCCCTCGATGACCCCGCGCGACGCGATCGCCTCCGCCGGCAAGACCCTCGTCGGCCTGTTCGGCCTGGCGCAGGAGCTCAACGCCGAGGCCGAGGGCATCGACATCGGTCCGTCCCCGACGGACGCCGCCCTGGCGGCCGACCTCGCGCTGCCGATCGAGGAGATGGACCTGACGGTCCGGTCCTACAACTGCCTCAAGCGCGAGGGCATCCACTCGGTCGGCGAGCTCGTCTCCCGCTCCGAGGCCGACCTGCTCGACATCCGCAACTTCGGTGCGAAGTCGATCGACGAGGTCAAGGTCAAGCTGCACCAGATGGGCCTGGCCCTCAAGGACAGCCCGCCCGGGTTCGACCCGAGCCAGGTCGTCGGCACCTACGGCACCGACGACTTCGGCCAGCCGGACTTCACCGGTGACGACAACGGTGGCGACGGTGGCGACGGTGGCGACGGTGGCGACGGTGGCGACAACGGCGACGACGATGGTCACTCGCTCGCGGAGACCGAGCAGCTCTAACGCGCTCCAGCTCGACAGCACGTCCGGGCCCCGGCAACCGCCGTCGGCTCCCACGGACCGCCTGCCCCGGCAGCGGCCCCGCTCCTGACAGGAGAACGACATGCCCACTCCCAACAAGGGCCCCCGCATGGGTGGCAGCCCGGCGCACGAGCGGCTGATGCTGGCCAACCTCGCGTCGGCGCTGTTCGAGCACGGTCGGATCACGACCACGGAGAGCAAGGCCAAGCGGCTGCGCCCGTACGCCGAGCACCTGATCACGTTCGGCAAGCGCGGTGACCTGCACGCGCGTCGCCAGGTGCTCAAGCGGCTGAACGACAAGAGCGTCGTGCACACGCTGTTCGCCGAGATCGGCCCGCGCTACGAGAACCGCCCCGGCGGCTACACCCGCATCATCAAGCTCGGCAACCGCAAGGGCGACAACGCGCCCATGGCGATCATCGAGCTGGTCGAGGCGCTCACCGTGGCCCAGCAGGCCGTTGGCGAGGCCGAGCGGGCCCGTGGCACCAGGAGCGCCCCGAAGAAGGCGCCGACCGGCGCGACGCGCGAGTCGGCCGAGGCGCTCGCCGCCGAGTCCCCGACCGCGGCCGCCGTGGCCGCCGAGCCGGCCGAGGCCCCTGAGGCCCCGACGCCGGCCGAGGACGAGGTCGTGACCGTCTCCGAGGCGTCGGTCGACGAGGCCGCCGGCTCCGAGGCGACCGAGGCTGAGGCTCCGGCCGAGGCTGACGCACCGGAGGCCGACGCCAAGCCCGAGGGCGACAAGTAAGCACCACCGGGATGTCCGCAGAGCCCGCTCTCCCCACCGGGGAGGGCGGGCTCTCGCGCGCCGTGCCCCCGTCCGTACCGGAGGGGTGCACGCGCGTGCGCCTGGACGTGGCGTACGACGGCACGGCGTACGCCGGCTGGGCCCGGCAGGCCGACCAGCCGACCGTGCAGGGGGTCCTCGAGGACGCGCTGGCGACGGTGCTGCGGACGCCCTCGCCCCGCCTGACCGGGGCCGGGCGGACCGACGCCGGGGTGCACGCGCGGGGTCAGGTGGCCCATGTGGACCTGCCGCCGCAGGTGGCCGCGGACCGGCTGCTCCTGCGCCGGCTCAACGGCCTGCTCCCGCTGGACGTCCGGGTCCGCCGGGTCTCGGTCGCGCCGGCCGGGTTCGACGCCCGGTTCGCGGCGGTCTCACGCACCTACCGCTACCGCGTCGCGGACCGGCCCGAGTTGGTCGATCCGCTGCGCCGGGCCGACGTGCTCGTCTGGCCCCGGGAACTCGACCTGGCGGCGATGCGTGCGGCCTGCCCGGCCATGCTCGGCGAGCACGACTTCGCGGCGTACTGCCGGCGCAGGGAGGGCGCGACCACCGTCCGCGGCCTGCTCGCGCTGGGCTGGGAGCGCCCGCCCGACGGGCTGCTGGTGATGACCGTGCAGGCTGACGCCTTCTGCCACTCGATGGTCCGCTCGCTGGTCGGGGCGATGCTGGCGGTCGGGGAGGGGCGGCGTGCGCCGGACTGGCCGGCCTCGTTGCTGACGCTCGGCGCCCGGTCGAGCGCCGTGGTCGTGGCGCCGCCGCACGGTCTGGTGCTCGAGGCCGTGGAGTACCCGCCGGACGACGAACTGCTGTCCCGCCAGACCGTCACCCGCAACCGGCGCGCCTGACCGCCCCCGGCGCGCGGCGGAAACCGGTGCGCTGCCGCTGCGGGCCACCGGCACACTGGTGGCATGGGTTTCGTGGACGTCCAGAAGGTGCAGTACGTCCTCCCCGACGGCCGGGTGTTGTTCGACGACGTGAGTTTCCGGGTCGGGGACGGCACCAAGACCGCCCTCGTGGGGGCGAACGGCACGGGCAAGACGACGTTGCTGCGGACCATCGCCGGCGACGTCACGCCGTCGGCCGGGGCGATCGCGCGCGACGGCGGGCTCGGCGTGATGCGCCAATTCATCGGCTCGATCCGTGACGACACCAGCGTCCGCGACCTGCTGCTGAGCCTGTCGCCGCCGGACCTGCGGGCGGCCGGTGCGGCGGTGGACGCCGCCGAGCTCGCGATGATGGAGGCCGACGACGAGAAGACCCAGATGCGGTACGCGCACGCGCTGTCGGACTGGGGCGACGCGCAGGGCTACGAGGCCGAGGTGCTCTGGGACACCTGCACCATGGCAGCGCTCGGCATGCCGTTCCACACCTGCCAGTACCGCGCGGTGAACACCCTGTCCGGCGGCGAGCAGAAGCGGCTGGCCCTGGAGGCTCTGCTGCGCGGCCCGGACCAGGTGCTGCTGCTCGACGAGCCGGACAACTACCTCGACGTGCCGGGCAAGCGCTGGCTCGAGGAGGCGCTCGTGGAGAGCCCGAAGACGGTGCTGTTCGTCAGCCACGACCGCGAGCTGCTGTCCCGTACGGCCAACCGCATCGTCACCGTCGAGGCGCACGGCGCCTGGGTGCACGGCGGCGGCTTCGCGACGTACGCCGAGGCCCGCCAGGCCCGACGGGACCGCCTCGACGAGCTGCACAAGCGCTGGGACGAGGAGCGCGAGCGGCTGCGGCAGCTGGTGCTGACCCTGCGCAACCAGGCGGCGAGCAGCCCGGCCATGGCCAACCGGTACAGCGCCATGCAGACCCGGTTCGCCAAGTTCGAGGAGGCCGGCCCGCCGCCCGAGCAGGTCGTCGACCAGAAGGTCACCATGCGGCTGCGCGGCGGGCGCACCGGCGTACGCGCGGTCACCGCCGAGCAGCTGGAGCTGACCGGGCTGATGAAGCCGTTCGACGTCGAGGTCTTCTACGGCGAGCGGGTCGCCGTCCTCGGCAGCAACGGCTCGGGCAAGTCGCACTTCCTGCGGCTGCTCGCCGGACAGCCGGTGGCGCACAGCGGACAGGCGAAGCTCGGTGCGCGCGTGGTGCCGGGCTGGTTCGCGCAGACCCACGAGCAACCGGAGCTGCACGGCAGGACCCTGGTCGAGGTGCTGCACCGCGGTGCGGGCGACGGCCCCGCCGCGCGCCGCGGCCTGGAGCGGGGCGGCGCGATCGGGGTGCTGCGGCGCTACGAGCTGCACCACCAGGCCGACCAGCGCTACGAGACGCTGTCCGGTGGGCAGCAGGCCCGCTTCCAGGTGCTCATGCTCGAGCTGTCCGGCTGCACCCTGCTGCTGCTCGACGAGCCGACGGACAACCTCGACCTGGAGTCGGCCGAGGCGCTGGAGGAGGGCCTGGAGGCCTTCGACGGCACCGTGCTGGCCGTCACCCACGACCGGTGGTTCGCCCGCGGCTTCGACCGCTTCCTCGTGTTCGGCTCGGACGGGCAGGTGTACGAGGCGCCGGAGCCGGTCTGGGACGAGGGCCGGGTCGTCCGTGCCCGTTGACGTCCGGGTGGTCGGACCGGAGGACTGGGCGGTCTGGCGCGAGCTGCGGCTCGAGGCGCTGCAGGACACCCCGATCGGGTTCCTGGAGACGTACGACCGCGCGGCCCGGCTCGACGAGTCCGGCTGGCGGGCCCGGCTCGCCCGCGGGGCCTACTGCGTCGTGGCGGAGCAGGACGCCGAGCCGGTGGGGATGAGCCTGGGCTTCCTCGACGAGGGGCAGCCGACTGTCGGTGCGGTCTTCATCCGCCCGCAGGCGCGTGGTCGCGCTCGTGGGGTGCTGGCCGCGATGGTCGACCGGGTCGCGGACTGGGCGCAGCGGGTGCACGGCGCGCACGAGCTGGCGCTGTGGGTGCACGAGGACAACGCCCGCGCGCAGGCGGCGTACGAGCGCCTCGGTTTCGTGGCGACCGGCGAGACCCTGCCGTACGACCTGGATCCGACGCGGCGCGAGCAGCGGATGATCCGTTCCCTCACGACCGAGTCGGGGTGAAGGGGGTTTTGCCGCACCCGGGCAGGCTCGGGTATCGTGGCGGGCTGTTGTGCGGCGCGCCTGTTTGACGAGCGTCCCCGCCGCCCCCGAGTGAAGCCAAAGGGAAGAGCCCAACCGTGCGCACGTACACCCCGAAGCCCGGCGACATCACGCGCCAGTGGCACGTCATCGACGCCGCAGACGTCGTGCTGGGCCGCCTGGCCAGCCAGACGGCGATCCTGCTGCGCGGCAAGCACAAGGTGTACTACGCACCGCACATGGACACCGGCGACTTCGTCGTCATCATCAACGCCGCCAAGATCGCCATGACGGGCAACAAGGCGGCGCAGTCCATGGTGCACCGGCACTCCGGCTACCCGGGTGGCCTCACCAGCACGTCCTACGCCGATGTCCTCGCGACCCGCCCCGAGCGGATCATCGAGAAGGCCATCAAGGGCATGCTCCCGCACAACACCCTGGGCCGGCAGATGCTGTCGAAGCTCAAGGTCTACGCCGGTCCCACCCACCCGCACCAGGCGCAGGCGCCGGTGCCCTTCGAGCTGAAGCAGGTTGCCCAGTGACCGCCCCCGCCGCTGACCTCGCCCGTACCGTGGGCCGCCGCAAGGAGGCCGTCGTCCGCGTCCGCCTCGTGCCCGGCACCGGGTCGTACAAGCTCAACGGTCGCACCCTCGAGGACTACTTCCCGAACAAGGTGCACCAGCAGGCCATCAACGAGCCGTTCGTCACGCTCGAGAAGGTCGAGCAGTACGACGTCATCGCGCGCCTGCACGGCGGCGGCATCTCCGGCCAGGCCGGCGCGCTGCGTCTCGGCATCGCCCGGGCGCTGCAGGAGATCGAGCCCGACGACCGCCCGGCGCTGAAGAAGGCCGGCTTCCTGACCCGCGACGCGCGGATCAAGGAGCGCAAGAAGTACGGTCTGAAGAAGGCCCGCAAGGCCCCTCAGTACTCGAAGCGCTAAACAGGCGTTCCCGTCGAGGCGGTCCCAGTTCGCTGGGGCCGCCTCGCGGCATGTCAGGAGGTTGTCGCGGTGGCACGGCTGTTCGGGACGGATGGGGTGCGTGGCCTCGCCAACGGCGAGGTTCTGACCCCCGAACTGGCGATGTCGCTTGCCGCGGCGGCCGCGGGCCAGCTCGGCGGCGGCCTGGCGGTGATCGGCCGGGACACCCGGCCGTCCGGCTCGCTGCTCGAGGCCGCCGCGGCGGCCGGCTTCGCCGCGGCGGGCTGTGACGTCCAGCTGCTCGGTGTCGTCCCGACGCCCACCGTCGCGCACGTCTGCGCCGCCGGACGGGCCGACCTCGGGCTGATGATCTCCGCATCGCACAACGCCATGCCCGACAACGGGCTGAAGCTGTTCGGTCGCGGCGGCCAGAAGCTGGCCGACGAGGACGAGGACGCCATCGAGGGCCGGCTGGGCCGTCCGTACGCACGCCCTACCGGCACCGACGTGGGCGTGGTCCGGCCGGCACCAGAGGGACTGGTGCGGGCCTACGAGCAGAGCCTGCTCGACAGCCTCGAGGCGCCGCTGGACGGACTCCGCATCGTCGTCGACTGCGCGCAGGGCTCCGCCTCGCTGATCGGGCCGGACGTGTACCGGCGGGCCGGCGCGGACGTCATCGCGATCTTCGCCGACGGTGACGGCGCGCACATCAACGACGGCTGCGGCGCCACCCACCTGGAGGCCCTGCAGGCGGCGGTCGTCGCGCACGGGGCCGATGTGGGCCTGGCGCACGACGGCGACGCCGACCGCTGCCTCGCGGTGGACGCGACCGGCGCGGTGGTCGACGGCGACCGGATCCTCGCGATCTGCGCGCTCGGGCTCCTGGAACGCGGCCGGCTGGCCAACGACACCGTCGTCGGCACCGTCATGAGCAACCTGGGCTTCGTGCACGCGATGCGCGACGCCGGCATCAAGGTGCTGCAGACGGCGGTCGGCGACCGCTACGTGCTCGAGGCGATGCGGGCCGGCGGGCACGTGCTCGGCGGCGAGCAGAGCGGCCACCTCGTGCTCGCGGACCACGCCACGACGGGCGACGGGTTGCTCACCGGCCTGCAGTTGCTCGGCCGGGTCGCCGCCACCGGCCGGTCCCTGGCCGACCTCGGCGCGGTCGTCCGGACCCTGCCGCAGGTGCTGCTCAACGTGCGCGCGGACCGGACGAGGGCGCAGGCCGCCGACGTCCTCGAGGCGGTCGCCGGCGAGGAGGCCGGGCTCGCCGGGGAGGGCCGGGTGCTTCTGCGGGCTTCCGGCACCGAGCCTCTGGTGCGTGTCATGGTGGAGGCGCCGACGCAGGACACGGCGCAGGCCGTAGCCGAGCGGCTCGCGGCGGTCGTCGCCCGCTGACGGGCCTGCGGCAACCGTAGGGTCGGGCTGGTGAGGAACCTGCTCCGTGACGAGGCCCTGACCCGGGCCCGGCTGCTCGACGTGACGTCGTACGAGGTCGACCTGGACCTGACCGGGGACGAGGCCGGGTTCGGGTCGACCGTCGTGGTCCGGTTCTCCTGCCGGGAATCCGGCGCGTCGACGTTCGCCGAGCTCGACGGCACCCTGCTGTCGGCCGAGCTCAACGGCCGGCCGGTCGGGCCCGCGGAGGGCAACCGGATCGCGCTGACCGATCTGCAGGCGGACAACGAGTTGCGGGTGACGGCCCGCTGCGCCTACAGCCGCACCGGGGAGGGGCTGCACCGGTTCACCGACCCGGTGGACGGGCTCGTCTACGTGTGGGCGCAGAGCTTCCTCGACGACGCGCAGCGGATCTTCGCCTGCTTCGACCAGCCCGACCTCAAGTCGGTGTTCCGACTGCAGGTGACCGCGCCGGACGAGTGGACGGTGATCGGCAACGAGCGCGGCACGCGCGAGGGCGACCGGTGGACGTTCGCGGAGACCCGGCCGATGTCGACGTACCTGTTCACCGTGGCCGGTGGCCGCTGGCACGGCGAGCAGCGGGTGCACGACGGCATCGAGATGGGCGTGTGGTGCCGGCAGTCCCTCGCGCCGTACCTGGAGGCCGACGAGCTTTTCGAGATCACCGCGCAGTGCTTCGACAGCTACCACCGGACCTTCGGCATCCGCTATCCGTTCGGGGACGGCTACGACCAGCTGTGGGTGCCGGAGTTCAACCACGGCGCGATGGAGAACGCCGGGGCGGTGACCTTCTCCGAGGACCTGCTGTTCCGGTCCCGGGTCACCGAGGCGGAGCGGCGGACCCGCGCGATGGTGATCGCGCACGAGATGGCGCACATGTGGTTCGGCGACCTCGTGACGATGCGGTGGTGGGACGACCTGTGGCTCAACGAGTCGTTCGCCGAGCTGATGGGCTTCCACACGACCGACGTCGCCACCCGGTTCGCCGGCGGCTGGACGGCGTTCTGCACCCAGCGCAAGGCCTGGGGCTACCGGGCCGACCAGCTGCCGACGACGCACCCGGTCTCCGGCGAGGTCACCGACAACCGCAGCGCGCTGCTGAACTTCGACGGCATCAGCTACGCCAAGGGCGCCTCGGTGCTGCGGCAGCTGATGGCCTGGGTCGGCGAGGAGACCTTCTTCGAGGGCGTACGCCGCTACCTGACCCGCCACGCCTACGCGAACACGTCGCTGACGGACTTCCTGGGCGCCCTCGAGGAGGCCAGTGGCAAGGACCTGACCGCCTGGGCGGACGCCTGGCTGCGGACCCCCGGCGTCAGCACCCTGCGCCTCGACGGCGCGGCGGTCCGCCAGGAGGTGCCGGCGGCGCACCCGGTGCCGCGGGACCACCGGATCGGCGTCGGCCGCTACGACCGCACCGCGGACGGTCTGGTCGCGCGCGACCGGCTCGACGTCGCGGTCAGCGGCCGCACCACGCCGGTGCCTGAACTCGGCGAGCCGGCCGACCTCGTGCTGCTCAACGAGGGCGACCTGACCTTCGCCAAGACCCGCTTCGACCCGCGGTCCCTCGCGACCGTGGTGGCGCACCTGCGCGAGCTGCCCGATCCGTTGTCGCGGGCGCTGGCCTGGGCGTCGCTGTGGGACGCGACCCGGGACGCGGAACTGCCGCCACACACCCTCGTCGCCGCCGTCCTGGCCGGGGCGCCCGGTGAGACGGACCCGGAGGTCGTGGCCACGCTGCTCGGTCAGGCGGGCACCGCGGCCCGGGTCTGGTCGGCCGACCCGGCCCTGCAGACCCGGCTCGCCGACGGGCTGCGGGCCGGCCTGCGGCAGGCGCCGCCCGCCAGCGACCTGCAGCTGACGTGGACCAAAGCCTGGGTGACCACGACGGGGGACGTCACCGCGCTGTCAGCACTGCGCGACGGCGCCGACGTGCCGAAGGGGCTGGCCGTCGACACCGAGCTGCGCTGGCACGTGGTACGCCGGCTGGCCGCGCTCGGCGCCCTGACCGAGGCGGACCTCGACGCCGAGCTGGCCCGCGACAACACCGCGGCCGGCGAGCGGCACGTGCTCCACGCCCGGGCGGCGCGGCCGGAGCAGGCGGCCAAGGAGCGGGCCTGGGCGGCCGTGACGACCGACGGCTCGCTGTCCAACCACCAGACCAGCGCCTTGGCCGAGGGGTTCTGGCAGTACGACCAGGCCGAGCTGTGCCGGCCCTGGGCCGAGCGCTACTTCACCGGGATCCGTGGGGTCTGGGACAGCCGGTCGCCGGAGGTGGCTGTCGGGATCGCGCGGGCGCTCTACCCGGCCGCGCTGGTCGAGCAGGGGGTGCTGGACCGGACCGACGCGTTCCTCGCCGACGACACGCTCCCACCGGGGCTGCGCCGGGTCGTCCTGGAGCGGCAGGACGACCTGCGCAGGGCGGTCGCGCTGCGGGGCCTCGGCTAGCCGACCTGCGGCTACCCTCGGTGCCATGTGCGGCATCGTCGGTTACGTCGGCAGCAAGCCCGGGATGGACGTGGTCCTGGAGGGTCTGCGACGGCTGGAGTACCGCGGTTACGACAGCGCCGGAGTCGCGGTGCTCGGCGCCGACGGCGAACTGCGGATCGAGCGCAAGGCCGGCAAGCTGGCGAACCTCGAGAAGATCGTGGGCGACAGCCCGCTGCCCGGCAGCCTCGCGATCGGGCACACCCGCTGGGCCACCCACGGCGCGCCGACCGACCGCAACGCGCACCCGCAGATCGACTGCTCGGGACGCGTCGCCGTCGTGCACAACGGCACGATCGAGAACTTCGAGAGTCTCGTCGCCGGCCTCGAGGACCGCGGCCACGAGCGGCGCAGCGAGACCGACACCGAGGTCGTCGCGCACCTGATCGAGGAGCGGTACGACGGCGACCTCGCCGAGGCCGTCCGCAGCGTCTGCCGTGACCTCGAGGGCTCGTTCGTGCTGGTCGTCGCGCACGCGGACCAGCCGGACGTCGTGATCGGCGCGCGCCGCAACCTGCCGCTGGTCATCGGCCTCGGCGAGGGCGAGAACTTCCTCGGCAGCGACGTGACCGCGTTCATCGGCCACACCCGCGAGGCCCGCATCGTCGATCAGGACCAGGTCGTCGAGCTGCGCCGCGAGGGCGTCACCGTCACCGGCCTCGACGGCAGCGTCGTGCCGGGCGAGTCCTTCCACGTCGACTGGGACACCGACGCCGCCGAGAAGGGCGGCTACGAGTTCTTCATGCTCAAGGAGATCGAGGAGCAACCGGACGCGGTCAGGTCGACCCTCGGCGGGCGGCTCACCGAGGAGGGCCTGCTCCACCTCGACGAGCTCGCGATGAGCGACGAGGACATCCGGGGCATCGAGCAGGTCGTCATCATCGCCTGCGGCTCGTCCTACCACTCCGGGCTCGTCGGCAAGTACGCGATCGAGCGCTGGTGCCGGCTGCCGGTGCACGTCGAGATGGCCTCCGAGTTCCGGTACCGCGACCCGGTCGTCGGCCGCAACACCCTCGTCATTGCGATCAGCCAGAGCGGCGAGACGGCGGACACCCTCGAGGCGCTGCGGCACGCCCGGGCCCAGAAGGCCTGGGTGCTCGCGGTGACCAACACGGTCGGCTCGACCGTCAGCCGCGAGAGCGACGCCGCGTTCTACACGCGCAGCGGCCCCGAGGTCGCCGTCGCGTCCACCAAGGCGGTCATCGCGCAGCTCGCGGCGATGTACGTCGTGGGGCTCTACCTCGCGCAGGTGCGCGGCACCCGTGACGCGGACGAGGTGCGCGCGCACATGCACGACCTGCAGTCGATCCCGGACCTCGTCGCCGAGGTGCTCTCGCGGATGGAGCCGGTCCGGGAGCTGGCCCGCGAGCTGGCCGACGAGACGCGGGTGCTCTTCCTCGGCCGGCACGTGGGTTATCCGATGGCCCTGGAGGGCGCGCTCAAGCTCAAGGAGCTGGCGTACATCTCCGCCGAGGGCTTCCCGGCCGGCGAGATCAAGCACGGGCCGATCGCGCTCGTCGAGGCCGGCACACCGGTCGTCGTGATCGCCCCGCGGCACGCCCTGTCGGCCAAGCTGGTCAACAACGTGCAGGAGGTCCGCGCCCGCGGCGCCAGGACGATCGTCATCGCGACCGACGGCGACGACACCGTCGTGCCGTACGCCGACCACCTCATCCGCATCCCGGACACCAAGTCGCTGCTGACGCCGCTGCTGACGATCGTGCCGATGCAGGTGCTGTCCGCCGAGGTGGCGCGGGCCAAGGGGCTCGACGTGGACCAGCCGCGCAACCTGGCCAAGAGCGTCACGGTCGAGTAGGGCTGGCCGGTGTGATCGTGGGCGTGGGCATCGACGTTGTCGAGGTGGCCCGGCTCGCCCGCGCCCTCGAGCGCACCCCGGGGCTGGCCCGCCGGTTGTTCACGGAGGCCGAGCAGGGCCGGCCGGTCGAGTCCCTGGCCGCCCGGTTCGCCGCCAAGGAGGCGGTCGCCAAGGCACTCGGCGCACCCGGCGGCCTGCACTGGACGGACGCCGAGGTGGTGCAGCTCGAGAGCGGCCGGCCGGTCCTGCGGCTGACCGGCGGCGTCGCCGAGGAGGCCGACGCGCAGGGCATCAAGACCTGGCACCTGTCGCTGTCGCACGACGGTGGCGTGGCCACGGCCGTGGTTGTGGCCGAGTCGTGAGATCCGCCCACGTCGTCGTGCAGATCCGGGCCGCCGAGGCTGCCCTGATGGCGGAGCTGCCCGAGGGCGCGCTCATGCAGCGCGCCGCGGCAGGGCTGGCCGTCGCGTGCGCCCGGTGGCTCCCGGTCGTGTACGGCGCGCACGTCGTGCTGCTGGTCGGCTCGGGCAACAACGGCGCCGACGCGTTGTGGGCCGGTGCGCGGCTGGCCCGGCGGGGCGCCGCGGTGACGGCCGTCCTGGCCGGTGAGCCGGTCGCCGATGCGCTGGCCGCGTTCCGGGCGGCGGGCGGCCGGGTCGGGGATGCCGCCGACATCGACAGCGCCAACCTGATCGTCGACGGCCTCGTCGGCATCGGCGGCCGCGGGCCGTTGCGCGGCCCCGCGGCCTCGCTGGCGGTCGAGGGCGGGCACGTGGTGGCGGTGGACGTGCCGAGCGGGGTCGATGCCGACACCGGCGAGGTCACCGGCCCGGCCGTGCGGGCCGCCCTGACGGTGACCTTCGGGACGGGTAAGCCGGGGCTGTACGCCGGGGCCGGCAAGTGGCACAGCGGGACGGTCGAGCTGGTCGACATCGGGCTCGGGCCGTACCTCCCGCCGCCGCCGGTGCAGCTGTTCGACGGGTACGACGTGGCTGCGGTGCTGCCGGCCCCCCAGCCGGGCGGCGACAAGTACACGACCGGGGTCGTCGGGATCGCGGCCGGCTCCGGGCAGTACACCGGCGCGGCGGTCCTCGCGGCCGGCGCGGCCGTGCGCGCGGGCGCCGGCATGGTGCGGTTCGCCGGCGTGGAGAACGCCGCCCAACAGGTCCGGGCCCGCTGGCCGGAGGCGGTGGTCACGACGGTCGCTCCCGGCGACGGTGCGGCCGTGGTCGGCGTCGGCCGGGTGCAGGCCTGGGTGGTCGGTCCCGGGCTCGGCACGGACCGGGACGCGGCGACGGTGATCGAGGCGGTGCTCGGTCAGGACGTCCCGGTGCTCGTCGACGCGGATGCCCTCACCGTCTGTGCGGAGCACCCGGACTGGCTGCGCGGGCGGCGCGCACCGACGCTGCTGACGCCGCACGACCGGGAGTTCGAGCGGTTCGGGCGGCCGATCGGGGACGACCGGATCGGCGCGGTCCGCGCGCTGGCCGACGACCTCGGCGTGACGGTCCTGCTCAAGGGCGACGCCACCATCGTGGCCGGCGCGGACGGACCGGCCTTCGTCAACGACACGGGCTCGCCGGTCCTGGCCACCGCCGGTACCGGGGACGTGCTGTCCGGCGGCTGCGGGTCGTTGCTGGCGCAGGGACTGGCGCCGCGGGAGGCCGGTGCTGTCGGCGCCCACCTGCACGGACTGGCCGGCCGGCTGTCGGCCGCCGGCGCCGCGACCTCGGCGTACCGCGTCCTCGAGGCGTGGCCGGACGCGGTCCGCGCCGTGCGGGCTGGGACACTGGTCCCATGAGGAGCGAGGCGCGCGTCGACCTCGGCGCCATCCGCGACAACGTGCGCACGCTGGCCGCGCGGGCGACCGGCGGGGCAGCGGTGATGGCCGTCGTCAAGGCGGACGGGTACGGCCACGGCCTGGTCCCCAGCGCCCGGGCCGCCGTCCAGGGCGGTGCCGCCTGGCTGGGGGTGGCGTTCCTCGAGGAGGCGCTCGCCGTCCGGGCAGCCGGGATCGAGGTCCCGATGCTGGCCTGGCTCACCGCACCGGGTGAGGACCTGACCCCCGCCGTCGCAGCGGGCGTCGACCTCGGCGTCTACTCCCTCGCCGAGCTCGCCGCCGCCCAGTCTGCGGCCCGGGCCGCCGGCGTCACGGCCCGCGTGCAGCTCAAGGCCGACACCGGTCTCTCCCGTGGCGGGGCGGGGCCCGCGGACTGGCCGGACCTGTGCGAGGCGGCGGCCGGGGCGGAGGCCGACGGCAGCGTGACGGTGACCGGCGTCTGGAGCCACTACGCCTTCGCCGACGGCGGGGCGGATCACCCGGTCAACAGCCGGCAGACCGCCGTCTTCCGCGAGGCGCTCGAGGTCGTCCAGCGGGCCGGCCTGCACCCCGAGGTGCGCCACATCGCCAACTCGGCCGCCACGCTGACCGCGCCAGGTACCCACTTCGACCTGGTCCGGCCGGGCCTCGCGATCTACGGCCTGTCGCCCGCGCCCGAGATCGGCACCCCGGACGAGCTGGGGCTGCGGCCCGCGATGACGCTGGCCTCGACGGTGGCGCACACCAAGCGCGTGCCCGCCGGCTCAGGGGTGAGCTACTTCCACCGCTACGTCACCGGCCGCGAGACGTCGCTGGCGCTCGTGCCGCTCGGCTACGCGGACGGCATCCCGCGCAACGCGACGAGCACCGGTCAGGTGCAGCTGGGCGGCGCCCGGCGGACCATCGCCGGCACCGTCTGCATGGACCAGTTCGTGCTCGACGTGGGGGACGACGACGTGCGCACCGGCGACGAGGTCCTGCTGTTCGGTCCCGGCGACAACGGCGAGCCGAGCGCGCAGGACTGGGCCGACCTGCTGGGCACGATCAACTACGAGATCGTGACCCGCCTCGGCTCCCGGGTGCCGCGGACCTATGCGGGGGCCACGGCGTGATCGGCCCCACCCGGCAGACGGCCGGTGCCATCGGCGCGGTCGCGGGGGTCCTGACCGTCGGCGCCGCCGTCGGTCTGGCGGTCGAGCGGTACGCCGTCGGCCGCGCCCGCCTGCGGCCGGACCCCGAGGCGCGCGAGCCGTTCTTCCAGTTGCCCGCCGACCGGTCCCGTGCGGTGGCGGCCGACGACGGCGTGCTGCTGCACGTCGAGGAGATGGGCCCCGAGGGCGACGTCCGGGCGCCGACCGTCGTGTTCGTGCACGGCTACACCAACGAGCTCGCGGTCTGGCACTACCAGCGGCAGGCGTTCGCCGCCGACTACCCGGGCCGGCTGGTGTTCTACGACCAGCGCTCGCACGGCAAGAGCGGCCGCAGCAGCGCCGAGCACTCGACGATCGAGCAGCTCGGCCGGGACCTGTACGCCGTGCTGGAGGCGTGCGCCCCGCGCGGCCCGGTCGTCCTCGTCGGCCACTCGATGGGCGGGATGACGGTCATGGCGCTGGCGCACGAGCACCCCGAGCTGTTCGGCCCGCGTGTCGTCGGGGTGGCGCTGCTCGCGACGAGCACCGGCAAGCTGGCCCAGGCGACCTTCGGCCTCCCGGTGGCGATCACCCCGGTCACCAGCCGGGTGCTGCCGTTCCTCACCCGCGGGATGCGGCGCCAGCCCAAGATCTTCGAGCGCAGCCGCCGGCTCGGCACCGACCTGGCGTTCCTGCTCGCGCGCTCGTACGCCTTCGGCTCCCGGGACGTCAGCCCGGCGCTGGTCGAGTTCGTCGAGAAGATGACGGCGAACACCCCGGTTGACGTGATCGCGGAGTTCTACGGCACCTTCGTCGACCACGACAAGCTCGACGCCCTGCAGGTGCTGGACCGCGTCGAGACCGTCGTCCTCGTCGGCAGCAAGGACAAGCTCACCCCGCCCGACCACAGCAAGGTCATCGCCGAGGCGGTCCCCTCGGCGCAGCTCGTCGTCGTCGAGGGCGCCGGCCACATGGTGCAGCTCGAGCGGGCGCCGCTGGTCACGCTGCATCTGCGGGCGCTGCTCCGCCGAGTAGCGAGGGCCGCCGGGCCCGGCGCGCGCTCGGCGTGAGGGCCACCCAGGATCCGGTCGCCGTCGAGATCCGCCACCGGGCCGAGTCCCTGCCCGACCTCGCCGCGCTGGCGGCCGTCCTGCCCGGGTGCACGGCGTGCCCCGAGCTGGTCGCGACGCGGCACTGCGTCGTCGTCGGCGCCACGCCGGCCGGGGCCAGGCTGCTTCTCATGGGCGAGGCGCCCGGGGCGCAGGAGGACCTGACCGGGCAGCCGTTCGTCGGCCGCAGCGGGCAGCTGCTCGACCGGCTGCTCGCGGACGTCGGGATCGACCGCTCTGCCGTCGCGATCCTCAATACCGTCAAGTGCCGGCCGCCCGCGAATCGGCCGCCGACCGCGGTCGAGTCGCGGCGCTGCCGCGGGTGGACGGAGCGGCAGCTCGACCTCATCGATCCCGCCGTCGTCGTACCGCTCGGGCTGTCGGCCACCCGCTGGTTCCTCGGCCCGACGACGCTGTCCGCGGCGCGCGGCCGGGTGCACGAGGTGCAGGGCCGCCGGGTGCTCCCGACCTACCACCCGAGCGCCGCGCTGCGGTGGGGCCCCGGTGGGGAGCCGGAACGGCTGCTCCGCGCCGACCTCGCCGAAGCCCTCAGGCTGGCCGCATGAAGGTGGAGCGGATCCGGGGCGACGCTCCGGTCGAGGAGGTGCAGGGGCTGTCCCGGCTCGCGTTCGCCACGCAGGCCGAGCTGACACCGCCGTCCGGCGCGCTCGCCGAGACCGCCGAGACCGTGGCCGCCGACTTCGCCACGCACGGGGGGCTGCTGCTGCGGGACGACGACGGCCGGCTGCTGGCCACCTGCCGGGTACGCCGGGACGGGACGGCCTGGGTGCTCCGGAGGTGCGCCGTCGACCCGACGTACCGGCGCGGGGGCGTCGGCCGCCGGCTCGTGGAGGAGGCGCACGCGTGGGCCGCCGAGGAGGGGGCGCTGCGCACCCACATCGGTGTACGGCACGCGCTGACCGGCAGCAGGCGGTTCTGGGAGCGGGTCGGCTACCAGCCCCTCGGGGAGCGTGCGTTCTACACCGAGCTGGTCCGGCCGCTGCCCGTCGTGCTGCACGGGTCCGACGAGACCTTCGCGCTCGGCGAGCGGCTGGCCGCCGACCTCCGGCCGGGGGACCTGCTGCTGCTGTCCGGGCCGCTGGGTGCCGGGAAGACAGCCCTGACACAGGGGATCGGCGCCGGGCTGGGCGTCCGCGGTGCGGTGACGAGCCCGACCTTCGTGCTGGCGCGGGTCCATCGCGGGCCGCTGCCGCTGGTGCACGTCGACGCGTACCGGCTACGCGACTCGGGGAGCAGCCGGCTGGAACTCGACGACCTCGACCTCGACGCCTCCCTCGAGGACAGCGTCACCGTCGTCGAGTGGGGCGAGGGTCTCGTCGAGGGGCTCGCCGACGCCCGGCTGGAGATCCGGATCGAGCGGCCGTCGGACGACGCGCGCACGGTCGTCGTGCTCCCGCACGGCCTGCGCTGGTCCGTTTTCTCCTGACAAGGCAGACTCGGCCGACCTTCTACTTCCGGGAGCCCCGCCCATGTCCCTGACGATCGCCAGCATCCTGGCGGAGTCCGCCGTCCGGCACGCCGACCGGCCCGCCGTCATCCTCGGCGACCTGCGCCTGACCTACGCGCAGCTGTGGGCGCACTCCCTGCAGTACGCAGCGGTGCTGCGGGAGAAGGGCATCGGGCCGGGGGACCGCGTCGCGCTGCTGCTCCCGAACACGCCGCACTTCCCGCTGTCCTACTACGGGACGCTCGCGCTCGGGGCCGTCGCCGTGCCGGTGCACGCCCTGCTCAAGGCCGAGGAGATCCAGTACGTCCTGGAGGACTCCGGAGCCAAGGCGCTGATCTGCGCGGCCCCACTGCTCGGCGAGGGCGCGAAGGGCGCCGAGCTCGCCGGCGTACCCGTGCTGGCCGTCATGGACGGCGCGGACGCCACCGTCGAGCGGATCGACACCCTCGCCCTGTCGGCCACGCCGATCGAGGCCATGGTGCCGGCCGAGGCAGGCGACACCGCGGTCATCCTCTACACGAGCGGGACGACGGGCACCCCCAAGGGCGCCGAGATCACCCACCTGAACGTCGTCATGAACGTCGTCGCCTCGGCGACCTACTCGTTCGACATCAACGAGAACGACGTCGTGCTCGGTTGCCTGCCGCTGTTCCACACGTTCGGCCAGACGTGCTGCATGAACACCGCCTTCTTCGTCGGCGCGGCCGTCGTCCTGCTGCCCCGGTTCGACGGCGCGCAGGCCCTCGAGCTGCTGGTCAAGGAGAAGTGCTCGATCTTCATGGGCGTGCCGACGATGTATGTCGGGCTGCTCGAGGCCGCCAAGACCTCGGAGCTGCGTCCGACGCTCAAGTCCGCCCTGTCGGGTGGCGCGGCGCTGCCCGTGCCGGTGCTGGAGCGGTTCGCCGAGGTGTTCGGCACGCCGGTGCTCGAGGGCTACGGGCTGACCGAGACCGCGCCGGTCGCGACGTTCAACCAGATCGGGTTCCCGCCCAGGCCCGGCACCGTCGGCAAGGCCATCTGGGGTGTCGAGGTCGAGATCGCCAAGGCCGAGCTCGACGACCGCATCGACTTCCTGCCCACCGGCGAGCTGGGCGAGATCGTCGTGCGCGGCCACAACGTCTTCAAGGGCTACCTCAACAAGCCCGAGGCGACGGCCGCCGCCATCGTGGACGGCTGGTTCCGGACCGGGGACCTCGGTACGAAGGACGAGGACGGCTACGTCTCGATCGTCGACCGCAAGAAGGACATGGTCATCCGCGGCGGCTACAACATCTACCCGCGCGAGGTCGAGGAGATCCTGCTGCGGCACCCGGCCGTCGGCCAGGTCGCCGTCATCGGCCTGCCCGATCCGCAGTACGGCGAGGAGGTCTGCGCCGTCGTCATCAAGGACCCCGAGGGCGGCGACGTCACCGGAGCGGAGCTGTCGGCCTGGGCCAAGGAGCGGCTCGCGGCCTACAAGTACCCGCGCCGGGTGTTCTTCACCGACGCGTTCCCGCTCGGCCCGTCCGGCAAGATCCTCAAGCGCGAGATCGTCGCCGGCCTCCGGGAGAGCTGAGCCCCCCCGCCGGTCGTCAGGCCACGGCCTCCGGGAAGGGCTCGTCCAGCATGCGGGGCGCCCGCACGGGCAGGCGCACCAGCCAGGTGACCAGTGCCGTGCCGGCGAACACGGCGCAGCCGGCGCTCACGGCCGGCCAGCCGCCGGCGGAGTAGGCCAGCGCGCTGAACACGGAGCCGACCGCACCCCCGAGGAACAGCGTCGTCATGAAGACCGTGGTCGCGCGGCTGCGCGCCTCCGGGACGAGCCGGTAGACGATGCCCATGTTGGTCACGTGCCCGCCCTGGATGGCCAGGTCGGTCACGACGAGGCCGGCGATGAGCAGGGGCAGGGACGTGCTGCCCAGCGCCAGCAGCCCCGTGCCGACGAGAAGGGCGGCGTACGCCGCGCCGGTGACGACCGTGCTCCGGCCGCGGTCGGCGAGCCGGCCGGCGCGCGGTGACAGGACGGCCCCGCCGATGCCCAGCAGCGCGACGAGGGCGACGCCGGTGGAGCCGATCCCGAACTGGTCGTGCAGGTGGAAGGCCAGCGCCGTCCAGGTCGAGGAGAAGACCGCGAAGCCGCAGGCGCCGTAGAAGGCCCGGACCCGCAGCTGACCGTTGCTGCGCACGAGCCGGCCGACGCCGGCGAGCACCTGGGAGTAGGGAATGTCGGGCCGGCCGTGGCGCCGGTGCCGCTGCGGCTCGGCGGGCAACCCGATCAGCAGCAGGAGCAGCAGGGCCAAGGTGAGCCCGGCGGCACCGGCATAGACCGCGCGCCAGCCCAGCGCGGCGCCGGCCAGGCCGGCCACGACGCGGGCGGACAGGATGCCGACGAGGATGCCGCTGAGGACGAAACCGACGACCCTGCCGCGGGACGCGTCGTCCGCGATGGAGGCGGCGTACGGGACGAGGACCTGCGCGACGACGCTCGTGAGACCGACGCCGAAGGCGGCGGCACCGAGGACGAGGACGGACGGGGCCAGGGCCATGACCACCAGCGACAGCGCGGTCCCGCTCAGGACCGTCGTGACGAGCAGCCGGCGGTCGACGATGTCGCCGAGCGGTACGACGAGCAGCAGACCCAGGGCGTAGCCGAACAGCGCGACGGCGGACACCAGCCCGACCTGCGCCGAGCCGACGCCCAGGTCCTTGCCGATCAGGGCGAGCAGCGGCTGCAGGTAGTAGTTGTTCGCGACGGCGACGCCCGAGGCGAGCGCGAGCAGGGGCACCAGGGAGGGCGGCGCGACGGGCGCGGGCGGGGCCGCCGCCGGCGCAGGCCGTACCTCGGACAGGGTCATGGTCACGCCAGGTGCAAGCGCGACAGGAGGAAGAACCCTCCCGGATCGGCCTGTGACGCTGCCCACCGGCCCCCGGGAGCACGGGGCCGTACGCTCGCCGCGTGCTCGTTCTCGGCCTCGACACCTCGACGCCGGCGGTCTCCGTCGCGCTGGTCCGCCTCGGTGAGGGACTCCTCGCCGAGCGCGTCGTCGTCGACGCCCGGCGGCACGGCGAGCTGCTCGCGGTCGGCATCAAGGCGGTGCTCGCCGAGGCCGGCGTCGCCCGCACCGCGCTCGGCGCGATCGCGGTCGGCCTCGGTCCCGGCCCGTTCACCGGCCTGCGTGTCGGCGTCGTCACGGCCGCCACCCTGTCCGACGCGCTCGGCATCCCGGCGTACGGCACCTGCTCGCTGGACGGGCTCGGTGAGGGCGAGCGGGTGGCGGTCACCGATGCCCGCCGCCGGGAGGTCTACTGGTCCCGCTACGACGCGAGCGGTGCCCGCGTCGGCGGACCGGCCGTCGGGCGACCCGCCGACGTCGTGGACGGGTTCGCGGGCGTGCCTGTCGTCGGCGACGGCGCGCACGTCCACGCGGAGGCCTTCGCCGGCCTCGACGTACGGCCGGAGCCGCGGTACCCGTCGGCGGCGCGGCTGGTCGAGGTGGTGGCCCCCCGGATCGGCGAGGAGCCCGCGCCGCTGGTGCCGCTCTACCTGCGCCGGCCGGACGCGGAGGTGCCGGGCGCCCCGAAGAGGGTGACGGTGTGAGCGACGGGCCGCTGTGGCTGGATGCGTTCCCCCGGACCTGGGAGGCCGCGCACGAGCGCTCGGTCCGCGGCCGGACCGGCAACGTCGTCTACTACCCGGGAGCCCGCCGCGACGGCGGCTCGGACGGCGTCTGGCTGCGTGTCCTTCCGGCCGGCGGCGAGCCCTGGACCGGCGTCTTCTCCTCCGACAACCGGCCTGGCCGGCTCAACGTGGTGGCCTCGTGGCCCGACCCGGAACAGGTGTTCGTCGCCGCCGGCGGCGCGCCGTACCTCGTCCGCGCCGACGACCCGGACGCCTGGTCGCGGATCGACCGCCCGTCGGTACGCCGCTTCGAGCCGGTCGGCGGGCTGGCGCTGCTGCTGGACGACGACGTGCTCTCGGCGTACGACCGCGAGGGGCTGGCCTGGGAGAGCGACGCGCTCGGACCGGCCGTGCACTGGCTCGGCATCCTCGACGACGAGGTGCACCTGCGGGCCGGCGACGTGCTGCACCGGGTGGACCTGCGGCACGGCCGCACGATCAGCGAGCCGGCGTCGTGGTGACCCTGGAGCGGATGCGCTGGTGGCACATCGAGGACGTGCTGCCGCTGGAACGCGCGCTGTTCCAGGACGACACGTGGACCGCCCGCACCTACTGGTCCGAGCTCGGGCAGATCGACACCCGGTACTTCCTCGTCGCGCTCGCCGGCGACCGGGTGGTCGGGTACGCCGGGCTCTGCGCCTACCCGGACGAGGCCTTCGTGCAGACCATCGGGGTGGCGGCTGACGCCCAGGGTGCGGGCGTCGGCGCCCAGCTGCTGCAGGCGTTGCTCGACGAGGCCGCCCGGCGGCGCAAGACGACGGTGAGCCTGGAGGTGCGCGCGGACAACGCCGTGGCGCAGCGGCTCTACGAACGGTTCGGCTTCCGACCGGTCGGCGTCCGCCGCGGCTACTACTCGCCGAGCGGGACGGACGCGGTCGTCATGACGCGGTCGTCATGACACGGTCGTCATGAGGCGGGCAGCGATGATGGACACGTGACAGACGAACCCCTCGTCCTCGGGATCGAGACGTCCTGCGACGAGACCGGCATCGGCATCGTCCGCGGCACGACGCTGCTCGCCGATGCCGTCGCGTCCTCGGTCGAGGCGCACAGCCGCTTCGGCGGGGTGGTGCCCGAGGTCGCCAGCCGGGCCCACCTGGAGGCCATGGTTCCCACGGTGCACCGGGCTCTGGAGACCGCGGGCGTCACGCTCTCCGACATCGACGCCGTTGCCGTCACGAGCGGGCCGGGCCTGGCCGGCGCGCTGCTGGTCGGGGTGGCCGCCGCGAAGGCGTACGCGCTCGCGCTCGACGTACCGCTCTACGGCGTGAACCACCTGGCCGCGCACGTCGCCGTCGACGTGCTCGAGCACGGCCCGCTTCCCGAGCCCTGCCTGGCGATGCTCGTCTCCGGTGGCCACTCCAGCCTGCTGCAGGTCGACGACGTCACGCACGCGATCAAGCCGCTCGGCCAGACCATCGACGACGCGGCCGGCGAGGCGTTCGACAAGGTGGCCCGCCTGCTCGGGCTCGGCTTCCCCGGCGGGCCGGTCGTCGACCGGCTCTCACGGGACGGGGACAGGGACGCGATCGCCTTCCCGCGCGGGAAGACCAAGGGCGAGTACGACGTGTCGTTCAGCGGCCTCAAGACCGCGGTCGCGCGCTGGGTCGAGGCGTACGAGGGGGAGCTGCCGGTTGCCGACGTCTGCGCGTCGTTCCAGGAGGCCGTCGTCGACGTGCTCACGGCCAAGGCGGTGCGGGCCTGCCGGGACCGGGGCCTCGGGCATCTGCTGATCGGCGGCGGCGTCGCCGCCAACAGCCGGCTGCGGGCGCTCGCGCAGGAGCGCTGCGACGCCGCGGGCATCCGGCTGCGCGTGCCCCGCCCCGGTCTGTGTACCGACAACGGCGCGATGGTCGCGGCGCTCGGGTCCCGACTGGTGGCCGCCGGCATCGCGCCCAGTCCGTTCGACCTGCCCGCGGACAGCTCGATGCCGGTGACCGACGTGGTCGCGGTCGCGGGCTGACGCCGAAGCCCGTGCTTGTGCGGTTGGCACTCAGGGGTCTAGAGTGCCAACCAGCGAGACAGGTGCCTGACCCCCGCGACGGCAGGATGCCCGTCCGCCCCTCAACTGCATCTCAGGAGGCACCGTGACCACCGCGACCAAGGTCGCCATCAAGCCGCTCGAGGACCGCATCGTCGTCCAGGCCTCTGAGGCCGAGACCACGACGGCCTCCGGACTTGTCATCCCCGACACCGCCAAGGAGAAGCCCCAGGAGGGCACTGTCCTGGCCGTCGGCCCCGGTCGTTGGGAGGACGGCAACCGCGTCCCGCTCGACGTCAAGGTCGGCGACAAGGTGCTCTACAGCAAGTACGGCGGTACCGAGGTCAAGTACAACGGCGAGGAGTACCTCGTGCTCTCCGCCCGCGACGTCCTCGCTGTCATCGAGGGCTAAAGACCCCTGTTCGTCTGCTTCACGACGCCCCGGCTCCCCTGACGGGGTACCGGGGCGTCGCCCTTTTCTGAGAGGACCGCATGTCCAAGATCCTGAGCTTCTCCGAGGATGCACGTCGCAGCCTCGAGCGCGGTGTCGACCAGCTGGCCGACGCCGTCAAGGTCACGCTCGGCCCGCGCGGCCGCAACGTCGTGATCTCCAAGGCGTACGGCGGCCCGACCATCACCAACGACGGCGTGACCATCGCCCGTGAGGTGGAGCTGACCGACCCGTACGAGAACATGGGCGCGCAGCTCGCGAAGGAGGTCGCGACCAAGACCAACGATGTCGCCGGCGACGGCACCACCACCGCGACCGTCCTCGGCCAGGCGATGGTCCACGAGGGCCTGCGCCACGTCGCCGCCGGCGCGAACCCGATGGGCCTGAAGGTCGGCATCGACGCGGCCGTCGAGGCGGTCAGCGAGGCGCTGATCCAGGCGGCCACCGAGGTCCAGACGCACGCCGAGATCGCCGCCGTCGCGGCCATCTCCGCCCAGGACCAGCGCGTCGGCGAGCTCATCGCCGAGGCGATGGACAAGGTCGGCAAGGACGGCGTCATCACCGTCGAGGAGTCGAACACCGTCGGTCTGGAGCTCGAGCTCACCGAGGGCATGCAGTTCGACAAGGGCTACATCTCGCCGTACTTCGTCACCGACCCCGAGCGCATGGAGGCGGTCCTCGAGGACCCCTACATCCTCATCGTCAACGGCAAGATCTCCTCGCTGTCCGACCTCCTGCCGCTGCTGGAGAAGGTCGTCCAGGCCGCGAAGCCGCTGCTCGTCGTCGCCGAGGACGTCGACGGCGAGGCGCTGTCGACCCTGGTCGTCAACGCCATCCGCAAGACCCTCAAGGTCGTCGCGGTGAAGGCGCCCGGCTTCGGTGACCGCCGCAAGGCGATGCTGCAGGACATCGCCGTCCTCACCGGCGCGCAGGTCGTGTCGGCCGAGGTCGGCCTCAAGCTCGACCAGGTCGGCCTCGAGGTCCTCGGCCGGGCCCGCACGGTGACCGTCACCAAGGAGCTGACGACGATCATCGACGGCGCCGGTGCCAAGGAGGAGGTCTCCGGCCGTGTCTCGCAGATCCGCCAGGAGATCGAGAACAGCGACTCCGACTGGGACCGCGAGAAGCTGCAGGAGCGGCTGGCCAAGCTGGCCGGCGGTGTCGGCGTCATCCAGGTCGGTGCGCACACCGAGACCGAGCTCAAGGAGCTCAAGCACCGTCTCGAGGACGCCATCTCGGCGACCCGCGCGGCGGTCGAGGAGGGCATCGTCCCCGGCGGCGGTGCCGCGCTGATCCACGCGAGCTCGGTGCTCGACGGCGGCCTGAGCAAGACCGGCGACGAGCTGCTCGGCGTCCAGATCGTGCGCAAGGCCCTCGACGAGCCGGCGTACTGGATCGCCGCGAACGCCGGCATGGAGGGCCGCGTGGCCGTCAACCGGGTCCGCGAGCTCGGCCCGGGCAACGGCCTCAACGCCGCGACCGGCGAGTACGGCGACCTGGTCAAGCAGGGCATCGTCGACCCGGTCAAGGTCACCCGCTCCGCCGTCCGCAACGCCGCCTCGATCGCCAGCATGCTGCTGACCACCGAGACGATCGTCGCGGACAAGCCGGAGAAGGCCGAGGACAACGGCAACGGCCACGGCGGGCACGGCCACAGCCACTAGCTCAGCCGCTCGTTCACGACCCGACGGGCCCGGCATCCCTACGGGGTGCCGGGCCCGTCGTCGTTCCGGGCGCGGTTACGCCGGCCTGACGGCGACGTCGTCGGTGGCCGCGAGACGCAGCGCGACAACCGTGCGCGGGTTGCCCATCACCGTCGTCGTACGCCGGAAGACGTGCCAGCGGCCCTCGAGGCGGTACTCCTCGGCCTCGACGTGGCGGGGCGGGCAGCCGGGCTGGTGGACGGTGAACGGCACGGGCGAGTCCTCTCGGAGTGGCTCGACCCTCCTCACCGAGGATGCCACCCGGCGGCGACAAGCCGGCTCCTGTGGCACCGTCCGGGGCATGACGGTGGACGCGGTCGCGATCGGGGCCGGGCCCAACGGGCTGGTGGCCGCCACCGTGCTCGCCCGAGCGGGGTGGAGCGTGGAGCTCCTGGAACGCCGGCCGATCGCCGGCGGCGCCATCGGGAGCGGGCGCACCGCCGCCGGGTACCTGCACGACTGGGGCTCGGCCTTCTACGGGGTCCTGCACACCTCGCCCGTCTTCGCCGAGCTGGGCCTGGCCCGCCGCGTGCGCTGGGCGCGGACCGAGGTGCCGGTTGCCGCCGTCTGGGACCCGCGTAGACCGGCCGCGGTCATGCGGCGTACGCCCACCGGGACCGCGGAGGGGCTGGGCGTGGACGCCGCCGCGTGGCTGGACACCGTCGCGTGGTGGCACCGGCTCGGCGGGCCGCTGTTCGAGGCCATGATGGGGCCGGTGGGTGCGCCCCGGCCGCTCGCCCGCGTGGTGGCCCGCAGTACGCCGCGGGAGCTGGTCGCGACCGCCCGCCAACTGCTCGAGCCGGTCGAGGAGTGGGTGCGTCTGCGGTACGGCACGACCGCGGCCCGGATGCTGTTCGCGGCGCACGCCACGCATGCGGACGTCGGTGTCGACGCGGCGGGCTCGATGCCGCCCGCGATGCTGCTCGCCATGGCCGCGCAGCAGCACGGCATGCCGGTGCCGGTCGGCGGTGCGCAGAACCTCGCCGCCGCGCTGACCGAGGCGGCCGTCGAGGCCGGCGTGGTGGTGCGCACGGGGGTCGAGGTCACCGGGATCGACGTCCGGGGCGGCCGTGCCGTGGGTGTGCGCTGCCGGGACGGGGGCTGGGTCGGGGTGCGGCGGGCGGTCGTCGCCGATGTCGCCCCCGCGCGGCTCGCCCGCGATCTGGTCGGCGAACAGCACCTGGCTGGCGCCTGGCTGGACCAGCTCCGCCGGCACCGCTACGCGGGCGGCTACTTCCGGCTCGACGTCGACCTGTCCGCGCCGGCCCCGTGGGCCGATGAACGGCTGCGCGAGGCGATGGTCGTGCACGTCACCGGCGATCTCGACGCGCTGGCCGTGTCGCAGGCCCAGGTCCGCCGCCGGCTGCTGCCGGCCGAGCCGCAGCTCATCGTCGGCCAGCAGGACCGGGCCGACCCGAGCCGGGTCCCGCCGGGCGCCGCCTCGCTGTGGGTCGAGTGCCACTGTCCGGCCACGCCTGCCGGCGATGCGGCCGGCGAGCTGGCGGAGGGCTGGCAGGCCGGCTTCGCCGACCGGATCCTCGGCCGGCTGGAGACGCAGGCCCCTGGCCTGCGCGACCTCGTCGTGGACACGACGGTCGCCGCCCCCCTGGACCTCGAGCGGCGGGACCCGAACCTCGTGGGCGGCGATGTCGCCGGCGGGTCGGCCGCGCTGGACCAGATGCTCGTGTTCCGCCCGGTAGCGGGCTGGTCGTCGTACGCCCTGCCCGTGGGCGGGGTCTACATGTGCGGTGCGGCCTCGCACCCGGGCGGGGGCGTGCACGGCATGGCGGGCCGCAACGCGGCGCGGACCGTCCTGCGCGACGCCCGGCTCGGGCTGCCGTGGATGCGGGCGCGCACGGCGCGGGCCTAGCGGGCCGGGGTCTGCAGGCGCTGTCAGCTGGCGGTCGCGTGCTCGCGCCGCGCGAGGATCGTCTCGCGCTCGTGCTCGGACAACCCGCCCCAGACGCCGTACGGCTCGTGGGCGGCGAGGGCCGCCTCGCGGCACTCGACGATGACGGGGCAGCCGGCGCAGATCGCCTTGGCGGACGCTTCCCGGTTGCTGCGGTTGGGGCCGCGCTCGCCCTCGGGGTGGAAGAACAAGTCGGTGTCGTGCGCGCGGCAGGCGCCGAGCAGTTGCCACTCCCACTTGTCGGACTGGGGGCCGGGGAGCCGGGAGATGTCTGTCACGTGCGGTCCTTCGCGGGTCAGGGCGAGCGAGACGTGTGCGCTCACGGTACGACGGGCGCGCCGGGAGGTTGTTGATGCCTCCACATGCAGTGCCCCGGTAGGTGTTCGTACGAAACCCGCGGACAGTTCGCCGTGATCGGCCCGGCGGTACGGTTCGCGCGTGACGGCACCCGGACCGGCCGACCTGGCCAGCCTGCTGGCGAGCGGCGAGCACGACGCGTTCCGCGGCCGGCCGGCCGACGCCGTGGGCACCCTCCAGCGGGCGGTCGTGGTCGCCAGGTCGCAGGGCCGGCCCGCCGAGGTCACGACCGCCGGCTGGCTGCTCGGCGTCGCCCTCGGGGCCGCCGGGCGGTACGGCGGCGCGCTCACGGTCCTGTCCCCGCTCGTCGACGCCGGCCAGGCACCGGACGCTGGGCCGGAGCGCCGCCGGTACGCGGCGCTGGCCGCGTCGACCCTCGCCAGCGTGCAGCGCCAGCTGGGCCGGCACGCGGTCGCGCGGGACGCGGACCAGACCGCCCTCGACCTGACGGACGGCACCGGCCTGGCGGCCTTCGACGCACAGCTCGGCCTGGCCGCGGACGCCGTCGGGCTGGGTGAGCTCGACGCGGCGAGCGAGCGCGCAGCCGCGGCGGCGGCACTCGTCCCGGACGGCTCGGGCGAGTGGTGGCGGCAGCGCGTCCGGTTGGGCTGGGTGCAGGCCGACATCGCGCTGCTCGAGGGGCGGCCGCACGAGGCCGCTGACGCAGCGCGCGGTGCCGTTCGGCTCGCCGAGGACGCGGCGGCCCCCCGGCACGTCGCGAAGGGGCTGCTCTACCTCGGGCTCGCCCAGGTCAGCGGCGGCAGCCCGGACGCCCAGGCGGCGATCCTCACGCTGCGGCGGGCGGCCGCGCTGGCGGAGTCGCTCGGCGCCGTACCGCTGATCTGGCCGACGCGCGCGCTGCTCGGTGCGCTCACCGCGAGCGGGGCCGGTCCGGCTGCGATCGCGGAGAGCACGCGCAGCCTGGCGGCGGCCCGCGCCGCCGTCACGGCCATCGCGGGGGACCTGCCGCCCGGAGTGCGTGGCGAATGGCTGTCCCGCCCCGAGGTATCTGCGCTTATGGCAGGCTCGGCATCATCCTGACGGGCGGGTGATCCGGGTCACCCGCGAGGGTGACGTCGCTCGCTCACCCGGGTGGGCCGGTCCGACTGGTCACGATGGGCCAGAAGGACGCAGAGGGACGCAGCGCGCTCACGTTGCGGGCCGTTTCTGCCGATGGGACCGGGAGCACCTCGCGGCGAGGCCGCGTGGGCCGCGTGTGCCGAGGGGGGTGACAGTGGGCAGGTCTGCTCCCCAGCTGCTCGATCCGGTACTCCCGGGCCGCCTGGCCGAGCTGCTGGCCGACCGTGCCGATGGCGGCCTGACCGCGGCTCTCGACCTGCTGCGCGAGGCCCTCGACCTGCGCACCGTGGTGCTCCACGACGCGACCGGTACCCCCGCGGCTGCGGCGGGGGAGCCGGTCCAGTCCGGTCCGGCCACCCCCATCGCGACCGGTCCGGACCCCGTGCACCTGCCCCTGCGGGCCGCCGGTCAGGACCTGGGCACCCTCACGGTCGTCGGCGCGCGGCCGGAGCAGTTGCCGATGCTCACCGCCTCGGTTGCCGTCCTGGCCCTCGCGCTGTCGCGGACCGGGCCCGCCCCCGCCGACGGCACCGCCGCGGAACTCCTCGCGGCTGCGGACGGCGACGCCGACGAGGTCGCCGACCTGCTGCACGACGGTCCGGTCCAGGCGCTCGTCGTCGCCCGGTACGCCGCGGACGCGGCGGCCCGCGGCGGGGACCCGACCATGGCGCGTGACGCGGTCCAGGTCGCGCTCGTCGAGCTGCGGCGCGCCCTGTGGCACCTGCGGCCGCGGGCCGGCAGCCTCACCGCCGTGCTCGGCATGCTCTCGGCGCGGCTCGAGGAGGCCGGCCGGCCGCCCCTGCGGTTCATGCTCGACGAGTCGACGGTCGCCGTGCTGCCCGCTGCGGTCACCTCGACGGCGTACCGCCTCGTCCAGGCCGTCGCCCTGCCCGCGGACGCACCGGCGGCCCGCGTCGCGTTGCGGCGTGGGGGACCGGGCGTCCTCCTCGACGTCGACGGCGGCACCGCCCTCGCGGCGCCGCAGCGCTGGGCCGCGAAGGCCCGCGCACTCGGTGGCTCCCTGACCTGCAGCCCGGACCACATCCGGCTCGCCCTGCCCTTGACCTTGCCCGTGAGCAAGCCCCCGTTCTCCCCGCGACCGAAGGCGACCCCGTGACCACGACCGTGCTCATCTGCGACGACCACCGCATCGTCCGGGAGGGACTGCGGCAGATCGTCGCGGGCGTTCCGGGCGTCGACCGTGTCGAGACGGCCGCCAGCGGCGAGGAGGTGCTGGCGCGGTTCCCCCACGAGCGACCCGACCTCATCCTCATGGACGTCCGCATGCCCGGGCTGGGCGGTCTCGAGGCCACCCGCCGGCTGGTCTCCGACAACCCCGACGCCAAAGTGATCATGCTGACGGCGGCGGACGACCGGGACCAGGTGGCGGCCGCCGTCTCGCACGGCGCCCGTGGCTACCTGCTCAAGGACGTCAGCCACGAGGAGCTCTGCGCCGCGGTCGCGCACGCCCTGCAGGGGCTGGACCTCGTCGAGCCCTCCCTGCGGCGGGCCCTGGCCGGCCGCGAGCAGCTGCGCACCATGCCGCCCGGCACCCAGCTGACCGAGCGCGAACTGCAGGTCCTCACCGGGATGAGCCAGGGCAAGTCCAACAACCAGATCGGCCGTGACCTTTACCTGTCCGAGGACACGGTGAAGACCCACGCCCGCCGGTTGTTCCGCAAGCTCGGCGTGAACGACCGGGCGCAGGCCGTCGCGCTGGGTTTCCGGCGCGGACTGGTCACCTAGGTCGCCTGCCGTGGCCGTAACGAAGGAGGCGCCCACTCCGATGCCTCCTGTGACGGACGAGCTGGCTCCGCTCGTCGCCCGGGCCCGAGAGGGCGACCGGGCGGCGTTGGAGGAGCTGCTCGGCCGTCTCCGTCCGGGTGTGCTGCGGTACTGCCGTGCGCGACTCGGACGGCGGGACGGCTCATACGGGTCGGCCGACGACGTGGCCCAGGAGGTGTGTGTCGCAGTGCTGACAGCCCTGCCGCGCTACGTCGACCAGGGCCGCCCGTTCCTCGCCTTCGTCTACGGCATCGCCGGTCACAAGGTGGCGGACGCGCAGCGTGCGGTCTTCCGCAACCGCGCCGACGCGACGGACGAGCTCCCGGAGCGCGCCGACGACTCCCCCGGGCCGGAGCAGGCCGCCGTGCACGCCGCCGACGTCGCCGCGTCGATGGCGCTGCTCGACCAGCTGTCGGACGCGCAGCGCGAGGTGCTGCTGCTGCGCGTGATGGCCGGCCTGTCTGCCGACGAGGCGGGCGCGGTCCTGGGCATGACGCCCGGCGCGGTCCGGGTCGCCCAGCACCGTGCCCTGGCCCGGCTGCGCGCCCTCGCCGCCGAGGCGGCCACGCCATGAACGCACCCGACATGATGCCCGGCGCCGAACCCGCCGACGTCGCCGCGCTGGTCCGCGACGATGCGCTGGTCGAGAGCCTGCGCGGCGCGCTGGTTCCCGGCGGGTCGTCGGCTCCCTTCGAGGACGCGGCCGACCCGGCGTACGCGCTGCTGCTTGCGCTGCAGCTGGACGTCGTGGCCGACCTTCCGGTCTCCGACGGGGCGCTGCCGGAGGTGCCCGCGACGGTGGGCCGCCGGCGGTCCTTCGGCCGCGGGGCGACCGTCGCGGTCGTGACCGCCGGCCTGCTGTCCGTGGCCGGCGCCGCGGCCGCCGCCACCTCCTCGCCCGGTGACCCGCTCTACGGGGTGCGCGTCGTGGTGGGCGACGTGGTCACGGCCGTCGGGGACGTCGTCGCCGCCATCGCTCCGGCCCACCCTGCCAAGCCGTCCAGAGCCGCCAGCCCGACCGACCGCCCGTCCTCGAGCGCGCCGTCGCCCGCCCTGTCGCCGCAGCAGTCGACCGGCGTGCCCTCGAGGCTCGGCGCCACGGGCGCCGGCTCGACAAGGCCCATGCCGGCCGCCCCCGTCGCGCACTCCACGCCCGCCGGGAACGCGGACTCGGCCCGGGCGGCAGGCCTCGTGGAGGTCCGGCTCGGGCGCGCCACGAAGCTGATGGACGCCCGGCGGTACGACGCCGCGCGCGCCGAACTCGCCCAGGCCAAGCATGACCTGACGGCCGTCACCGAGCCGGGGCCGCACGCCTCGCTGCAGGACCGCCTGACCCGGCTCGAGCGGCGGCTTGCCGCCGAGAGCGCTCCGGCGGCGCAGCCGGTACCGGCCGAGCCGACCGCGGAGCACACGGGTACTCGCCCCGTCCCCGAGGCGACAGGCGACGACAACGGGTCGCGCGATGTGGGCAACCGGAACAGCGGGCGGTCCGGGGACGACAACCACGACAGCGGCCACAACGGGAACGCCCGGCAGGACCGGTCCGGCGGGGTCAGCGTGCCTGCCAGCTCGGGCCCCGTGCAGCACGACCGGACCGAGGACCGTGGGACGCGGGATCGCCGCACCGGGGAGGACAGCGCCCCGGCATCCGGTCAGAACCGGTCCGGCCAGAGCTGGGGCCGCCCGGGCCAGAGCGGCCAGAGCACGTCCGGCGGCACGGTGTCATCAGACGCGGTGTCATCAGACGCGACGTCAGCGGTGACGTCCGCAGGCGGGACGCCGGCCGGGCAGGACACGTCCGGCGACCGCGGGTCAGCCGACACCGGCTCGTCCGGCGGGCGGGGTGGCCGGGGTGAGCGGCCCGGCTGGGGCGGCTCGGGCCGCTGAGTCAGCCTTCGAGCGAGGCGTCCGCGAAGCCGCGGGCGTACTCCCAGGTCACGTAGAGCGTCGGGTCCGGGCCGTAGGCGGGCTCGTGCACCCGGCTCGTGCCGTAGTCGAGGAGATGGCGCAGGTTGCCCCGCAGCAGGTCCCACCCGAAGTAGTGCGCCTCGTCGCAGTCCTCGCAGTGGACCACGAGCCCGCGCACGCCGCGCGGGTCCAGCAGCGCCTCGAACACCTCGAGGTCCGCCATGTCCTCGAGCACGTCCTCGCGCTCGTCCGGGGTCAGCGGCGTCACGGGCTCGTCGGTGTCGTCGTCGAGAGCAGCGAGCTCGCGCGCCGGGTCGTCCGGGTCGCCCCAGAACGGGTCGACCGGCCCGGGGGAGGCACTGCTCGGTGGCGTCATCGGCAGTCACCTTACGGGCCACCGCACGGGCGCTGTATGCCGTACGCCGAGGGTGCGCGGCACCTCGGATCCCTTCAGCCGACGCGATCCGCTGCGGGCGTCGCTTCCCTCCTGTGCGCCAGACCGGGGCGGTTTTCGGAACTTCCACAGCACCCTGATGCTGTGGAAGTTCCGGAAGGGCGCGCGGACGTGCCCGGCGGCGGCGTGATCGGTCGCACCCCCGAGGGCCGGGCGGTTCGCCGACTGCGCACAGCCGGCCGCGTAGACTTCCTTCCTCCCCAGAACCCGCCGCCGGGAAGGTGCAATGAACCCCTTCGAGGACGGCCGTCCGGCCCGCTCCGAGGCCGATGCGTACGCCGCGAAGTTCCCGCTGCTGGGCCTCACGTTCGACGACGTGCTGCTGCTCCCGGCCCGGAGCGACTTCAATCCCAGCGACGCGGACACCTCGACCCGGCTGTCGCGCCGGATCACGCTGCGCACGCCGCTGCTGTCCAGCGCGATGGACACGGTGACCGAGGCGCGGATGGCCATCGCCATGGCGCGCCAGGGCGGCGTGGGCGTCCTGCACCGCAACCTGTCGATCGAGGACCAGGCCACGCAGGTCGATCTGGTGAAGCGGTCCGAGGCCGGGATGGTGACCCACCCGGTCACCTGTTCGCCGGAGGACACCCTCGAGGACGTCGACCGGCTGTGCGGCCGCTACCGGATCTCCGGACTGCCGGTCGTCGACGCGAGCGGCGTGCTGCTGGGCATCGTCACGAACCGCGACATGCGCTTCGAGATGGACCAGAACCGGCTGGTGCGCGACGTCATGACGCCGATGCCGCTGGTCACCGCGCGGGAGGGTGTGAGCGGCCCGGAGGCGCTGGCCCTGCTGCAGGCGCACAAGATCGAGAAGCTGCCGATCGTCGACGAGGGCGGCCGCCTGCGCGGGCTCATCACGGTCAAGGACTACGTGAAGCGCGACCAGTACCCGCTCGCCACCAAGGACGCCGACGGGCGCCTGGTGGTCGCGGCTGCGGTCGGCGTGGGCGAGGACGCGTTCAAGCGGGCGATGGCGCTCGTCGAGGCCGGTGTCGACGCGGTCGTCGTCGACACCGCGCACGGCCACAACCAGGCGGTCGGCGACATGCTCGCCCGCATCAAGGCCGCCGCGCCCGCGGTGGATGTCATCGGCGGCAACGTCGCGACCCGCGCCGGTGCGCAGGCGCTCGTGGACGCCGGCGCGGACGCCGTGAAGGTCGGCGTCGGGCCCGGCTCCATCTGTACGACGCGCGTGGTGGCCGGCGTCGGCGTACCCCAGGTGTCGGCGATCTTCGAGGCCGCGCAGGCCTGCCGCCCGGCCGGCGTACCCGTCATCGGCGACGGGGGGCTGCAGTACTCCGGCGACATCGCCAAGGCGATCGCCTGCGGCGCCGACACGGTCATGCTGGGCAGCCTGCTGGCCGGCGTCGAGGAGAGCCCGGGCGAGCTGGTCTTCGTCAACGGCAAGCAGTACAAGACCTACCGCGGCATGGGCTCGCTCGGCGCGATGCGCTCGCGCGGCCAGAGCCGGTCGTACTCGAAGGACCGTTACTTCCAGGACGACGTGCTCTCGGACGAGAAGCTCGTCCCCGAGGGCATCGAGGGTCAGGTGCCCTACCGGGGCCAACTGGCCAACGTCGCCCACCAGCTCGTCGGCGGCCTGCGGGCCGGCATGGGCTACTGCGGTGCCCGCACGATCCCCGAACTGCAGGAGGCCCAGTTGGTCCGGATCACGGCGGCGGGGCTCAAGGAGAGCCACCCGCACGACATCCAGATGACCGTCGAAGCCCCCAACTACAGCGGGCGCTGACATGGCTGACCTCGACATCGGCATCGGCAAGTCCGGTCGCCGCGCGTACGGCTTCGACGACATCGCGATCGTCCCCTCGCGTCGTACCCGCGACCCCGAGGACGTCTCCATCGCGTGGGAGATCGACGCCTACCGGTTCGAGCTGCCGCTCGCCGCGTCGGCCATGGACGGCGTCGTCTCCCCGCAGACGGCGATCGAGATCGGCAAGCTCGGCGGCCTCGGGGTGCTCAACCTCGAGGGCCTGTGGACCCGGTACGACGACCCCGAGCCGCTCCTCGCCGAGATCGCGGAGCTGCCCGAGGAGCGGGCCACCGAGCGGATGCGCGAGATCTACGCGAAGCCGATCGAGGCCGGGCTCATCAAGGACCGGATCCAGCAGATCCGCGATGCCGGTGTCACCGTCGCCGCCTCGCTGACCCCGCAGCGGACCGTCCAGTTCGCGCAGACCGTCATCGACTCGGGCGTCGACCTGTTCGTCATCCAGGGAACCGTCGTGTCGGCCGAGCACGTGTCGTCGCGCACCGAACCGCTCAACCTCAAGCGCTTCATCGCCGAGCTCGACGTGCCCGTCATCGTCGGCGGCTGCGCGACGTACCAGTCCGCGCTGCATCTCATGCGCACCGGCGCCGCCGGCATCCTCGTCGGCGTCGGGCCGGGCACCGCCAACACGACCCGCGAGGTGCTCGGCATCGGCGTGCCGATGGCCACGTCCATCGCCGACGCCGCCGGCGCCCGCCGGGACTACCTCGACGAGTCGGGTGGCCGGTACGTCCACATCATCGCCGACGGCGGCATGCGCACCGGTGGCGACGTCGCCAAGGCGATCGCCTGCGGCGCCGACGCGGTCATGCTGGGCAGCCCGCTCGCCCGCGCCTACGGTGCGCCGGGCCGCGGCTGGCACTGGGGCCACGCGTCCCACCACCCGGTCCTGCCCCGCGGCACGCGCCTCAAGGTCGACCAGGTCGGCACCCTCGAGCAGGTGCTCCTCGGACCGGCCTGCACCGACGACGGCACCACGAACCTGTTCGGCGGGCTGCGCCGCGCCATGGCGATGACCGGGTACTCGTCGATCAAGGAGTTCCAGAAGGTCGAGGTCATGGTCGCGCCCACCCGGCGCTCCTAGGGGCTCCGTCCGCGCTTCGTCAGGCCGCGACCGCTTGCGTCCGGCCAACGGTGGCTCCTGAGCCACGATCAGCCGGACGCAACGGCTCGGACGGCCGCGACGGCGATGCCGCGCGCGGCGGCCGGGCATGCCGGCCGGCCGCGTGATGTTGAGGCCAGCATGACCACTGCATCCTGGAACGGCATCGTCCTGGCCGAGTCCGACGACACCGTCGTCGTCGAGGGCAACCACTACTTCCCGCGGGAGTCGGTGCGCCCGGACGTGCTGCGCGAGTCGGCCACCACGAGCATCTGCCCGTGGAAGGGCACGGCGAGCTACCACTCGCTCGAGGTCGACGGGGAGGCCAACCCGGACGCGGCCTGGTACTACCCGACGCCCAAGGACGCGGCGAAGGAGATCACCGACCGGATCGCGTTCTGGAAGGGCGTCGAGGTCACGCCGTAACCTGTATCGGGTGACTCCCCAGCAGGACACGGTCCTCGTCGTCGACTTCGGTGCCCAGTACGCGCAGCTCATCGCGCGCCGCGTGCGCGAGTGCAAGGTGTACTCCGAGATCGTGCCCCACACGATCACGGCAGAGGAGATCCGGGCCCGCAAGCCCAAGGCCGTCATCCTGTCCGGTGGCCCGTCGTCGGTGTACGCCGACAATGCCCCGCAGGTGCCGGCCGGCTTCTTCGAGACCGGCGTCCCCACCTTCGGGATCTGTTACGGCCACCAGGCGATGGCCAGTGCCCTGGGCGGCACCGTCGCGCAGACCGGCACCGCCGAGTACGGCCGTACCGCCCTCGCCGTGACGTCGCCCGGCCTGCTGTTCGACGGGCTGCCCACGCAGCAGTCGGTGTGGATGTCGCACGGCGACGCGGTCGCCGAGGCGCCGCCCGGCTTCACCGTCACGGCCACCACCGCCGCGACCCCGGTCGCCGCCTTCGAGGACCGCGAACGCGGGCTGTACGGCGTGCAGTTCCACCCCGAGGTCCTGCACAGCGAGCAGGGCCAGGAGGTGCTGCGGCGCTTCCTCATCGAGGGTGCCGGCTGCCGCCCCACCTGGACGATGGTCAACGTCGTCGAGGAGCAGGTCGAGCGGATCCGCGCCCAGGTCGGCGACCGGAGGGTCATCTGCGGCCTGTCCGGCGGCGTCGACTCGGCCGTCGCGGCCGCCCTCGTCCAGCGCGCCGTCGGCGACCAGCTCACCTGTGTGTTCGTCGACCACGGGCTGCTCCGCAAGGGCGAGGCCGAGCAGGTCGAGCAGGACTTCGTCGCCTCCACCGGCGTACAGCTGCACGTCGCGGACGCGTCCAAGCGGTTCCTCGACGCGCTGTCCGGGGTGATCGACCCGGAGGAGAAGCGCAAGGCCATCGGCCGCGAGTTCATCCGCGTCTTCGAGGAGGCCGCGCGGGAGATCGCCGCCGACGAGCCGGTCGACTTCCTCGTTCAGGGCACGCTCTACCCCGACGTCGTGGAGTCCGGCGGCGGTGCGGGGACCTCCAACATCAAGAGCCACCACAACGTGGGCGGGCTACCCGAGGACATGCAGTTCGAGCTCGTCGAGCCGCTGCGCACG
>JAOPWV010000163.1 GCA_025965475.1 Frankiales bacterium | reverse complement strand
GAGATCGGCGCGCTCCCGGATGTCGACCATCGCGCGCATCATCGACTCGAGGTCGTAGAACAGGCCGGGTGGGATCGCCTTGCCGATGTTGAGATCGACCTTGCGCACCATGTCGCCGACGAGCGCGACCCGGCCCTCGGCGGTGTCGACGTACACGCACTGGCTGCCGGGGGTGTGGCTGTTCGCGTAGAGGACGCACTCGATGCCGGGCCGGATCGTGCGGTCGCCCTCGAGCAGGTCGACCCGGTCCCACAGCGGATCGACGAGCGCGGCCACGTCCCGGCGGTCGAAGAACATGTCGCGGCTGCCGATCTCCAGCTCCGCCGGCCCCATCGGGGCGGCCGCCGCCATCAGCTCGGTGCGCTGCACGACGAACCGGGACTCCGGCAGCAGCACGACGCCGCCGGAGTGGTCGTAGTGGAGATGGGTGAGCAGCGTCGTCTTGATGTCACGCAGCTCCAGACCGTGCAGCCCGAGCTGGGCCTCCAGGCTCTGCGCCGCGCTCGCCGAGTGCGGGCCGAGCCGGTGCGTGGTCTCCGCCCGGCGCGGGTCGCGCATCCCGGTGTCGACCAGGATCGGGTCGGGGCCGCCCTCGATGAGGAAGGCGAGGATGGGTACCTCGACCCGGCCCTGCTCCTTGGTGAGGCTCCAGAAGACGTCCAGCGCCGCGCCGACGTGTGCCTGGCCGACGACGAGCGGGTGGACCTTGTAGAGACTCAAGACGACTGGGCCGCCCGGATCATCCGGATCATGCGGTCCGGCGACAGCGGCGTCTCGGTGAGTTCGACACCCAGCGGCGCGAGTGCGTTCTCGACGGCGTTCATCACGGCGGCCGGTACGCCGACCGGACCGCCCTCACCCATCCCCTTGGTCCCGAGGGTGGTGACCGGCGAGGGCGACTCGAGATGGCCGACACCGATCCGCGGGACGTCCACCGCCTGCGGGACCATGTAGGTCCACAGGCTGGTGTTGAGCAGGTTGCCGTGCGCGTCGTACCGCAACTCCTCGTTGAGGATCGCGCCGAGCCCCTGCACGACGCCGCCGTGGATCTGCCCGTTCACGATCGTCGGGTTGACCACCTTGCCGCAGTCGTGCGCGGCATACACCCGGTTGACGGTGATCTGACCGGTCTCGATCTCCACCTCCGCCTCGACGGCGAAGCAGCCGCTCGAGTGGTTCGTGTAGATGCTGAGCGATCCGGTGTCGCTGGGGATCCAGCGCACCATCTTCGACTGCCAGGTGTAGGTCTCCTCCAGGTTCGGCATCACGCCCTTGGGCACGGTCGCGATCGGTCCGGGCCACAGCGTCACGCCGTTGCCGATCTGCCCGTAGGTGATCGACTTGCCGTCCGGCCCGTCGAACCCGCCCGGTGCCGGTTCGAGGTCGAACGGCTCGACCTCGAGCATGTGCGCCGCGATGAGCCGCAGTTTCCGGTGCAGCGCCCGGGCCACCTCGACGGACGAGGAGATGCCGAACGCGGCGCCCCGGCTCGACCAGGCACCGAGCCCGTACGGCACGAGGTCGGTGTCGCCGCAGACGACGCGGATCCGGTCCGGGTCGACGTTCAGTTCGTCCGCCACGACCTGCGCGTACGCCGTCACGATGCCCTGGCCGATGTCCTGCATCCCGGTCAGCAGCAGGAAGTCGCCTTCGGGCATCATGCGCAGCGTCGCGGTCTCGTTGGCGTTGAAGACCGAGTTCGGCACCGATCCCCCGGAGGGCTCGAGCATCATCGCGTAGCCGATGCCGAGGTAACGGCCCTCCTGCAGCGCCTGGGCCTGCCGGGCCGGGAAGTCCGCGTGTCCCATGGCCTCCTCCGCCATGCGGAGCAGCTCGGGGTAGTTGCCGCTGTCGTAGATCGGGCCGGTGAGGATCTCGTAGGGGAACTCGTCCGGCTGGATGAAGTTCCGGCGCCGCAGTTCGTTCGGCTCGATGCCGATCTGCTTGGCGGCCACGTCGATCAGCCGTTCGATGCTCTGGTTGGCGATGTCCTTGCCGTAGCCGCGGTACGGGCCGTACGGCGCCTTGTTCGTCTGCACGCCGATCGCCCGCGTCTGGTACGCCGGCAGCTTGTAGTTGCCCTGCCCGTAGAACGCCGCGACCATCACCTGGCCGATGCCGTGCGCCCGGTTGGTCCCGTCGCACCCCGAGTCGCCGATCCACTCGGCCTTGAGGGCGAGGAACCTGCCCTCCTCGTCGAACGCGGCCTCGAGGTCGGCGTCGTAGTCACGGGCGTGGATCCCCGACAGGAAGTTCTCCTCGCGGGTCTCGACCCACAGGACGGGACGACCGACCTTGAGCGACAGCATGACCGGCAGGATGTCGTCGTAGATCTGCAGCTTGATGCCGAAGCCGCCGCCCACGTCCTTCGCGACCACCTGGATGCGCGCCTCGGGCATGCCGAGCGCCTGGGCGAACAGGGTGCGGCACTGGTGCACGCTCTGCGTGGACATGGTGATCGTGAGCTTGCCGTCGCCCCGGTCGTAGGACGCCAGGGTGACGCGGGCCTCCATCGGCGCCGCGGTGTAGCGGTGGTGATGGAACGTGTGCTTGACGACGTGCGCCGCGCGGGCGAAGGCACCCTCCACGTCACCGTCGGTGAACGCGTAGTCGAGCCCGATGTTGTCGTCCCAGTCGTCATACACCTTCACGTCGCCGGCGAGCGACTGGGCGATGGTGGTGATGGGCGTGAGCACCTCGTACTCGACCTCGATGGCGGCGAGCGCGTCCTCGGCGACGTAGGGGTCCACCGCGGCGATCGCGGCGATCGGCTCGCCCTGGTAGACGGCCTTGTCGACCGCGAGCGGCCAGCACGTGTTGAGGTGCATGCCGAGGTTGATCACGGGCGGCAGCGGGTTCCACGTGCTCTTGGCCTCTTCGCCGGTCAGGACGTAGAACACCCCGGGCATGGCCAGCGCCTTGGAGGTGTCGATGCGCGTGATGCGTGCGTGCGCGTGCGGGCTGCGCAGGATCGCGGCGTGCAGCGTGCCCGCCGGCAGGTCGTCGGCGGCGAAGTGGCCGTAGCCGGTGAGGAACCGGTTGTCCTGCTGGCGTTCGATGCCCTTGCCGACCCAGCCCTCCCCGTCGGACTGGTGGTCGTGGTCGCCGGTCGGCACCGTGAAGGTCTCGCCGCGCAGCGCGGCGGCGGCCGACAGCACCGAGTCGACGATGTTCTGGTAGCCGGTGCAGCGGCAGATGTTGCCGGCGATGGCCTTGCGTACGTCGTCCTCGCTGGGGTTCGGGTTCCGGTCCAGCAGCGCCTGCGCCGACATGAGCATGCCGGGCGTGCAGTAGCCGCACTGCACGCCGTGGTGGCGCTTGAACGCCGCCTGCAGCGGGCTGAGCTCCTCCGGCGTGCCGAGGCTCTCGACGGTGTCGACGCGACAGCCGTCGGCCTGGACGCAGAGCATCATGCAGGGCTTGCTCGGCTGGCCGTCGACGTGCACCGTGCAGGCGCCGCACCGGCCGTCGTCGCAGCCGATATGCGTGCCGGTCAGGCCGCAGTCGCGGCGGATGTAGTCGACGAGCAGCTCGCGGGTGGGGACCGTCGCGCGGCGCCGCTCGCCGTTCACGGTGATCTCGACGTCCTGGCTCTCCGGCGCCGGGTCCTCCGCGGGAGCCGGGAGGTCGGGCAGGCGGTCGGCAGTGGTGCTCATCGGAGGCCTCCGTTGGTCATGGCTTCGCGGACCGCGCGACGGACGACGACGGGCAGGACCGACCGCCGGTAGTCGGCGTCGGCTTGGACGGTGTCGGGGACGGTGAACGAGGCGGCTGCGTCCTGGAGGGCTGCGGTCACGGACGCGGAGTCGAGACCGTCGGCCTCCACGGCGCGCGCCACGGCGTCGAGCGCCGCTGTGCGGTGGTGGATCCGCCCGACGGCCAGCCCGACCCGCAACCGGCCGCCGGCCTCGTCCACGAAGGCGGCCGCGCTGCCGATGCTGGAGTCCGCCCACCGCCGGGACAGGCGGACGTACCCCGAGCCCGTGGCGAGGCCGAACCGCAGCGCCCGGATGAACTCGCCGGGTGCCAGCGGGTTCTCGAACGCCCCGGTGAACTCGGCGGCTGCGACGGTCCGCTGCCCGTTGCTGCTCTGGACCAGGACCTGTCCGCCGCTCGCGGTGAGGACGACGCCGACGTCGTTCGACCACTCCGAGGGCACCCACGAACCGCAGATGTTGCCGCCGACCGTGCCGCGGCTGCGGATCTGCACGTCGGCGACGCGGGACGCGGCGGTCGCCAGGGCCGGGCACCGGCGCGTCACCAGGGGGTCGCCCGCCACGGTGGCCAGCGTCGTCACGGCGCCGATCTCGAGGGCGTCACCGTCCTCGCGGACGTAGGCCAGCTCCGTCAACCGGGAGATGTCGACGAGCCGACCGACGGAGAGCGTGCGGCCGCGGAGGTCGCGCATGAGGCCCTGACCGCCCGCCATCGGGGTCGCACCGTCTCCTCGCCTGAGCAGCTGGCCGAGGTCCTCGACGCTCAGTGCTCGCGTGTACTGCAGTTCAGCAGGTCTCATCCGGAACTCCCGGTGGTCGGCGCCTGACGTGGCGGACGCGGTCGGGGCGCGGGGTCGGAGCGCGGGCCGAGGTGGTGTCGGGGCGGTGGTGTCGGGGCGGTGGTGCCGGGCGGAGGTCTCGACGCGTGGTGTCGTCGGGGTCGTATGGCGTGCGGAGCTGGCCGGCGATGCAGCGACGGCCGGCTGAGTCCGGCCGCGAACTTTCAGTATCTGAAACCGTTGTTCAATATCCCGAATACTGGAGTGCAACAGTCCCTGGCGTCAAGAGCTGTTCCGAGGGCGTCTGCCCTGCGGGCTCAGACGTCCGGAATCTCGACGTCGAGCGTCAGAAGTTCGTGCTCGACCCGGCCCGCGCCGGTGATGCCGCTCAGCGCGCCCGTGCCGGAGCCGGGTACGACGCCCGCCCGCATCGACGTCTCATAGCCGTCCCCCATGGCCGCGGCGTGCTCGAGCACGAAACTGCCGCGGCGGCCGTCGAGGCTGCCGACGATCCGTTCCTGCGCCACGTACGACGCGCCGCGAGGCCCGCGCGTGGTGAGGGCATGGCCGCTCGACGTGGCCTCCAGGCCCCCGCCGCGGTAGGTCTTGCGCAGGACGACGCGCGCGGTGGCCGGTCCACCCGTGGCGCCGGACTCGTCGGCGATGCTGTCCCAGGCATCCATGCTGAACGAGGCCACGAGGTGCAGCTTCATCGGGCGAGTCTGGCGGACCAGCGCGGCGCTGTCACCGGCCGGCGGGCCCTTCGGTCAGGGGGGCGGCGGGAGCAGTTGCTGCCGGATGCTGTCCGCGAGCCAGGCCTGGTACCGGGCGACGCTCCAGCGGCGGCGATGGACGAGCCGGTGGAAACCGTCGCCGGCCATGAGCAGCCAGAGCAGGTCGACCGCGGCGCGCCGGCTGAGCCCTTCGCGCAGCGGTCCCTTGCGAAGCAGGGCGTCGACGAAGAAGCCGGCGCCGTTCAGACGCTGGCGTTCACTGTCCTCCCAGAGCTCACGCACGCCGGGGCCTCCCGACTCGGCCGCACCGCGCAGGACCTCGTCGATGGCGGCGTACCGCCCCAACAGGCCGGTGATGTGCGCGGCCATGTGGTCCACCGCCCGGTGGGGGTCGGGCTCCTCCAGGGCGAGCCGAGCCGAGGGTCGTTCCGCCACCGCGAGCGGCTCGTCGTCGCCCGCCATGGCCACGTCCCGGACGACTTTCAGCAGCGTCTGCTTGTTGCCCACGGCGCTGAAGACCGTCGGCTTGCTGACCCCGGCCCGGGAAGCGACCTGATCCACCGTCGTGGCGCCGTAGCCCTGCTCCAGGAAGAGCTCGCGGGCCGCCGCGAGAACGGCCCGGCGACTGGCGGCGGCCTGCTGCTGACGCAGCGGGGACACGTACGCACGCGCCTTGACGTCGGCCATGCGGCGAGCCTACTCTCCGGATATTCGTTAGATGATGAGTAAACCGACTTGAGGAGACGCCATGACGGTCACCCCCGACGCGCAGGCGGCCGCGGCCCTGTTCGAGGCGTTCGCAGAGGCCTTCAACGCCAAGGACGCGCAGGCGCTCGGCGCGCTGTTCACCGAGGACGCCGAGTTCGTCACGATCTTCGGCAACCGCATGCGCGGTCGGGCGGGCATCGAGACCGGGCACGCGGCCGTCTTCACGCACGCTCTGTCCGGCAACCGCCTGGTGCCCGGATCGGTCGACGTACAGCTCCTCGCCCCAGGAGTCAGCCTGGCCCACGCGGCCTGGACGCGGGAGCAGCTGACGGACGCCCCGGCCGGGACCCTGCCTCCTGCCACCGGCATCTTCACCCTGGTACTGCAGGAGCGGGACCGTGGGTGGCTCCTGCGAGCGGCCACGAATGTGCAGCACGCCGTACCGCCGACTCGGCCCTGACGCAACGCGTCCGACCCCGACTAGCCTCGGACCGGTCACCCACGGTCAGCACGAGGAGTTCACGAGCATGCAGATCAGCCCGGCGCAGGCGCGGCTCGCCTTCCGCGTCATCGCCATCAGCGAAGCCGTGACCTGGGCGGGGCTGCTGATGGGCATGCTGTTCAAGTACGTGATCAGCGACGACGCGCGCGGTGTTCAGGTCTTCGGCCCGTTGCACGGGGCGATGTTCCTCGCGTACGTCGCGGCGGTACTCCTCACGCGGTGGGTCATGCGGTGGAGCTACCCGGTCACCCTCGCGGCGCTCGTCTGCAGCATCCCGCCGTTCGCCTCGCTGCTGTTCGAGATGTGGGCCGACCGGACCGGTCGGCTGAGCGGTCCGATCGCGCCCGGTGTCGTGCCAGAGCGGGATCCCGCCTCCGTCTGACCCGGCTACCTGCTCGCCGACGTGGCGAGGTGTCCAGGTCGGACGGTCACGTGGCCGTGTCCGGGGGTGCCGGCTGGGGCGGGCATTGGCGACCCCGGCGCGGTCGGTCCGACGGCAGCTGCCGGCCGGATGCCGCAGGCGGCGAGCTGGTCCTCCAGAGCCTGGAGGCGCAGCCGCAACCGGTGCTGCTGGGCGAGCAGGCACGCGGCGGCGGCCATGAGCCCCGCGACGAGGATGCCGGTGACGATGCCGGTCATGTGCCCTCCTGACAGCGCCGCCCCAGGTCCGCGCAGATAACGGGGAAGAGGAAGCTGCAGCGCCCCAGATACATGTGGCGCGCACGATCACCCGCTCACCCGCTCACCCGCTCACCCCTCGCCGTCCCGGGACCCGGGCGCCGGGCGCCGGTCCGAGTGGAGCGTTCCCGGCGGGACGCGCCGGCGTGGCGCAGCACCGACGTACCACTCGCCCACGTCCGGACGCTGCGGTGAGCCGGTCGTCGTCCTCGCGGGGGCTGGGAACCGTCGGACCGCGGTGGGACGGTCACCTTCCCCACGAAGGAGGAACGATGCCCACTCGTGACACCGCCTGGCCGGCGGGCACCCCCTGCTGGATCGACTACGGCGCGGCCGACATCGATGCGGCCAAGGCCTTCTACACCGACGTGCTCGGCTGGACCTACACCGGCGGCGAGCCGGAGTACGGCGGCTACCTGACGTGCCGGACGAAGGGCCACGCAGCCGCGGGGATGGCCCCGCAGATGGACCCCGACGACCCGCCGCGGTGGACCACCTACTTCGCCACCGATGACGCCGACGCCGCGGCCGCCCGGATCTCCGAGGCCGGCGGCACCGTGGCCGTGCAGCCCATGGACGTCGGTCCCATGGGGCGCATGGCGATCGCGCTCGACCCGCAGGGGCAACCGTTCGGGCTCTGGCAGGCCGGCCAGCACACCGGCGCGACCATCTTCAACGAGCCCGGCGCGCTGGTGTGGAACGAGGCGGCCGTCGACGACCCCGACGCCGCGCGGGCCTTCTACGGCTCGGTCTTCGGCTTCCG
>JAOPWV010000188.1 GCA_025965475.1 Frankiales bacterium | reverse complement strand
CCATATGCCGGGCTGTTAGCTCAACTGGCAGAGCAGCGGACTTTTAATCCGCGGGTTCTGGGTTCGATCCCCAGGCGGCCCACTCACCGCACAAGCTGGCAGCGGTTGCCTCCTCCGGAAGCCCGGTCGTGCAGCCGGGCCCGGATCCACGATCACGTCCGTGGAACGTTGCGCGCGACATCGCCGATCCTGGGCGCCCAAGCGCGGCCCGGCGGACCCAGTAGCTGGACGACACGCGCATGAGTGACATCGCGGACCGCACGGTCCTGGGGGCCGGCCGGCTCATCGGCACCTACGCGGCCGCCGAGTACGCACGCTGCGGCGCCCGCGTGCTCGGGGTGAGCCGCCGTGCGGTGCGGACGCGCCTTACGAACATCTACGGGTCGATCTGTCCGCTGCCGAGGCCGCCCGGCGGGGGCTCGCCGCCGCGAAGGACGTCACGCACCTGGTGTTCGGCGCGTACGTCGAGAGGCCGACCCTCGCCGAGCAGGTCACCGCCGACGTGGCGCTCCTGCCCAACACCCTCGACGGGCTCGCCGCCGCCGGCGCGCCGCTGCGGGACGTGATGCTGCCGCAGGGCGGCAAGGCGTACGGCACGCAACTGGGCTACATGGAGACGCCTGCCAAGCAGACGTTCCGCGGCTGCTGGGCCCGAACTTCCACTGCGACGAGGAGGACCTCCTGCGGGCGGCGGCGGCCGAGCGCGGGTTCGACGCGACGATGCTGCGGCCCGAGCGGTGATCGGGTACGCCACCGGGAACCCGCTGGTCGGCTGGGGATTCGGGGACGCGATCTTCACCCTCGGGGTTCGACAAGTCAGCTCCACGGTGAAGATCCGACAGGCCGGGTTCCAGGCCGCGTACGACACCGAGGAGCGCTTCGTCGCGCTGTTCGACCGTCTCGTCGAGCAGAAGATCATCCTGCCGCGAGGCTGACTCGCCCGCGTTACAGCCCTGCCGTGGCCGGGCATCGAGCGGGTGTGTCGGTGGCCCTGGAGTTCGCCTGCTGGTGGTCCGCCTCCGTCGTCGTCTGGTTGGCCTCTCTGTCCGCCTTCTCGGGACACGACCTGCTCGTCGCGGTCGTTTGCGGCCTGCCCAGCGCTGCGGTCGCGCTGGCCGCCCGGCGCGCGATCGGGGGTGCCTGGCGTCCGCCGGTGGCAGTGCTCGGCTGGCTGCTGGTGCTGCCGTGGTCGCTGGCAGTGGACACGGTGCGCGTCCTGAGCCTGCCCTGGCGTCCGCATGCTCGCAACACCGGTGGCTTCGGCGAGGTCCCGCTCGGCCCGACCGGCGACACGGCTGAGGCAGCCGGGCGACGGGCCGCGGCGTCGCTGCTGATCTCCAGCACTCCGGGCGGGTACGTGGTCGCGATGGATGCCGAACGAGGCACCGGCCTGTTGCACCGGCTCGGGCCGCCGTCGCTCCTGGAACGTCGGGTGGTCGCGTGACCGGCTACGAGGTGTGCCTGCTGGTGCTGGCGGTGGCTGGTCTCGGGCCGGCGCTCCTGGTCTCATCCCGTGGCGATCCGCTCGACCGGCTGGTGGGACTGGAGCTGACCAGCGCCGTGGCGCTGGTGTTCACGCTCGTGCTCTCCCAGGTCGCCGGTCAGTCGTACTACCTCGCGGTGCCGCTGGTGATGGTGCCGCTGTCGTTCGCCGGGACGCTGGTGTTCACGAGGCTGCTGGCGCCGCGACGGAGATCGTCGTGAGGCACCTGGTCGGCCTGGTGTTGGTTGCTGCCGGTTGCGCAGTGACGGTCCTGGCCGCACTCGGCGCGGCCCGGATGCCCGGGGATGTCTTCGCCCGCCTGCACTTCGTGACACCGATCACCTCCGTAGGGATACCCCTGGTCGCAGTGGGTCTGAGTGTCGAGAGCGGACAGTTGTTCACGGTCGCCGAACTGCTGTTCATCGCCGTGTTGGCGTTCGTCGCCGGCCCCATTCTCGAGTCGGAGTCCGGGCGCGTCGCTGCCCAGAACCGCGGCCTGATCTCCCAGGGACAACCGGAATGACCGTCGTCATCGCAGTCATGTTCACCCTGGTCGCAGCAGGTGCGGTCGTCGTGGTGATGACCGACGACCCGGCCCGGCAGGCAGTGACGCTCTCGGTGTTCGGCGTACTGCTCGCGCTCCTGTTTCTCAGCGTGTCCGCGCCGGACGTGGCTCTGTCGCAGATCGGGGTCGGTACGGCGATCGTCCCGCTGATGGTGATGCTGACCGTCCGCAAGACGCGGCGACGCCGATGAGCCGCCCGGTCCGGCTGGCCATGTTCGGGCTGGCGGGTGGTGTGACTGCTGTGCTGCTGGTCCTTGCCGCCTTCGCGCTGCCCGGCTTCGGCGGCTCCCGCCACCCCTATCGGGACGCCGCGGTACCCGCTGCAGTCCGCCACGCCACACCGAACGTGATCTCCAGCATCAACTTCGACCTGCGAGGCCTGGACACACTGGGCGAGGAGACAATCCTGCTCGCCAGTGTGGTCGGCGTGGTCGTGCTGTTACGCCCGGCTGCCGACGAACGCGTGCGCGAACCCCGGATCGGCGGCCGGCTGCTCGACGGCACCCGGCTGTTCGGGTACCTGTTCCTGCCGATCACCACCACCATCGGCCTGCTGACCGTGGCCCATGGGGCGCTGACACCAGGTGGCGGGTTCCAGGGCGGGGTGGTGATCGGCACCGGGCTGCACCTGCTGTACGTCGCGGGCAGCTACCGCGCCCTCAAGCGGGTGCGTCATCTCGAGGTCTTCGAGTACGGCGAGGCGTTGGGCGCGGGGGCATTCGCCTGCTTCGGGGTCGCGACCGGGCTCGTGTCCGGCGCCTTTCTGGCAAACGTCCTGCCGCTCGGCAGTTTCGGCGACCTGTTCTCCTCCGGGAGCGTCCTGCTCCTCAACTGCTCCGTCGGCATCGAGGTCGCGAGCGGCGTCATGGTCCTGCTCGCGCAGTTTCTCGCCCAGGACATCGAGGTCGAGCAGGCCGAGGGCGCGAAGCGATGACGGTCTACCCGTACCTCGTCGCGGTGTTCGTCTTCCTCGTCGGGGCCTTCGGCATCGTCCGCAGTCGCAACCTGATCCATGCCGTGGTCTGCCTGTCGGTCGCCCAGGCCGGGACCTACCTGTTGCTGGTGGCCGTGGGCTTCCAGTGGAAGGCCCCGCCGCCGGTGTTCGGATCCCCACCCACCAAGCCGACACTGAAGGTGACGGACCCGCTGGTGCAGGCGATGGCCCTGACCGACGTGGTGGTCTCGGGCACCGTCACCGCGCTGCTGCTCGCGATCGCCGTACAGGTCGCCAAGCGGCAGGACATGTCAGACCCCAATGAGCTGGCTGCGCTGCGCGGCTGATGGTCACCTACGACGCCGGCGTCGCCCAGCTCCCACCGATCGCCATCGCCGTCCCCATCCTCGCTGCGGCGGTGCTCGTCGCTGCCGGCCGTCACCTTCCACGCCGGCTGGTCGACACGTTCGCCCTCGCGTCAGCGGGCTGCGTTGTCGTGCTGGTCGGCACCGTCCTCATCCGTTCCGCGGACGGCCGTGTCATCACCTGGGCGGCCCGCTGGGAGCCGCGGCACGGGTCCAGTGTCGGGATCGTCCTGGTCGCTGACCCGCTCAACGCGGCCATCGCGCTGCTCGCCGCGTGCCTCGTCTGCCTGTCGCTGCTCTACAGCTGGCACTACTTCGACTCGGTCCAGGCGCACTATCACTGCCTGGTCCTGCTGTTCCTGGCCGGCATGGTCGGCTTCGCGCTGACCGGCGACCTGTTCGACATGTTCGTGTTCTTCGAGCTCATGGGGGCCGCCGCGTACGCCCTCACAGCATTCAAGGTCGAGGACCCGACCTCGGTGCAGGGCGGCCTGAACTTCGGGATCCTCAACTCCCTCGGCGCCTACGCGGCTCTCATGGGCGTCGGGCTCCTCTACGGCCGTGTCGGCAACCTCACGCTGCCCCAGCTCAGTACCGGGTTGGCCCAGCGGAGACCTGACGCGCTCGTCGTCGCCGCCTTCGTCGCCGTCATGACCGGATTCCTGGTGAAGACCGCGATGGCGCCGTTCCATTTCTGGCTGGCCGATGCGCACGCGGTCGCGCCCACACCTGTCTGCCTGCTGTTCTCCGGGGTCATGGTGCCGCTGGGCCTGTACGGCGCGTTCCGCGTCTACTGGCTGGTGTTCGCCCGGACCCTTCCTGTGGGGGAGGTCCGCCGGACGTTCATCGTGTTGGGGGTGCTCACGGCGGTTGTCGGCGCTGTCATGGCCTGCGGCCAACGGCACTTCAAGCGCCTCCTGGCCTACTCGACCATCGCCCATGTCGGGCTGTTCCTCGTCGCGGCCGGCTGCCTGACCACGGCCGGCACGGCCGGTACGGCGCTGTACGTCGCCGGCCACGCCGGCGCCAAGGGAGCCCTGTTCCTGCTCGGCGGGGTCCTGCTCAACCGCTACGGCAGCGTCGACGAGATCGACCTGCACGGGCGCGGCCGCTCCGCACGCGTCTTGCCCTGGCTGTTCGTTCTCGGGGGGCTCGCCCTCGCCGGGATGCCGCCCTTCGGCACCGGGTCGGGCAAGGCGGCCGCCGAGGAGGCCGGAGCGGCGGCCGGCTACGTGTGGGCGCCTGCCCTGTTCGTGCTCACCTCCGCCCTGACGGGCGGCGCCGTCCTGCGGGCAACCGGGCGCATCTACTTCGGCCTGGGGACGCGGCCCGCGAAGGATGACGACCAGACGAGCGGCAACCAGGAGCGGCCGGAGGTGGCCAGGCCCTTGCCACGGGTGCCCGTGACCATGCTCGCGCCGATCGTGATCCTGCTGGGGGCCTGCCTGGCGCTGGGCGTCTGGCCCGGCGCACGCGCCGCAGCCGAGCACGCGGCTGCCCTCTTCACCGACCCGTCCGGCTACGCCCGTGAAGCGCTCACGGGGGTTGCCGGCCCGTTGCCGGCGTCACCGCGACCGGGCAACTGGACGGCGGCCGGTCTGCTGTGGGGACTGCTGTCGGCCGTCCTCGCGGTGGCTGCGGCGGCCGGGATGCTCTACAGCGACCGGCTTCCCGGAGGTCGCCTCCGGCACAGGCTGGGGAGCCCCCTCGTACACGGCCTGCGGCAGGTCCACTCCGGTCACATCGGTGACTACGTCGCCTGGCTGATGACCGGCATGGCCGCGATGGGTGCCCTCGTCGGCCTGCCGCTCCTGTGACAGGCGTCCTGTGGAGGTCTACCGCCGTGGGACGTGTTTGTCCGGTTCGCCGGATGGTGAGGACCACGACGAGCGGAAGGAGACGCGCATGGCAGTCACCGCGTTTCAGGACCTGCCTCTCGCCGACCGGGACCGGGCCTGGCACGGCGGCGAGGCGGAGAGCCGGGTGCGCACGTGGGCGGGCGCCGAGGACGGCCCGAACGAGAAGTACCGGGACGCTCACGTCTGGTACGACGCCGACAGCAAGGACACGTTCGGCGGCTACAAGCTGCTGGTCGCGGACGTGGTCGACGGCACGCTGCAGGCCGTGCCGCGGGGCGTCATGGCCGCAGGGGCGGTGATGCAGGGCTCCCGCGGCGGGGTCGACCTGCCCGCCAAGGACATCGACCGGGTCAAGTCGCATCTGGCCAAGTACTACAAGAAGATGGGCGAGCAGGCGCCCTGGGAGCGCGAGGACTGACACCGGGCGGTTGACTGTGCCGGGTGACCGCCGTCCTGCTCGCTCTGCTGACGGCCGTCTGCTACGGGGGCGCCAACTACCTCGGACCCGTCCTGTCCCGGCGCATGCCCCTCGGTGGCGTACTCATCGTGGGCCAGGTCGCCAGCCTGCTCGGCGCTTGCATCTATGTCACGGTCCGGGGCTTCGGCTCACCCGGCGTCGTGGGCCTGCTGATCGGTGTGGCCGCCGGGATGGTCAACGGCGTGGCGCTCGCGTCCTTCTACCGCGCGGCCGCGGCCGGCCCGATCAGCATCGTGGCGCCCATCGGCGCGACGGGCGCCGTGGTGCCCGTCGTCGTCGCCCTCGTCTCGGGGGAGCGCCCGGCGCTCGTGCAGCTGATCGGCATCCCGGTCGCCGTCGTGGGGGTCGTCCTCGCAGCGGCCCGCCCGCGCCGCCGCGAGGACGCGGCTCCCGTCGCCGCCGCCGGGATCGGTCTGTCGCTGTTCGCCGCCGCCGCGTTCGGCAGCTTCTTGGCCGTTTTCGCGGCCGCCTCCCGGCACGGCGCCCCCGCCGCGGTCGTCACGAGCCGGGCCGCGCTGCTCGTCTGCACCGTCATCGTCGTGCTGTCGGCCGGCCTGCCCTACCGGGTCGCGCGGCGGGACCTGCCGATCACCGTGCTGCCCGGTCTGTTGTTGCTCGCCGGCACCGTCGCGTTCGGCATCGCCACCACCACCGGGCTGGTCAGCATCGTCTCGGTGCTCGCCACCCTGTCGCCGGTCGTGACCGTCGGTCTGGCCGTGCTCGTGCTGGGCGAGCGGCTCGTCGGGCGGCAGCGCATCGGCGTGCTCGTCGCCCTGTTCGGCGTCGTTCTGCTCGCCGCAGGCTGACGCCGACGGGTCAGCTTTCCGTCGGATTCGTCTCGTCGACCAGCCGCGCGCCACCGGCGTGCCGGCGTACCGACTCCACGCCGGCCAGGGCGGACCGCCGGGTCAGGTACGTCTCGGAGGAGACCACCTGCTTGCCGTTGCTGGCCAGCAGCACGAAGCGGTACCCGCCCGCCTGGCCCCGCGTCAGGACGAACTTTCCGGCCACCGCTCACCCCCGCGTCTTCTCCACCGCCAGGATGGAAGGGATGATCTTGGCATCCGCGGGCAGGTCCGCACAGCGGTGCCGGACACCGGACACTTCCCGATGGCGACGAGAGGCGGTCACGTGAAGATGCGCACCCGGCTCCGACTGGACCCGGGGGCTGTGTCCGCAGCCGTCAGCGAGGAGACCGCAGACGCGACGCCGGGGATCAAGAGCAGCGCCAAGGCGGCTGCGGACCTCGCCCGGCTCGCCCCACGGCTCGACGAACTGCAGGCCCGGCTGTACGCCGAGGGCCACGTCGGCGCAGACCGCCGGCTCGTCGTCCTGCTCCAGGGGATGGATGCGAGCGGCAAGGACGGCGCCATCAAGCACGTCATCGGCGTGTTCAACCCGTCAGGGGTGCGCGTCACGGCGTTCGGCACGCCCACGAAAGAAGAGCTCGCCCACGACTTCCTCTGGCGCGCCGACAAGGGGATCCCACCGGCCGGGTGGATCGGCGCGTTCAACCGCAGCCACTACGAGGACGTGCTCGCCGTACGCGTCCACGATCTCGTCCCGCGCGAGGTGTGGGAGCAGCGCTACGGGCTCATCAACGAGTGGGAAGCCCTGCAGGTGGCGAACGGGGTCACCCTTCTCAAGGTGTTCCTGCACATCTCGTGCGCCGAACAGGGCCGCCGGCTGCTGGCGCGGATCAACGACCCGCGCAAGCACTGGAAGGTCAACCCGGGTGATCTGCGGGACCGCAGGCTCTGGGAGGACTACCGGGCGGCGTACGCCGCCATGCTCGAGCGCTGCCACACCGACGTCGCTCCCTGGTACGTGCTGCCCGCCGACCACAAGTGGTACCGGGACTGGGCGCTGGCGCAGCTGATCGCGGAGACGCTCGAGGAGCTGGATCCGCAATGGCCGGTGCGCCCGTACCTGGACCTGGATGCGCTGCGCAAGGAACTCGAGGAATCCTGAGCGACCCGCGGGGTAGTGGCCGATCGACAGAACGCAACCGAAGGAGCACATCGTGAGTCCGATCCGATCGCTGGCCCGCCCGATGATGGCCGCCATGTTCGTCACCGGGGGCATCGACGCCCTGCGCCATCCGCAGGCCCGTGCCGGTGCGGTCGAGGAGGCCGGACTCGACAACGCCACGCAGTTGGTCCGGGTCAACGCCGGCGCGATGCTCGCCGGCGGCCTCGGCCTCGCCACCGGCAGGCTGCCGCGACTGTCCGCACTGGTCCTCGCGGGCACGCTCGTACCGACGACGTTCGTCGGTCACCCGTTCTGGTCGGAGAAGGACAAGGCTGCGCGCAAGCAGCAGCAGATTCACTTCTTCAAGAACCTCGGCATGCTCGGCGGGCTGCTCATGACGGCCGCCGACACCGGGGGCCGCGAGTCGATCCCGCACGCGGCAGGGCGCATCTCCCGCCGGAGCGCGGACAAGACGGCGAAGGCGGCGGACCGGGCCTCCAAGAAGGCGAAGAGGGCTGGCAAGCGCCTGTCCGTCGTGGGCTGACGCTTCGTCAGCTGGTGATGTCCTTGCGCTGGAAGCGGATCCAGGCAGCGACCAGCAGGACCGCGCTGTAGGCCAGTGAATACAGCGCGCCGGAGATCATGGCCGACCAGGAGACGGCCGGCTGGAGCGCATCGGTCCAGCTGTACGAGTAGTGCGTGGGAAGGGCGTGCCGCAACGACCCGAGCGCCGTCACCGCGTCGAGGATGTTCGACAGGATGACGAGCAGAACCGCACCGCCGACGGCGCCGAGCGGCGCATCGGTGCACACGCCGAGGAGGAACGCCAGGGCGGCGACGAAGAGCAGCGTCACGGCCAGGTAGACCACGATGATGCCGAGGCGGAGCAGGGTCTCCCCCGTCGGGAGGGTGCCGCCCAGCGGCAGCCGGGGCGCCGCCCAGCCGAAGAACACCCCGCCCGCGAGGTAGGAGGTCACCGGCAGCAGCACGAGCGCCGCCAGGCTCAGCCCGAGTGCGACGAGGAGTTTCTGCCGGAGCAGCCGGGCGCGCGGCACCGGCATCGCGAGCAGGTAGCGCAGGCTCGACCAGCTCGCCTCGCTGGCGATGGTGTCCCCGGCGAACAGGGCGACCACGACCACCAGCAGGAAACCCGTCGACACGAACAGCGTGAACAGCGTGAAGTTCGCGGCGCCGGTCGTGGCCAGGTCGACGAGCCCCGGCGCCTGCCCGTCGCGGCTGTTCGACCCCAGCTTGAAGGCCGCGACGAGCAGCAGGGGCAGGACGACGAGGAAGGCGAACACGAGGCGGGTCCGGCGGCGCGACAGCTGGCGCCGCAACTCCACCCGGAGCGGGAGGGTCCGGCGGGGGTCGTAGCCGACTGCGGCGCCGGTACGCGGGTCGGCGCCCAGCGGCGGTGTGGCGCCCTCCAGACCGGTGTGGGCCCCTGCGTGGGTGTGGGTGTGGGTGTGCGGCGCGGTCATGTCAGTCCTCCCCTACGAGGGACAGGAAGGCTTCCTCGAGCCCGCGCTGCGGTGCCAGCCGTTCCACCCCGACACCCGCCTCGACGAGTCGGCGCAGCAGCTCCGCGCGGGGCGTGCCGACCAGCCGGAGGGACAGGCCCGTCGGCGTACGGCGGATGTCCTGCGTCCCGGGTACCTGTTCGGTCACGCGTACGGCGAGGTCGACGTCGTCCACGTCGAGCAGCACCGACGTCGCGGCGCCGACCAGCTCGGCCACCGGGCCCTGCGCCACCAGCCGACCGTGGTGCATCACGACGACATGGCTGCACGTCTGCTCCACCTCGGACAGCAGGTGGCTCGAGACGACGACGGTCCGGCCGGTCGCGGCGTACCGGCCGAGCACGTCGCGCATCTCGCGGATCTGCGGCGGGTCGAGACCGTTCGTCGGCTCGTCGAGGATGAGCAGCTCGGGCAGGCCGAGCATCGCCTGCGCGATGGCCAGTCGCTGGCGCATCCCCTGGCTGTAGGTGCGGACCTTGCGCGTCAGGTCCTCGTCGAGGCCGGCCACCTCGAGGGCCTCGGCGAGGTGCGCGTCGTCCGCCGGCCGCCCGGTGGCCCGCCAGTACAGCTCCAGGTTCTCCCGGCCGGTCAGGTGCGGCACGAGCCCGGGGCCCTCGACGAACGCGCCCACCCGGGACAGCACCGGAGCGCCCGCCACGGCCGGGAAACCGAAGATGCGGACCTGGCCGGCGGTCGGCCGCAGCAGTCCGAGCATGACCCGGACCGCGGTGGTCTTGCCCGCGCCGTTGGGCCCGAGCAGCCCGAGGACCTGGCCCCGCTCCACGCGGAAGCTGAGGTCGGAGACGGCGCGGAACGCGCCCCCGTAGGTCTTGACCAGGCCGTCGATGACCAGCGGCACCTCGGCCAGCTCGGGATCCGGCGGCGCATGCCGGCGGCGGCGGGACAGCCCGGCGGCGATGGCCAGCCCGACGAGCAGCAGGGCGGCGAGTGCGACGGCCGCGGCCACGAGCCGTCCCGAACCGCCGCCACCGGCGCTGGTCGGTACGACGGGGAGGCTCAGGGCGCCGGCACCGGCCAGCGACAGCTGGTAGGTCCGGGCGTCGGCGGGCAGCGCGTACGCCTGGTCCGTGGTGCTGACGACGAGGCGCAGGCGGTGCCCGGCGGCGAAGTCGTGGACGACGGCCGGCAGTACGACATGGGCCACGGTGCCGCCCGGTCCCACCGGGAGGCGGACCGGCGAGACGAGCTGCTCGGGCAGGGTGGCCGCCTGGCCGCCACCCGGGTCGTCGTACAGCGCAGCGAACAGGGTGGCGTCCCCGGCGGTGGACCGGACCGACAGGTCGACCGACGGCGCACCGACCAGACGCAGCGGCGCCTCGAGCGGCGCGCTCTGGAACACGGCGGCCTGCCCCGGAGGGGAGAACGCCCCGCCCAGGCCGCTAGCCGCCCGACCGAGCGCGCCGAGCCCGGGCAGGTTCGTGATGGCCGCCGGCGTACCCGCTGCGGGGGCCACCGCCCTCTGGGTCGGCCCGGTCAGGGCGATCCGGCTCTGCCCGGGCGTGGTGCCGGTCGTGACACCGGGCAGCGCCGGTGCGGTGCGGACCGTCACCGTGTCGGGGCTGCCGTCCTGCGAGGGCATGACGACGCTCGCCTGGAACGCCGGGCCGGTCGGGACCGCCCGGCGCAGCAGCCAGCGCTCGAGCCAGGTCAAGGTCAACGTCCGCAGCCGGTCGGTCTCGGCGACCCCGCCGTCGTGCCCACCGCCGAACCAGACGACGTGCACCGGGGTGCCGTGGGCCGCGATGCCGCGGGCGTTCGCGTCGCCCTCGCTGAGCGGGAAGAGCGAGTCCGCCTCGCCCTGCACGAGCAGGGTCGGGGCGGTGATGCGATCGAGCACCGACGCGGGGCTCGACGCCCGCAGCAGGGCCGCCAGTCCGGGCGTCGGGACGCCCGCGGCCGCGCTGCGCTGGTACTCGGCGCACACCGTCGGGTCGAAGCGGCCGCAGGACGAGTTGCCCGCGCCGGCGGAGAAGAGCAGCCCGGCCCACACCTTCTTGAACACGCCGGTCGGGGCGATCGGCTGCACGCCGGCCGGCGTCGCGCGGAACGCATCCGTCGCGGCGAACTGGGGGAACAGCGCCTGCCCCAGGTCGTTCCAGGTGATCTGCGGGGACAGTGCGTCGACACGCCGGTCAGACCCGGCCAGCAGCAGGGCCAGCGCCCCGCCGTACGACCCGCCGACGACGGCCACCCGGGGATCCCCGGCTCCGTCCTTGACGACGTCGGACCGCGCACCGAGCAGGTCCACCAGCCGCGACGCGTCCTTCACCTCGTACGCCGGCGCATCCAGGTGGATCCGGCCGGTCGAGCGGCCGAACCCGCGGGCGGTCCAGGTCAGGGCGAGGAACCCGTGTTGCGCCAGATAGCGCGCGTCGGCGGTCTGGTCGTTCTTGCTGCCCCCGAAGCCGTGGGCGAGGAGGACCGCGGGGAACGGGCCCGTTCCGGCCGGCCGGAAGACGCTCGCGTCCAGCGAGACGGAGGATCCGGTCGGCTCGGCGCCGACCGGCACGCGCAGTGCCGTCTCGGCGACCGGGTCGGCGCCGCGGGTCAGGCCCAGCGCCAGGCCGCCTGCGACCAACGCGACGACGAGCATGACGGCAGTGGTGACGCGTTTCCTTCGATGCACTGCTCTCCTCCGGTACTCCGCGTCCCACACCGACCCTGTCAGGGATCCGCGCCCCCTGCATCCCGGGGCTGGCAGCTTGCTCGGGCCGGGAAGCGGGCGCCCTAGCATCGCTGCAGTTGATCGTCGTCCGGCCGTCCCGCGGCCCTGCACCCGAGGAAACCCGTGCGCCTGCGTCTGGCCCCACGCGACACGTCCTTCTACGACCACTTCGCCGCGGCGGCCCAGAACCTGGTGACAGGCGCGGAGTTGCTGGCCGAGGGGCTGAAGCCCGGCGCGGACCGTGCCGCCGTGGCCGCCCGGCTGCGGGACATCGAACATGCCAGCGACGAGATCACGCACACCGTGATGCGCGCGCTCAACTCGACGTTCGTCACGCCCTTCGACCGCGAGGACATCTACCGCCTCGCCAGCCGGCTCGACGACGTCATGGACCACATGGAGGCCGCAGCGGACCTGGTGGTGCTGTACGACATCGGCGAGCTGCCCGAGGAGACGCACCGGGTCATCGACGTCCTGGTCAGGGCCGCCGTCGTGACGGCTGACGCCATGCCTGGCCTGCGCGAGATGAAGGGTCTCGAGGCGTACTGGATCGAGGTCAACCGGCTGGAGAACGAGGCCGACCAGATCTACCGCCGGACCGTCGCGAAGCTGTTCTCCGGGAAGTACGACGCCCTGACGGCCCTCAAGCTCAAGGACCTGGCGGACGAGCTCGAGGCGGCTGCCGACGCCTTCGAGGACGTCGCGGACACGATCGAGACGATCACGGTCAAGGAGTCCTAGGCCGGTGTCGGCCGAGCTCCTCGGGGTCCTCGCGATCGTCGTCATCGCGCTGGCCTTCGACTACACGAACGGTTTCCACGACGCGGCGAACGCGATCGCCACCGCGGTCTCGACGCGGGCGCTCACCCCCCGCGTCGCCCTGCTCATGGCCGCCGTCATGAACCTCGCCGGGGCGGTGGTCGCCACCGGCGTCGCCAAGACCGTGGGTAGCGGCATCATCGCCGCGCCGTCGGGCTCCGCCGGGCTGACGCTGGTGTTCAGCGCGCTCGTCGGCGCCATCACCTGGAACCTCATCACCTGGTACTTCGGGCTGCCGTCGTCGTCCTCCCACGCGCTGATCGGCGGCCTGGTCGGTGCCGCGCTCGCGGCCTCCAACGGCGTCAAGTGGGCCGGCGTGGTCGACAAGGTCGTCGTCCCGATGATCGTCTCCCCGATCGTCGGGTTCGCCGTCGCCTACCTGCTGATGCTGGCCATCCTGTGGGGCTTCCGGCGGGCCAATCCGCGCCGCGTGAACCGCGGTTTCCGGCGCGCGCAGATCTTTTCGGCCGCCGCGATGGCGTTCGGCCACGGCCTGCAGGACGCGCAGAAGACGATGGGCGTGATCGTCCTGGCGCTCGTCACCTACGGGTCGCAGACCACCTTCGACGTACCGCTGTGGGTCATGCTCTCCGCCGCGCTGGCGATCAGCCTGGGGACCTACTCGGGCGGCTGGCGCATCATGCGGACCCTCGGCCGGCGGGTCATCGAGCTCGACCCGCCACGCGGATTCGCGGCCGAGACCACCGCGGCCGGCGTGCTCTACACGACCGCGTTCGTGTTCGCGGTGCCGGTCTCGACGACGCACACGATCACCTCGGCGATCATGGGCGTCGGTGCCACCCGGCGCCTGTCGGCGGTGCGCTGGGGCGTGGCGCGCAACATCATCACGGCCTGGGTGCTGACCATCCCGGCCGCCGCGATCGTCGCGGCCGTCTTCTACCGGCTCGCCAGCCTCATCGTCGGCTAGTCCGCGGGCTGGGCACGGCCGCGTGACCAGCACACGTCGGTGGCCCACCGGGTGAACCCGAGGCGCTCGTAGACCCGGATCGCCGGCCCGTTGGACTCGTCGACGTAGAGCAGGACCGAGTCCAGGCCCAGCTGCTGGAGGTGGTGGAGGCCGATCAGGGTGAGCGCCGGCCCGAGGCCCTTGCCCTGCTCGGCCGGGTCGACGCCGACGATGTAGACCTCGCCGATCGGCGGGTGGTCGTGGCCGTTGCGGAGCCCCCCGCCATGCACCTTGGTCCAGTGGGAGCCGACGAGCCGGCCGTGCCGCTCGGCGAGGAACAGGCCCTTCGGGTCGAACCACGGCTCCGCCTCGCGCAGCTGGACCTCCTCGATCCCCCAGCCGCCCTGGTCGGGGTGCGCGGCGAAGGCGCGGTTGTTGACCTCGATCCAGGCCTGCTCGTCGCGGCCGACCTCGAAGGTGCGGATCTCGACGCCGTCCGGGACGTGCACCTCGGGCAGCGGGTCGTGCAGGGAACGGCGCATCTGCCACAGCACGCGGCTGCGCCGGAAGCCCATCGACTGGGCGAGGGCGCCGGCCCCGGGATGCTCCCCGTGGGCCCACAGCCGCAGCCGGCCGTCCGGGCTCTCCTGCAGCAGCCGCTCCACGAGAAGCCGGCCGATGCCGTGGCCGCGGGCGTCCGGGAGGACGGCGAGCTCCGCGCTGGACCCCTCGACCTCGTCGGTGACGTCGAGGTGGGCATAGCCGACCAGCCGGTCGTCCGCGGTGACGAGGAGGTTGCGCACCCGGTCGTCGCCGCCGCGTGGCAGGTGCAGCATCACGTGCTCGCTGAGCGGCCCGACCCGGTCGGCGGCGGTCGCCTGCGCGACGAGGGCGCGTACGGCGGCCACCTGGTCGGCCGAGAGCCGGCCGTGGACGTCGAGGGTGGGAGCGGCGGTCACGTACGGACGCTACCCAACCGCCTCGTGCGTCAGTGGACGGTGATCTCGCTGTCCACGTCGCTGTCGGTGTCCGCCAGGGCCGTGATCGGCGGGGTCACGAACTTGTAGCCGACGTGCCGGACCGTGCCGATGAGCGACTCGTGCTCGGCGCCGAGCTTCGCGCGGAGCCGCCGCACGTGCACGTCGACGGTGCGGGTGCCGCCGTAGTAGTCGTAGCCCCAGACCTCCTGCAGCAGCTGGGCCCGGCTGAACACCCGGCCCGGGTGCTGCGCGAGGTACTTCAGGAGCTCGAACTCCTTGTACGTCAGGTCGAGCGCCTTGCCACGCAGCCGGCACGTGTACGTGCCCTCGTCGATCGTCAGGTCGCCGGCCCGGACCACGCCGGGGTCGCCGTCCGGGACCTCGGCCGCGACCTTGCCGACGGCCAGCCGCAACCGGGCGTCCACCTCGGCCGGCCCGGCGGTGTCGATGAGGACGTCGTCGACGCCCCACTCCGCCGTCAGCGCGACCAGGCCGCCCTCGGTGAGGACGGCGAACACGGGCGCCGCGACGCCGGTCGTACGGAGCAACCGGCACAGCTCCCGGGCCTGGATGAGATCCCGGCGCGCGTCGACGAGGACGGCGTCCACGGGGGGTGTGTCCAGCAGCGCCGAGATCTCCAGCGGGGCGACGCGCACCGTGTGGGAGAGCAACCCCAGCGCCGGGAGCACCTCGGCGGAGGGTTGGAGTGCGTTGGTGAGCAGGAGCAGCGTGGCCATGCGCAGGTCTCCGAGTGTGTTCGACTGGACTGCGGGGGCGGCGCCGTTGCCTGTCGAGCAAGATACCCGACATGCACACACCGACAACGCGGCCCCACGACCGTGCCGCCTCCCGTCGACGCGGCGCTGCGATCTCCGGGGGGGCGGCATGACGGTCCTGCGCTACTGGGCGGCCGCCAAGGAGGCGGCCGGCACCGCCACCGACGAGGTGACGGCCGGCACGCTGGCCGAGGCGCTCTCCGTCGCCCGTGAGCGGCACGAGGAGCGCTTCACCACCGTGCTCGAACGGTGCGCCTTCGTGGTCGACGGTGACCCGGTCGGGCTCCGGGACCACGCGGCGGTGCCGGTGCGTCCGGACTCGCAGGTGGACGTGCTGCCCCCGTTCGCCGGGGGCTGATCCGTCAACCGGGTCAACCCTGCATGTCCTGATCCGGGACAAAACGCTCAAGCATTCGCGCGCGGCGTCGAGACACCGTTCATGCCCCGTCGTCCCGCCGCCGAGTCCGCACTCGCTGTCACCGTGGCCCTGGTCGCCGGGCTCGCCGGCACCCTCCCTGTCGCCGCACCGGCCCAGGCTGCGGCGACCCGCACCGTCAAGGCCTCCCTCCTCGGCTCGGACGGCCGTGCCGTCGGTGTCTTCATCGGCGTCGACCTGCAGGACGCGGCCGGTCGCGCGATCGACGCCAACGGCTGCCTGCACAGCCGGTGCGGCACGTCCGGCTACGCCAAGACCCTCCGCCTCAACCCGGACCTGGATGCCGCAGGTTCGGTGAGCCGGGCCGGTCAGGCCACGACCTTCTCCCTCAGCGTTCCGGCCAACGCCGCCAAGGTCTTCATCGAGGCCTATCCCCGCAACAAGGGCCAGCACGGCGTCACGAACGACACCCGGTACGGGCGTGCCCTGCGCCGGCTTGCGATGCCGTACGCCGGCACCGCCAACCTGCGCCTGCCGCTCCAGTGCAGCGCCGGCGGCGGCACCGGGGCGCTGGCCGGGTACACGACGGTCGGCGGCGTCCGCACGCAGGTCGACCGCATCAGCGCGTTCTCGATCGGCGCCGACAACAACACCGCGAACCCGATCCTCGGCTTCAACATCGGCACGTCCGCGAGCAACGGCTCCTTCCGGATCCCCAGCCTCGCGCCGGGCACGAAGTACCGCGTGTTCACCAAGCGCACCGCGAGCAGTGCGCCGAAGAGCCAGGACGTGGTGGTCGGCCGCTGCCGCACGACGACGGTCAACGTCGCCGGCTGACCGGTTCGTCCGGTCGGCGCCGGACTGTCCCTACTGGCACACTCCGTGACGTGAGTTCCCCGGATCAGGCTGTGCGTGCCGCGGGTCCGCCCCCGCGCCCGCCGTTGCTGGTGCAGGGCATCGCCTCGGCCGCCGTGTGTGGCGCCTTGGCCGGCCTCGCCGCCATCGGGCAGCTCCCCCTGCTGGCCGGCGTGCTGCTGGTCCAGCTCATCCTGGTTCTGGGGTTCCTGGCGCTGGTCGACGCGCCGGGCAGCGGTGGCGCGTTCGTCATCGCGGTGCTGGCCACCGTCGTGGCGGACGGAACTGTGTGGGCGCTCGACGGACGCGTGTCGGGGCTCGCCGGGGTGGTCGCCCTGGCGCTGGTGGCAGCCCTGCTGCATCAGCTCGGCCGGCGGGCTCGCGTCCGGGTGACCGAGTCGCTCGCGTACACGCTCACCGCGGTGGTGCTGTCGGTCGGCGTCGCCTCGCTGGTGGCCCTGCGGATGTCCGGCGGAGGCCGGGCAACGGTGCTCGTCTGCCTGTCGGCCGCCGCGGCCGCCCTGCTCGCGGGCCGCCTCGGCGACCTCCTCGGGCGGCGCCCCCCGCTCGCGACCGGCAGCACCCGCGGCTGGTCCGGGCTCGTGCTCTGCCTCGCCGCCGGAACGGCCACGGCGTATGTCGTCGCCGGCATCGACGGCGAGATCCTGGGAATCCGGGGCGCGCTGCTCGGCCTCGCGGTCGCCGCCGCCGCCGCCGCCGCCGATCTGGCCGTCGACCTCGGAGCTGCCGCGCTCAGCGACGCCAGCCGCGACGCGCGGCGGGCCGCCGCGCTGCTGCCGGTGGGCCTGCTGCTCCCCCTGGCGGCGCTGGCCCCGGTCGGGTACGTCGCCGGACGGCTGGTGTTCGCGTGAGCTCGGTGTGCGTGTGAGGTCGGTGCTCGTATGAGACGCCTGTTCGTCAGCCTCCTCGTGCTCCTGGTGCTGCTCGCCGGCGCGGACCGGATCGCCGTGTTCGCCGCCGACCGGGCCGTCGCCGGGCAGTTGCAGGCCAGCGGCCGGCTGTCCACGCGCCCCGACGTGTCCATCCGCGGGGTGCCGTTCCTGACCCAGGCGCTCGCCGGTCGGTACGACGCCATCGAGGTCAACGCCCGGGACGTCACGGCCGGCGGCACCCGCTTCAGCGACTTCCAGGCGCAGCTGCGCGGCGTACGGCTGCCGTTGTCGGCCGTCCGGTCCGGCTCGGTCTCGCAGGTCCCGGTCGAGCGGCTCGAGGCCCGGGTCGTCGTGGCGTACGCCGAGCTGCAGAAGCAGCTGCGGGACCGGCGGCTGACGCTGTCGCCGGCGGGTGGCCTGCTGCGGGTGACCGGCACCATCGACGTCCTCGGCCGCACCGTCTCGGCCTCCGCCCTGTCGTCCGTCGCCGTGCGTGGCGCGGACGTCGTCGTGACGGGGCAACGGTTGGAGCTGAACGGTCTGCCCAACGCGGCGCTGACCGCTGCGGCGAAGGGGCGCTTCGACTTCGTCGTCCGGATCGGCACGCTGCCCTACGGCCTGCGCCTGACGAGCGTGGCGGTGCGCCCGGAGGGGCTGGTGGCCACGGCGGCGGCCACGGGCGTCGTCCTGCACCGCTGACGGGAAGCGCCGGACGCGGCGCCCGGTTGCACCGGCTGTGATGCTCCTGATCGCGGTCCTCGCCGTCACCACCGCCGTCGGCCTGTTCTGGAAGTCGCGGCAGGGCCGGGTACGGACCGTCGTCGCCGAGGACAGCCTGCTGCCCACCCTCGCCGAGCTCGGCGAGCAGCCGGGGGAGCGGGCCACCCTCCTGCAGTTCTCGAGCGCCTTCTGCGCCCCGTGCCGCGCGACCCGGCGCATCCTCACCGAGGTCGCCGAGATGGTGCCCGGCGTGCGCCACGTCGAGGTCGACGCCGAGGCGCACCTCGACGTCGTACGCCGCCTGAACATCCTCAAGACCCCGACGACGCTGATCCTCGACCGCGACGGCCGGGTGACCCAGCGCGCGGCCGGACCGCCCCGCAAGGCCGATGTGGTCGCCGCCCTGGGAAGGGCGGTACCCTGACGCCCATGCAGCCCTTGCTCGTCAAGCGCCGCGCGGTGGATCTCTGCCGCGTGGGCAGCTGCCTGTGTCCGTGTCTCTGACCTGACCTGTTCCAGCCGTCCGTCAGAGGGACCCCCCATGATCGACCCCAGAGGGCCGCGCTTCGCGGCCTGGATCACCACGTTCGTCCTCGCCGCCGTCCTGCTCACCGGCAGCGGCTGGTTGCTGCTCGCGCAGGCCGTCGTCTTCGCGCTGGGCATCAAGGGACGTTCGCCGTACGGCCTGCTCTACAGGCGCCTGGTCCGGTCCCGGCTGGCAGCGCCGGTCGAGCTCGAGGCGGAAGCGCCGACCCGGTTCGCCCAGCTCGTCGGTTTCGCCTTCGCCGCGGTCGGGACGGTCGGCTACCTCGCCGGCCTCACCGTCCTCGGACAGGTCGCCACGGCGGCCGCGCTGGCTGCCGCCTTCCTCAACGCCGCGTTCGGCTTCTGCCTCGGCTGCGAGATCTATCTGCTCTTCAAGCGCACGACCCCAACCAAAGGAGTTCCTGCATGAGCCGCGCTGACGTGCTCGTCGACGCCGACTGGGCCGAGGCCCACCTCGACGACCCGAAGATCGTCTTCGTTGAGGTCGACGAAGACGTGTCCGCCTACGACGGCGGTCACATCAAGGGCGCTGTGCGCCTGGACTGGACCAAGGAGCTGCAGCAGCCGGCGGTCCGCGACGTGATCGACCGCGACGACTTCTCCAAGCTGCTGTCCGCCAAGGGCATCGGCAACGACGACACCGTCGTCCTCTACGGCGGCAACAACAACTGGTTCGCCGCCTACGCGTACTGGTACTTCAAGCTGTACGGCCACCAGGACGTCAAGCTGCTCGACGGCGGCCGCAAGAAGTGGGAGCTCGACGGGCGCGAGCTCGTCAAGGACGACGCGGGCCGCGCGGCGACGAACTACGTCGCCAAGGACCAGGACCTGTCGATCCGCGCCTACCGCGACGAGGTCATCGCCTCCATCGGCAGCAAGAACCTCGTCGACGTGCGCAGCCCCGATGAGTTCAGCGGCAAGATCAAGGCCCCGGCGCACCTGCCGCAGGAGCAGAGCCAGAAGGCCGGCCACGTCCCTACGGCCATCAACATCCCGTGGAGCAAGGCCGCGGCCGACGACGGCACCTTCCGCAGTGACGAGGAGCTGGCCAAGCTGTACGGCCAGGAGGGCTTCGACGACAGCAAGTCGACGATCGCCTACTGCCGCATCGGCGAGCGCTCCTCGCACACCTGGTTCGTGCTGGCTGAGCTGCTCGGCAAGAACGACGTCAAGAACTACGACGGTTCCTGGGTCGAGTACGGCTCCCTCATCGGCGCGCCCGTCGTGAAGGATGTCTGATGTGCGGGGCCCCGGTTCAGGGACTGTCTCTCGAAGGGATCGACGTGGGTAAGGAATCCATCATCCAGGGCACGGTGTCCAAGGCCGGCTCGGCGGTCGGCGGCGCGTACGTCCGACTGCTCGACGGCACCGGTGAGTTCACCGCCGAGGTCGTCACGTCCGCGACCGGGGCCTTCCGCTTCTTCGCGGCCCCCGGCGACTGGACGCTGCGGACGCTGGCCCCGGGCACGTCCGTGGACACCGCCGTGACGGCTGTCCAGGGTGACGTGGTGGAGACCTCCGTCGAGGTCCCCGCCTAGTTCTCTCAGCTCGTCCGACGGCCCGGTTCTCCTCTGGAGGCCGGGCCGTCGTGCTGTTCCGGCCGACTGGTTGCGTCCGGCTGAATGTGGCTCCCGACCCACGGCTGCCCGGACGCAACGAGCGACCAGCTCCGGTCAGTAGACGAGCGCCTGGGTGTCCGGCGCGAGGACCTCGTCGACGAACACCGCGGCGCCGGCGATCCGGACACCCGGCAGCACGTCCTGCTCCGTGATGCCCCGCCGGGTGGCGCACTGCGTGCACAGCGTCAGGGTCCCGCTGCCGAGGATCGCGTCGCGCAGCTCAGCCAGCGGAGCGCTGTGCGGGAGCTCGAACTCCTCGGCCTTGCCCGGTACGGCGAACCAGCTCGCCTCGCCGGTCAGCCACATCGACACGGGGGCGCCGGCTGCCAGGCCGACGCTGGCGACGGTGAACGCCTGCGCGCACCGTTCCGGCGCGTCCTGCCCGGCGGTGACCTTGATGACCAGACGGGTTGTCATGCGTTGACCGTACGGACGTAGTCTGCGCGGATGCGCCGGTGGGTGATGTTCCTGACCTCGTTCCTGGCGGTGTGCGGCGGCCTGGTGTTGGGCGCGCCCGCACAGGCGGCTTCGCCCCCGCCGTCGGCCCCGACGGGCGGGGTGGCGGTTCTCCCGTCCGGCAGCAACGGGCATGTGAGCCCGTCGGGCATGGCGCTGCGCTTCGGGACGGTTCGTCCCGGACAGGCCTTCACCGACGCGGTCGACGTGGTGAACACCAGCTCCGCTGCAGCGACCGTCTACGTCTTCCCGGCCGACGGCATCCCGGCCCAGGGCGGTGGATACGGGTTCGCCAACCGCACCGACCCCCGGCGCGAGATGGGTCGGTGGCTGACGCTCCCCGCGCAGCAGGTGACCGTGCCGGCCGGTGGCCGGGTGTCGGTCGGTCTGCGTCTCGTCATTCCGGCGGGCGCCGTCAACGGCGAGCATGTCGGCGCGGTGGTGACCGAACCCCTGGCGACGACCGGCGGGGGCCCCATCCGCACGATCACGCGCTATGCCATGCCGGTGTCGCTCACCGTCGTGGGCGGCGCGACCGCCCCGAGTCCGCAGCCGGTACCTGCCCAGGCCGGGACGCAGGCTCCCCCTGACGCTGTGCAGGTGATCAGCCTGCCGCCCCTCGTCAAGGGATCGCAGGTGTGCCCGGTCGTGCGGGTCGGCAACGGCGGCGGAGTGCCCATCAACCCGACGGCGCAGGTGACCAGCGGCGGGTGGTTCGGCGGTTCCTCGGCCTCGGGCGGTCCGCTGGGGGTGGTGGGGCCGGCCGTCAGCCGCATCTTCACCTTGCCGTGCGTGGCGCGCCCGATGGGCCCTGGTGACGTCCAGGTGCAGGTGCACACGGATCAGGGCGACGCGGTCGCGAGTGCCCACCTGCTGTGGCTGCCGCCGCCCCTGCTGGTGGC
>JAOPWV010000173.1 GCA_025965475.1 Frankiales bacterium | reverse complement strand
CCGCGCGCTGCCCCGGCCCCGTCCGGTCCCGCGCCAGAGCGCACCGCGGCCGGCCGCCTATCTGCGCCTGGTCGCGGCCCGCCGGTCGCGGGCCGCCAGGGCCCCGTTCATCGCCGTCGTCGTCCTGATCCTCGGCGCCGGGCTCCTCGGCCTGCTGGTGCTGAACACCGTCCTCGCGCAGGACGCGTTCCGGCTGCACGCCCTGCAGCTCCAGGGACGGGCGCTCGCCGACTCCGAGCAGGCCCTGCAGCGCCAGGTGTCCGACCTGCAGTCGCCGCAGACGCTGGCGGCCCGCGCCGCCGCGCTCGGCATGGTTCCGGGTGGCCCGCCCGCGTTCCTCCGGCTCTCCGACGGCAAGGTGCTCGGCCAGGCGATCGCGGCTCCGGCCGGGCCGGCGGTCGCGCCCACGGTCGCGCCCACGGTGGCGGCCCTCCAGACGCCGGTCACGCCGACCGCTCCCGCGCCCGCCACCGCTCGCGCAGCCACCGTCCCCGCGAAGGCCAGCACGCAGGTCACCACGCCGGTCGCCCCGGCGGTCAAGGCGCCACCCGGTCTGTCCGCCGGGTCGACCTGGACGCTGGTCACCGGAGGTACGCCGTGAGGCCGCCGACGCCGCCGCCGAGCCGGCCGGCCGCACCGCCGCGCGGCACCGTCCCGCTGCCCCGTCGGGCGCCGGGCGCGACCCGCCAGGCCCCGGGTGCCTCCCGCCAGGCGCCGGGTGCCTCCCGCCGGGCTCCGGTGTCCCCGTCGGTCCCGGCACCACGGCGGCCCTCCTCCCACGGCGGCTCGTCCCGCCGCCCCCAGGCGCGCCCGCGCATCCTGCCGCTCGGCCGCCCTGGTGTCCGGTTGCGCGGCGGCCTGGTGGTCATGCTGGTCGTGCTCGGCCTGCTCGCGGCCCGCCTGGTCTGGCTGCAGGGCCTGCAGGCGAACGCCTACGCCGCGCAGGCCACCGATCAGCGCCTCAGCACGACGACGGTCGTGGCCGCTCGCGGCCAGATCACCGATCGGTCCGGCGTGCCGCTCGCCCTGTCCGTCGACGCGCGTGCCGTGTTCGGCGAGCCGCGGGTCATCGCCAAGGCCGTCTGCAAGCCCGGCGCCCTCAAGCCGTGCAACCCCGCGACGATCGCCGCCGCCCTCGCGCCGCTGCTCGGGCAGTCGGCCGACGGCATCCAGGCCAAACTGTCGCGCAGCAACGCCTTCGTCTACCTCGCCCGCGGCGTCGACCCGGCCGTCGGCAAGAAGATCCGGGAGCTCGGCCTCATCGGCATCGGGACCGTGCCGGAGACCAAGCGGGTCCACCCCGGCGGCGACCTCGCGGTCAACGTCACCGGCTTCACGGACCTGGACGGCAACGGCCTGATGGGCATCGAGTCCGGCATGCAGAACCTGCTGGCCGGCAAGAACGGCAAGACGACGGCGGAGATCGACGGCGCCGGCCGGGTCATCCCGACCGGGACGACGACCAGCGTGAACCCGGTGCCCGGACGTGACGTCCAGCTGACCCTGGACCGGGACCTGCAGTGGTACGCCCAGCAGGTGCTGGCCAAGAAGGTGGCCGAGACGCAGGCCGCCAACGGGACCGCGGTCGTGATGGACGTCACGACCGGCGAGGTGCTCGCGCTGGCCACCGCGCCCAGCTTCAACCCCGACGACCGCTCGACGACCCCGGCGCCGGACTCGATGCGCAACGTCGCGATCAGCGACGTCTACGAGCCGGGCTCGGTCAACAAGGTCATCACCGCGGCGGCGGCGCTGGAGGCCGGTGTGGTCACGCCCAGCACCGTGTTCACCGTGCCGAACACCTACAAGGTCGGCTCGCACATCGTCCACGACGCCGAGAACCACCCCACCGAGCACCTCACCTTCACCGGCGTACTGGCCAAGTCCTCGAACATCGGGACGGTCCAGGTCGCGCAGAAGGTCGGCGCCCAGGGCCTGTACGACGCGATGCGCCGGTTCGGCTACGCCCAGCGCACCGGCCTGGGTCTGCCGGGGGAGAGTCGCGGCGTGCTGCCCAAGCCGGCGGACTGGTCCGAGTCGTCGATCGCGACGATCCCGATCGGCCAGGGCGTGTCGACCAACGTCATGCAGGTCGCGTCGGTGTACGCGACGGTCGCCAACGGCGGCGTCCGGGTCACCCCGACGATCGTCAAGGCCGTCGCCGACGGATCCGGCCACCTGGTCCCCGCGGCCAAGCCGGAGAGCCACCGGGTGATCTCGGAGCAGGTCGCGGCGCAGCTGCGGACGATGCTGGAGGCCGTCGTGAGCGCCGAGGGCACCGCGCCGCTCGCCGCCGTGCCGGGCTACCGGATCGCCGGCAAGACCGGTACCGCGCAACGTGTGGTCGACGGCCGCTACCTGGCGGGCAACTACACGTCCTCGTTCATCGGTTTCGCCCCCGCCGACGCGCCGCGCCTGGTCACGGCGGTCGTCCTGCAAGGCACCGGCAAGAACGACTACTTCGGCGGCTCGGCCGCGGGGCCGGTCTTCAAGGACGTCACGGCCTTTGCGCTGCGCGGGATGCGCATCCCGCCGACTGGGACGACCGCCCCCGTCGCCAAGCTCACCGCCGATTAGCCTGGCGTCCGTGCCCGCGACCTCCGACGCGGCGAGACCACCTCGCCCGTCGTCCCCGCCGCGACGCCCCCTTCCCGAGCTGCTTCTCGCGATGCCGGGCCTGCGGCCCGACCGGTCCGTCGCCGGCATCGAGGTCACCGGGTGCACGCACGACTCGCGCGCGATCCAGCCGGGCGACGTCTACGCCGCCCTCCCGGGGACCCACGCCCACGGCGCCGACTTCGCCGCGGCGGCGGTCGCCGACGGAGCGGCCGCGATCCTCACCGATCCCGCGGGAGCGGCGCGCGCGGGGAGCTGCGGCGTACCCGTCCTCGTCGCCGACGACCCGCGGGCCGTCCTCGGCGCGGTCGCCCGGTGGGTGCACGACGACCCGGCGGCCGGACTGCTGCTGCTCGGCGTCACGGGCACCAACGGCAAGACCACGACGGCGTTCCTGCTCGAAGCGGGGTTGCGGGCCGCCGGCCACTCGACCGCGCTGCTGGGGACCGTCCAGACCCGGATCGTGGGCGAGGTCCTGCCGAGCGTGCGGACGACCCCCGAGGCCACCGACCTGCAGGCGATGTTCGCCGTGATGCGCGAGCGCGGTGTCACGGCTGTGGCCATGGAGGTGAGCAGCCACGCACTCGCGATGGGCCGCGTCGACGGCGTCGCGTTCGACGTGGCGGCCTTCACCAACCTCAGCCAGGACCACCTCGACTTCCACCCGACGATGGAGGCGTACGAGGCGGCCAAGGCCCAGCTGTTCACGCCGGAGCACAGCCGGCGTGCGGTCGTGAACTGCGACGACGCCGCCGGGCGACGCCTGGTGCGGGCCGCCCGGATCCCGACGACGACGTACGGGCAGGACGCGGACTGGTCCGCCCGCGAGGTGGACCTGCGCGCGGACGGCAGCACCTTCCGGCTGACCGGACCCGGGGTCGATGTGAAGGCCTCCGTGGCCCTGCCGGGGCAGTTCAACGTCGCGAACGCCGTCTGCGCGCTGGCGACCCTGATCACGGCCGGCGTCCCGGTGGACGCGGCGGTGCGCGGCGTCGCCGAGCTGTCCGGCGTACCCGGCCGGATGGAGCGGGTGGAGGCCGGGCAGCCCTTCCTCGCCGTCGTCGACTACGCGCACACCCCGGACGCCGTGGCGACCCTGCTGCAGACCGTCCGCGGTGTCACCTCCGGCCGCGTGATCGTGGTCCTCGGCTGCGGCGGCGACCGGGACCGCGCCAAGCGCCCACTCATGGCGCGGGCAGCCGTCGAGGGCGCCGACATCGCCGTCTTCACCACCGACAACCCGCGCAGCGAGGACCCGATGGCCATCCTGGCGGAGATGTCGGAGGGCGCCGTGCCGGCGCACGTGGAGCCGGACCGCCGAGCGGCGATCGCGCTGGCCGTCGCTCACGCCGGGCCGGCCGACGCGGTGGTCGTCGCGGGCAAGGGGCACGAGAGCGGCCAGGAGGTGGGCGGCGTCGTGACGCCGTTCGACGACCGGGTCGTGCTGCGGGCGGCCCTCGAGGCGCTGCCGGCGTGATCGAGCTCCCGCTGGCCGAGGTCGCCGCCATCATCGGTGCGCCGCAGGCCCCCGACGGCGCCGTCACCGGTGAGGTCCGCATCGACAGCCGCGCCGTCCGGCCCGGCGACCTGTTCGTCGCGCTCCGCGGGGAGCAGGCGGACGGGCACACGTACGCCGCAGCCGCGGTAGAGGCGGGAGCAGCCGCGGTCCTCGTCGAGCGACCGACCACGCCGCGGGACCTCGTCGTACCCGACGCGCTGGCGGCACTGCAGTCCCTGGCCGCCGAGGTCTTCCGGCGCGACCAGCCGTTGACGTTCGGGATCACCGGCAGCAGCGGCAAGACGTCCACCAAGGACCTGCTGGCCCAGGTGCTGGCCGGTTTCGGGTCGACGCTGGCCCCGGTCGGCTCGTTCAACAACGAGATCGGCCTGCCGCTGACCGCGCTGCGGCGGGACGCCGGCACGCGGTACGCCGCCCTGGAGTACAGCGCCCGCGGCCTCGGCCACATCGCGTTCCTCTGCGGCATCGCCCGACCGCACGTCACCGTCGTCCTCAACGTCGGGTCGGCGCACCTGGGGGAGTTCGGCTCCGTCGCCAACATCGCCCTCGCCAAGGGCGAGCTGGTCGAGGCCGCCACCACGCTCGTGGTGCTCAACGCCGACGACCCGCTCGTCGCCGCGATGGCCTCCCGTACGACGCAGCCGGTCGTGACGTTCGGGACCGCCCCCGGTGCCGACTACCGCGCCGAAAAGGTCGACCTCGACGAGGACGGCCGACCCGGCTTCGTGCTGGTGACCCCGCAGGGCCGGGCCGACGTGCGCCTGCAGGTCCGCGGGGGGCACCAGGTGTCGAACGCGCTCTCCGTCGCGGCGGGGGTCCTCGCGGCCGGCGTCACCGACGACGTGGAACGCGTTGCCGGGCTGCTCGGCAGCGCGCAGGCGGTCAGCCGCTGGCGCATGGAGGTGACCGAGCGCCCCGACGGGGTCACGGTCGTCAACGACGCCTACAACGCCAACCCCGATTCGATGCGCGCCGCGCTCAAGACCCTCGCCGTGATGAGCCGGGGCAAGCAGCGCCGGACCTGGGCCGTGCTCGGGCCGATGGCCGAGCTGGGTGACGACACCCGGGACGCGCACATGGAACTGGGCCGGTTCGTGGTCCGCCTCGACGTGTCGCGGCTCGTGGTCGTCGGTCCGGAGGCCGGTGGCATCCATGCTGGGGCCGTGCTGGAAGGTTCATGGGGTGAGGAGTCCGTTCACGTCGACGATGCAGACGCCGCCGTCGCGCTGCTGCGCGAGGAGGTCGCTGCGGGTGATGTCGTGCTGGTGAAGGCGTCCCGGTCCGCCGGGCTGGAGCGCGTTGCCGCGGCATTGCTGGAGGAGACCTCGTGAGGTCGGTCCTCATCGCCGCGATGACGGCACTGATCTTCAGCCTGCTCGGGACGCCCATCGTCGTGCGGTTGTTCCGCCGGCGCGGCTACGGCCAGGAGATCCGCGAGGACGGCCCGTCCAGCCACGCGATCAAGCGCGGCACGCCCACCATGGGCGGCACGGTGATCATCGTGGCGACGCTGCTCGGGTACTTCGTCGCGCACCTGTTCGTCGCCGATCAACGTGGCCGCGGGCCGACGGCGAGCGCCTTGCTGGTGCTCGGCCTGATGACCGGGCTCGGTCTGGTCGGCTTCCTCGACGACTTCATCAAGATCCGCAAACAGCGCTCCCTCGGCCTCACCGCCGCCGCGAAGTTCCTGGGGCAGCTCGTGGTCGGCGTGGGTTTCGCGATCGGCGCGCTGCAGTTCCGCAACGGGGACGGACTCACGCCCGCGTCCACGCACCTGTCCTTCGTCCGCGACTATGAGGGGATCGCGCTCGGCACCATCGGGTTCGTCGTCTTCGCGTACCTCGTGGTGACGGCCACCTCGAACGCCGTGAACCTCACCGACGGGCTCGACGGTCTCGCGAGCGGCGCGAGCGTGATGGTCCTGGCGTCGTACGTCGTGATCGCCTTCTGGCAGTTCGGCAACGCCTGCACCCGCGTCGGGATGGGCCACGGCTCCTGTTACAGCGTCCGGGACCCGCTCGACGTCGCCCTGGTGGCCGCCGCCGCGATGGGGGCCTGTTTCGGCTTCCTGTGGTGGAACGCGTCGCCCGCCAAGATCTTCATGGGGGACACCGGCTCGCTGGCCCTGGGCGGTCTGCTGGCCGGCATCGCCGTCGTCACGCGGACCGAACTGCTGCTCGTCGTGCTCGGCGGGCTGTTCGTGGTGGAGACGATCTCGGTCATCCTTCAGGTCGGGGTGTTCAAGCTGACGAAGAAACGCGTGTTCAACATGGCGCCGATCCATCACCACTTCGAGCTGGCGGGCTGGGTCGAGAACACCGTCATCGTGCGGTTCTGGATCATCGCCGGGCTCGCCGTCGCGTTCGGGCTCGGTGTGTTCTACGCCGAGTTCATCTCCGCCGGTCCGACCGCCTGATGCAGTCCTTCGAGGGCCGGCGGACCGTAGTTGCCGGTGCCGGGGTCTCCGGTGCCGCCGTGGCCCGCGCCCTGCACGCCCGCGGCGCCCACGTGACCGTGGTGGATGCCGACGGCACGCTGGACGGCTTCGACGTCGTCGACCTCGACAGCCCGCCCGACGGCACCGAGCTCGTCGTCACGAGCCCCGGCTGGCGGCCGGACGCGCCCCTGCTGGTCGCCGCCCGCGCCCGCGGCATCGAGGTGTACGGCGAGGTGGAACTGGCCTGGCGCCTGCGCGGCGAGAACGCCGCGCCCTGGCTCGCGGTGACCGGGACCAACGGCAAGACCACGACGGTGAAGATGCTGGCCTCGATCCTGACCGCGGCCGGGCACCGCACCGTCGCTGCGGGCAACGTCGGGCTGCCGCTGCTGGACGCGGTCCTCGCCGATCCGCCGTACGACGTCCTGGCGGTGGAGCTGTCCAGCTTCCAGCTGCACTGGTCGTCGTCCGTGCAGCCGGTCGCCGCGGCGATCCTCAACCTGGCGCCCGACCATCTCGACTGGCACGGGTCCCTGGGTGCGTACGCCACCGCCAAGTCGCTCATCTGGGCCGGCACCACCAGCATCGGCAATGCGGACGACGAGGTCAGCCGCACGCTGCTCAGTCGCGCGAAGGGTCGGCGGGTCGCGTTCACGCTGCGGACGCCGCGCCCCGGCGAGCTGGGCGTGGTCGAGGACCTGCTGGTCGACCGGGCTTTCCCGGACGTCCCGGGTGAGGCGACCGAGCTGGCCTGCCTGGCCGACCTCACCGTGACCGGCGGGCACAACGTCGCCAACGCCCTCGCCGCCGCTGCGCTGGCCCGCGCCTACGGCGTCCCCGCCGACGCCGTCCGCACCGGTCTGCGCACGTTCACCGCCGACCCGCACCGCAACGAACTCGTCGCCACGGTGGACGGCGTCACCTGGGTCGACGACAGCAAGGCGACCAATCCGCACGCCGCGGCCGCCAGCCTCGCGTCGTACGACCGGATCGTCTGGATCGCCGGGGGGCTGCTCAAGGGCGCCGCGGTCGACGACCTCGTCCGGGACGCGGCGCCTCACCTCGCCGCCGCCGTTCTGCTCGGCGAGGACAGGGAACTGTTGCGTGAGGCGCTGGTGCGACACGCGCCGGATGTCCCGGTCGTCGAGGTGACCCGGCTCGACACTGAGGCCATGTCCGAGGTCGTTGCTGCCGCGCGCCGGCTCGCGCAGCCCGGCGACACGGTGCTGCTCGCGCCGGCCGCCGCGTCCATGGACTGCTTCAGCGACTACAAGCAGCGCGGCGACCTGTTCGCGGCACTGGCCCGAGGATGACGTCGGTGCCGGCGGACCGCCCGCGGGTGCCGCGCCAGCGCACCGGAGCCGGCGCGACCGGGACCGGCGACGCGGCCGGAGTCGACAGGACGACGCGCGTCCCGGCGCTGCACCGCCCCCTGGCGTCGTACTACCTGGTCCTCGCGAGCACGGCGGCCCTGCTCGTGCTCGGGCTGGTGATGGTGTTCTCGGCCTCCAGCGTGCGGTCCTACGCCGTCACCGGCTCGTCGTACTCCATGGCCATGAAGCAGGCGATCTACATCGCCCTCGGCCTGCCCGCGATGTGGTTCGCGTCCCGGATGCCGATCCGGTTCTGGCGGATGCTCGGCTACCCGCTGCTCCTGGCGGCCCTGTTCCTGCTCGTGCTCGTGCTCGTGCCGGGCGTCGGCCTGCACGTCGACGGCGGAACCCGGTGGATCCCGCTGCCCGGCAACTTCAACCTGCAGCCCAGTGAGATCGCCAAGCTCGCGTTGCTGCTGTGGGGTGCCGACCTGCTGGTGCGCAAGCGCAAGCTGCTGCACGACTGGAAGCATCTGTTCGTGCCGCTGCTGCCCGTGACGACCGTGATCTGCGCGCTGATCATGCTCGAGCCGGACATGGGCACGACGCTGGCCACCCTGTCGGTCGTCGTCGCCCTGCTCTGGGTCGTCGGCACGCCGGCGCGTTACTTCGGCGCCTTCGTCGGCGTCCTCATCTCGCTGGCGACCCTGCTGGCGGTCATCGAGCCGTACCGCGTCGCGCGGCTGACCTCGTTCCTGCACCCGTTCAACGACGCGCAGGGCGGCGGCTACCAGGCGGTCCAGGGGCTCTACGCGCTGTCCTCCGGCGGCTGGTTCGGGCTCGGGCTCGGGGCCAGCCGGGAGAAGTGGGCCGGCGGCCTGCCCAACGCGCACACCGACTTCATCTTCGCCATCATCGGGGAGGAGCTCGGCCTGCTCGGGACGCTGACCGTCCTGCTGCTCTTCGCGACGTTGACGTACGCCGGCGTCCGGGTGGCCAAGCGGTCCACCGACCCGTTCGCCCGCCTGGCGGCGAGCGGGGTCACCGCGTGGCTGTCGGTCCAGGCCGTCATCAACATGGGCGCGGTCGTCGGACTGGTCCCGATCACCGGTATCCCGCTGCCCCTCGTCTCGTTCGGCGGCTCGGCGATGGTCTCGACCCTGTTCGCCGTCGGGCTGCTCCTGTCGCTGGCCCGGCTCGAGCCGGGCGCCCCACAGGCCCTGGCCGCGCGCCCCCGGCTGCTGCTCGGCCGGTTCCTGCCGGGACCGGCGGGGGGCACCGGTCCCCGTGGCCGGACGCCGTCGCGTGGCCCCTCGGGCACGCCGCCGCGCGCCGGGTCCCGCTCCGGCTCCCGCGCCACCGGCCG